>NZ_PDWK01000043.1 GCF_010093135.1 Pseudoxanthomonas taiwanensis | reverse complement strand
TGCGTCCGTAAGGCGGGGAAACCCGCCAAAAACCGCCCTGCACGGGCGAAATCCGGCTCGAAAGCGACGCCAGGCCGGCGCCACGATGCCGCAATCCGGGCGGCAGAGCGGGTTGTTCAGACCTTCCCTAGCGGACCGGCGCGGCAAGCCCCGCCCATCCGCTAAGATGCGCCATGCCCGAGCAGACCCGGAACCATACGCAACCCCAGGACGGCGACGCGCTGGCCGCGATCGACCTGGGTTCCAACAGCTTCCACATGGTCCTGGCCCAGCGCACGCTGGGCCAGCTGCGCGTGGTCGACCGCCTGCGCGAGACCGTGCGCCTGGCCGACGGCCTGGACGACAACGGCGGCCTGTCCGCGGAGGCGCAGCAGCGCGCGCTCGAGTGCCTGGCCCGCTTCGGCCAGCGCCTGCGCGGCGTGCCGCGGCTGAGCGTGCGCGCCCTGGCCACCAACACCGTGCGCCAGCTGCGCGATCCGCGCGCTTTCCTCGGCCCGGCCGAGGCGGCCCTGGGCCATCCCATCGAGGTGGTGTCCGGCCGCGAGGAGGCGCGCCTGATCTACCTGGGCGTGGCCCACGCGCAGCCGCCCAAGCCCGGCCACCTGCGGCTGGTGATCGACATCGGCGGCGGCTCGACCGAGTTCATCATCGGCCGCGGCTTCGAGCCGATCGAGCGCGAGAGCGTGCAGGCCGGCTGCATCGCGAGCACCCGCCGCTTCTTCCCCGGCGGCAAGCTGTCGAAGAAGGAATGGCAGGCGGCGCTGACCGAGATCACCGCCGAGCTGCAGCACTTCGCCGGCCGCTACCGCGCCCTGGGCTGGCAGGAGGCGCTGGGCTCCTCCGGCACGCACAAGTCCATCGGCGAGATCTGCGCGGCGATGAAGTTGACCAAGGGCGCGATCACCGCCGAGGCGCTGCCCAGGGTGCGCGAGGCGCTGCTGCGCGCCGGCCGCATCGACGACATCGAACTGCCCGGCCTGTCGGCCGAGCGCCGCCCGATCATCGCCGGCGGCATCCTGGTCCTGGAGGCGGCCTTCCAGGCCCTGGGCCTGGAGAAGCTGCTGGTGAGCAAGGCCGCCATGCGCGAGGGCATCCTCTACGACATGCTCGGCCGCGGCGGCGCGGACGACCCGCGCGACGCCTCGGTGCAGGCGTTGATGGCCCGCTACGGCATCGACGAGCGCCAGGCCGCGCGGGTGGAGGCCACCGCCGCGCGCATGTTCGCCCAGGTGGCGCAGGCCTGGCATCTGGACGACGACGACGCGCGCATGCTCGGCTGGGCGGCGCGGCTGCACGAGCTGGGCCTGGCCATCGCCCACAGCGGCTACCACACCCACGGTGCCTACGTGCTGGAGCACTCCGACATCGCCGGCTTCTCGCGCCAGGAGCAGCAGGTGCTGGCGGCGCTGGTGCGCACCCACCGCCGCCGCGTGCCCAAGCGCGCCTTCGACACCCTGCCCGACCGTCTGCTGCTGCCGACCCGGCGCAAGGCCGCGCTGCTGCGCCTGGCGGTGCTGCTGCACCGCTCCCACGACGACGATCCGATCCCGACCCTGGCCCTGGAGGCCGAGGACGACCGGCTGCGGCTCCGGCTCAACCGGGAATGGCTGCGCTCGCGGCCGCTGCTGCGCGCGGACCTGCTCGGCGAGCCGGAGGACATGGCCGGCCTGGGCATCCGCTTCGACCCGGGCCTGGACTGCTGAGCGCCGCCCCCACGGCGGTACCCCGGCTCAGCCCAGCAGGTGTTCCAGCACCGCCATGCGCACCGCCACGCCGTTGGCGACCTGGCGCAGCACCCACGACTGCGGGCCGTCGGCCACCTCGTCGGTCATCTCCACGCCACGGTTGATCGGGCCGGGGTGCAGCACCGCCGCGTCCGGCGCGGCGCGGCGCAGGCGCTGCGTGGTCAGGCCGTAACGGGCGTGGTAGGCCTCCAGCGAGGGCACCAGCCCCTCCTCCATGCGCTCGCGCTGCAGGCGCAGCATCATCACCGCGTCCACGCCCTCCAGCATCGCGTCCAGGTCGTGGCCGACGATGCAACCGGCGGTGACCTCGTCCCCCGGCAGCAGCTCGGCCGGACCGCACACGCGGATCTCGCCCGCGCCCAGGGTGCGCAGGGCGTGCAGGTCCGAGCGTGCCACGCGCGAGTGCTTCACGTCGCCGACGATCAGCACCTTCAGCTTCGAGAAGTCCGCGCCCTTGGCCTGGCGCAGGGTCAGCATGTCCAGCAGGCCCTGGGTGGGATGGGCGTTGCGGCCGTCGCCGGCGTTGACCAGCGCGGTGCCCTCGCCCGCCTCGGCGGCCAGCGCCGCCACCGCCCCGTCGTCCGGGTGGCGCACGATGAAGCCGCGCACGCCCATCGCCTCCAGGTTCTTGAGGGTGTCGCGCGCGGTCTCGCCCTTGCGGGTGGAGGAGGTGGAGGCGTCGAAGTTGAGCACGTCCGCGCCCAGACGCATGGCCGCCAGCTGGAACGAGCTGCGGGTCCGGGTGGACGGCTCGAAGAACAGGGTGCACACCGCGGTGCCGGCCAGCACCTCGCGGCGGCTCACCCGCCCGACCGCGGCGTCGCGGATCTGGCCGGCGCGGTCGAGCAGGTGCAGCAGCGTCTGGCGCGGCACGCCTTCCAGGGTCAGCAGGTGGCGCAGGCGGCCATCGGGATGGAACTGGGCGGTCTGGGCGGTGGTCATGGGCGTCGTGGCTTTCGTGCGGGGTGGCGCGTGGCTCGGATGGAAGGGAAACGGGGGGCGTTCACGCCGGAGTGGCGTCCTCCGGCGCTTCCAGCCAGCGCTCGATGATCAACGCCGCGGCGACCGCGTCCAGCACCTCGGCATCGCGGCGGCGGCGGCTGCCGGCGGCGCGCTCGCGGGCGAAGCGCTGCGCGGCCTCGATCGAGCTGGCGCGCTCGTCCACCATCCCCCCCGGCCGCCCGTAGCGGGCGCGCAGCTCGCGGGCGAAGGCGCGTGCGCGGCGGCGGATCGGCTGGTCGCCGCCGTCCAGGGTCATCGGGTCACCCACCCCCAGGCCGCGCGGGCGCCACTCGGCGTGCAGGCGGTCGATCGCCTGCCAGTCCGGGCCCCCTGCGTGCACGTCCACCATCGCCACCGCGCGCGCGCCGCCCAGGGCGCTGCCCACGGCCACGCCGATGCGGCGGGTGCCGACGTCGAAGCCCAGCACGATGGCATCGGGCGGAGGGTGGGAGGCGGGCGCGGCCGGCTCAGACATGGCCGCTGTAGTCGGTCATCCGGAACAGGTCCACGCCGATGCGCCCGGCCGCGGCCTGCCAGCGGCGCTCCAGCGGCAGGTCGAACAGCAGCTCGGCGTCGGCCGGTACGGTCAGCCAGGTGTTCTCGCCCAGCTCGGCCTCCAGCTGGCCCTCTCCCCACCCGGCGCAGCCCAGCGCCACCAGCGCGTGCGCCGGCCCCTCGCCGGCGGCCATGGCCTCGAGGATGTCGCGCGAGGTGGTCAGGCACAGGTCCTGGTTGACCTGCAGGCTGGAATCCCAGCGCGGGGCGCCGTCGTGGATCACGAAGCCGCGCTCGCGGTGCACCGGCCCGCCGTTGAGCACGGCCTGCGCGCACAGCGCCGGATCGGCGCCCTCGATGCCCATCTGCGCCAGCACCTGGCCCAGGGTGTACTCGGAGGCGCGGTTGACCACCACGCCCATGGCGCCGCCCTCGTCGTGCTGGCAGACCAGGGCCACGGTCCGGGCGAAGCTCGGATCGGCCAGCGCCGGCAGCGCGATCAGGAGCTGGCCGGCCAGGGTGTCGGGGCTGGAAGACATGCGGGCATTCTAGCCTCGCGGCGGCGCCTGCGGCTTCACCGCGCCGGCGCCCGGCGCACTGGCGGGCCTCAGACGCCCATGTAGCGGTTGGGCCGGTGGTTGAACATCAGCACCAGGCTCAGCACCACCGCGCCGGCGGCCGAGTACAGGACCTTGTCCGGACTGAGCACCAGGAAAGCCACGGCCATCAGCACCGCATCGAAGGCCAGCTGCACCTTGCCGGCGCTCCAGCCGCGCTCGCGCTGCAGGTACACGGCCAGGATGCCCAGGCCGCCGAGGCTGGCGCGGTGGCGGATGAAGAACAGGATGCCCAGGCCGCACAGTGCGCCGCCCACCAGCGCCGAGAACAGCGTGTCCACCCGCGCGTAGTCCAGCCAGCGCGGCAGCAGGTCGGTGGCCAGGCCGACCGCGCCCACCGCCACGAAGGTCTTGAGGGTGAACTCCCAGCCCATGCGCCGCACCGCGATCCAGTAGAACGGCAGGTTGGACAGCACGAACACCAGGCCGAAGTTCCAGCCGAAGGCGTAGTGCAGCAGCAGGGACAGGCCGGCCATGCCGCCGATCATCACTCCGCCCTCGGCGAACAGGGACATGCCCAGGGCCGCGACCAGGGTCGCCAGGACCATGCCCTGCACGTCCTCGGCCACGGTGTGGTGGAAGGTGCGGTCGTCGGCCGGGGTGCCGGCCGAGTCCGGCGGCGGGGTCAACGGACCGGCGGTGACGACGGTGCCGTCCCCGGGCAGAGGATCCTGCCCGGGCCGGAGGTCCGGTTCGGTGAAGCTCATGGGGGGAGCAGGCGGAACGCGTGGGGGCGCGTATTAGACACCAGCCCCCGCCCGCCGTGCATCCGGGAACACCCGGCCGCGCGCGGCGCGGCCCTCAGCGGGTCTCGGCGATCTCCACGCCGTCCAGGCCCTGGGCCAGGGTGCGGGCATCGCCACCCTGGGACAGCTTGATGCGCAGGCGCACCTCGTTCTGCGAGTCGGCGTAGCGCAGCGCGTCCTCGTAGGAGATCTCGCCGGCCTGGTACAGCTCGAACAGGCTCTGGTCGAAGGTCTTCATGCCCAGGTTGGTCGACTCCTTCATGACCTCCTTGAGCTTGTGGATCTCGCCGTCGCGGATGTAGTCCTGCACCAGCGGCGTGCCCAGCAGGATCTCCAGGGCCACGCGCCGGCCCTTGCCGTCCGGGGTCGGCACCAGCTGCTGGGCCACGATCGCCTTCAGGTTCAGCGACAGGTCCATCAGCAGCTGCTGGCGGCGGTCCTCCGGGAAGAAGTTGATGATGCGGTCCAGCGCCTGGTTGGCGTTGTTGGCGTGCAGGGTGCACAGCACCAGATGGCCGGTCTCGGCGAAGGCGATCGCGTGGTCCATGCCCTCGCGGGTGCGCACCTCGCCGATCATGATCACGTCCGGGGCCTGGCGCAGGGTGTTCTTCAGCGCCGCCTCCCAGCTGTCGGTGTCGATGCCGACCTCGCGCTGGGTGATGATGCAGCCCTCGTGCTTGTGCACGAACTCGATCGGGTCCTCGATGGTGATGATGTGGCCGGTCGAGTTCTGGTTGCGGTAGCCGATCATCGCCGCCAGCGAGGTCGACTTGCCGGTGCCGGTGGCGCCGACGAAGATGATGATGCCGCGCTTGGTCATCGCCAGCGTCTTGATGATCGGCGGCAGGTTCAGCTCCTCGACCGTCGGGATCCGGGTCTCGATCCGGCGCAGGACCATGCCGACCTGGTTGCGCTGGTAGAAGGCCGACACGCGGAAGCGGCCCACGCCCGCCACGCCGATGGCGAAGTTGCACTCGTGGGTCTTCTCGAACTCCTCGCGCTGGGCCGGCGTCATCACGTTGAGCACCAGATCCCGGCTCTGCTGCGGCGTCAGCGGCGTCTGCGTGATCGGCGTGATCTTGCCGTGGACCTTCATCGCCGGGGGCATGCCCGCGGTGATGAACAGGTCCGACGCCTTCTGGTGCGCCATCAGCTTGAGGAAGGAGGTGAAGTCGATGGTGCTCATTGGAGGCTCCCTGGCCTTGGCCGGCCGTTATCCGGCCGTTATCCGGCCATCATTCGAACAGCCGCTTGTCCTTGGCGTACTCCCTGGCCTGCTGGCGGGTCACCAGGCCACGCTTGACCAGGTCCTGCAGGTGCTGGTCGAGGGTCATCATGCCGTACTGCTGGCCGGTCTGGATGGCCGAGTACATCTGCGCGACCTTGTCCTCGCGGATCAGGTTGCGGATGGCCGGGGTGCCGACCATGATCTCCCAGGCCGCGGTGCGGCCGCCGCCGACCTTCTTCAGCAGCGCCTGCGAGATCACCGCACGCAGCGATTCGGACAGCATCGAGCGCACCATCGGCTTCTCGCCGGCGGGGAACACGTCGATGATGCGGTCGATGGTCTTGGCCGCCGAGCTGGTGTGCAGGGTGCCGAACACCAAGTGGCCGGTCTCCGCGGCGGTCAGCGCCAGGCGGATGGTCTCCAGGTCGCGCATTTCGCCGACCAGGATGTAGTCCGGGTCCTCGCGCAGCGCCGAGCGCAGCGCCTCGTTGAAGCCGTGCGTGTCGCGGTGCACCTCGCGCTGGTTGATCAGGCACTTCTGCGAGGTGTGGACGAACTCGATCGGGTCCTCGACGGTGAGGATGTGCCCGTACTCGTTCTTGTTGATGTGGTCGATCATCGCCGCCAGCGTGGTCGACTTGCCCGAGCCGGTCGGGCCGGTGACCAGGATCAGGCCCTGCGGCTGCTGGATCAGCTCGCGGAAGATCGGCGGGCAGCCGAGGTCCTCCAGGGTCAGGACCTCGGAGGGAATGGTGCGGAACACCGCCGCCGCGCCGCGGTTCTGGTTGAACGCGTTGACACGGAAGCGGGCCAGCGACGGGATCTCGAAGGAGAAGTCGACTTCGAGGAACTCCTCGTAGTCGCGGCGCTGCTTGTCCGACATGATGTCGTACACCAGCGCATGCACCTGCTTGTGGTCCAGTGCCGGGATGTTGATCCGGCGGACGTCGCCGTCCACGCGGATCATGGGGGGAAGGCCTGCCGACAGGTGCAGGTCCGAAGCCTTGTTCTTGACCGAGAAGGCCAGCAGTTCGGCGATGTCCATCTGGTGATTTCCCCTGAGTGCCCGGCGGAGCAGGCTGGTACGGATAGGCCCCCTGGCGGCAGTATAGCGCCCCGGACGCCACCGCCAATCCTGCCCGATCCGACCGCCGTGACCACCCCCACCGCCCCCGCCGAACGCCTGCACCAGGTTCTGGAACGCATCCGCGCGGCCGCCGCCGCGGCCGGCCGCGAGCCGCCAGCGCTGCTGGCCGTGTCCAAGATGCAGCCCACCGAGGCGGTGGCCGCCCTGGCCGCGGCCGGCCAGGCCGCCTTCGGCGAGAACTATGTGCAGGAGGGCATGGCCAAGCGCGCCGCGCTGGAGGCCACCCTGCCCGGCCTGGAATGGCACCTGGTCGGCCACCTGCAGTCCAACAAGGCCGCCCAGGCGGCGCGCACCTTCGACTGGGTGCACAGCGTGGACCGCCCCTCCGTCGTCACCGCCCTGGCCAGACACCGCGACCCGGCACGCCCGCTCAACGTGCTGCTGCAGGTCAACGTGGAGCACGAGGCCGGCAAGTCCGGCTGCGCGCCGGAGGCGGTGGAGGCCCTGGCCGCGCAGGTGGCCGCCGAGCCGGCGCTGGTGCTGCGCGGGTTGATGTCCATCCCGGTGCCGCACCCGGACCCGGAGCAGCGGCGCCCGGCCTTCCGCCGGATGAAGGCGCTGTTCGACGGGCTGGCCGCGCGCTACCGGACCGTGGACACCCTGTCCATGGGCATGAGCGACGATTTCCCCGTGGCCATCGCCGAGGGCGCCACCCTGGTGCGCATCGGCACCGCACTGTTCGGCCCGCGCCCGCCGCGCCAGTCCGGCTAGCCGTCCCGCAACCCGAGGAGCCGCGCATGTCCATCCCGCCGTCCAACCCGTCCCTTGGCCGCATCGCCTTCCTCGGCGGCGGCAACATGGCACGCAGCCTGATCGGTGGCCTGGCCGCCCGCGGCCTGGACATGTCCCGGGTGCAGGTGGCCGAACCGGTGGAGGCGCTGCGCCGGGCACTGGAGGCCGACTTCGGTGTGCGCACCTTCGCGCGCGCCGGGGACGCCGTGGCCGGCGCCGACCTGTGGCTGCTGGCGGTCAAGCCGCAGGTGATGCGGCAGCTGTGCGAGCCGCTGGCCGCGCAGGCCCAGGCGGCGCGGCCGCTGGTGGTGTCCATCGCCGCCGGCATCCCGGTGGCGCGGATCCAGCAGTGGCTGGGCGGCGGCCTGCCGGTGGTGCGCTGCATGCCCAACACCCCCGCCCTGCTCGGCGCCGGTGTGACCGGCCTGTACGCCGATCCGGCGGTGGACGCGGCCCAGCGCGCCCGCGCCCAGGCGCTGCTGGACGCGGCCGGGCACACCGTGTGGGTGGCCGAGGAGCGGCTGATGGACGCGGTCACCGCCGTCTCCGGCAGCGGCCCGGCCTACGTGTTCCTGCTGGCCGAGGCCATGCAGGCCGCGGCCGAGGCCGAGGGCCTGCCGGCGGAGGACGCGCGCACGCTGGTGGTGCAGACCCTGCTGGGCGCCGGCCGCATGCTGGCCGAGAGCGCCGAACCGGCGGCCGAGCTGCGCCGCCGGGTCACCTCCCCCGGGGGCACCACCCAGGCCGCGATCGAGACCTTCCAGCGCGGCGGCTTCCAGGAGCTGGTCGCCGCCGCCGTGCATGCCGCGCGGGTGCGCGGCGAGGAACTGGCCCGCGCATGAGCACGCCCGTCCGCCTGTCCGCCCTCGTCCTGCTGGCCGCCCTGGCCGGCTGCGGCGGCCCCGCCCCGCAGGCCGCGCAGTTCGTCCCGCCCGAGCCCGGCGTGGCCGAGCTGGAAGGCCCGCTGCTGGCCCGTTATACCCTGGTGCCCACCCTGGCCCTGGACGCGGCCATGGCCCGCCGCTACGGCATCGCCCGCGAGGAAGGCAGTGCCATGCTGCTGGTGGCCCTGCGCCGTCCCGGCCCCGACGGCGAGGAGGCGGCCGAGGGCCAGGTCCAGGCCCGGGTGCGCGACCTGTCCGGGCGGGTACAGGAGGTGGTCCTGCGCCGGATCGACAGCGACGGCTATCACGACCACGTGGGCGTGGTGGCCGTCGCCCCGCGCGACGAGCTGCGGGTCGAGGTCCAGGTCCAGGCGGACGGCCGCCGCCAGCGGTTCGGATTCCAGCGCCGCTTCTGAGTGGCGTTGCTCCGCCGGGCGGATGCCGTTATGGTCCCCGGGCGGGAGCAGTGCCGCCTCGCGCGGCGCCAGAGGGAACGCGCGGCCGGCGGCCGCGCCGGCGGCGATGGGGAGCGCCCGCCTGCCTTGGGGGAAGGCGCCTCCATGCCATTGGTCAGTCTTCAACCGGGCCCGCAACGGCCCGCGGAGGTGTCTGCACGATGAGCAAAGCCACGATCGCAACCTTCCTTCTGGCCCTGTTGCCGCTGGCCGCGTCCGCGCAACAGGCCTGTCCGCAGCTGCCGCCGGATTCGGGGCTGCAGTGGGACGTCCAGCCCGGCAACGGCTTCCGCGTCTGCCGCGCGGTCGATCCCGAGGGCCGCCAGGTCTTCGGCGTGATGCTGACCAGCAAGCCGACGCTCAACCCGCGGCGCCGCAACCGCGAGGAGGAGGCGGTGATCGCCGGCCGCGAGGTGCACTGGTACCGGCCCGAGGTGGCCACGGCCGCCGGCGGCGAGCGGCGCGTCACCGTGGTCGAGCTGGACGACGACTACTACGCCCAGATCTGGATCGACGCCCCGGACCGGCTGCAGTTGCGCCAGGCCATGAACGTGGCCGAGCACCTGGCCTTCCGCTGACGGGCACCGGCGGTGCGGCCGACGCACGGGCGCCGGCCGCACCGATCCTTCAGAAGCGGCCCTCCTGGTAGTCCACGAAGGCCTGCATCAGCTCCTGCCGGGTGTTCATCACGAACGGACCGTAGCGGGCCACCGGCTCGCGCAGCGGCCGCCCGCCGACCAGGATCAGGCGCGCGGGGCCGTCGCCGGCGTGCAGGCGCAGGCGCGGGCCGCCGCCCAGTACGCCCATCTCGTGCGCCTCCAGCACGCGGGCGTCGGCACCCTCGCCCACCGTGGCCGCACCCTCGTAGACGTAGGCGAAGGCGTTGTGGCCCTCCGGCAGCGCGTGCTCCCAGGCGGCGCCGGGCGCCAGCGCCACGTCCAGGTACAGCGGCTCGGTGGCCGGCTGGCGGATCGGCCCGGCGGTATCGCCGACCCGGCCGGCGATCACCTTCACCTCCACGCCCGGCGCCGGGCGCAGCTGCGGGATCCGGTCCGGGGCGAATTCCTGGTAGCGCGGCGCGGTCATCTTGTCCTTCGCCGGCAGGTTCACCCACAGCTGGAAGCCGCGCATGCGCCCGGACTCCTGCTCGGGCATCTCCGAGTGCACCAGGCCGCGCCCGGCGGTCATCCATTGCACGCTGCCGGGGGTGAGCAGGCCCTCGTGGCCGTGGTTGTCACGGTGGCGCATGCGGCCGTCGAGCATGTAGGTGACGGTCTCGAAGCCACGGTGCGGATGGTCCGGGAAGCCGGCGATGTAGTCCTCCGGCCGATCGGTGCCGAACTCGTCCAGCAGCAGGAACGGATCCAGGTCCGGCAGCTCGGGGCCGCCGATGACGCGGGTCAGGCGCACGCCGGCACCGTCGGAGGTGGCGTGGCCGCGCACCTTGCGCACGACACGGGCGGGACTGCGGGGATCGATGGCGCTCATGGGAACCTCGGAATCGGCGTGTGCGGCCAGCATGGGGGCGCGGACGGCCGGATGTAAGCGCCCGCGGCCGCCCGGACCGTTGCACACACGGAACGATTCACCGAATCCGCCACCAAACCAGGCCGTGACTGGAACGGAGCTAGCCGTTCTCCTGCATCGCCATCTGCATGTCGCGGCGGCGGCGCTTGTCGTCGCGGTACATCAGCCACCAGCCGACCACCGCGGCCAGCGACACGGCCATGATCAGCAGCGTGGCCAGGGCGTTGATCTTGGGGCTGATGCCCAGGCGCACCGAGGAGAACACCTTGATCGGCAGGGTCGTGGACTCCGGGCCGGCGACGAAGCTGGCGATGACCACGTCGTCCAGCGACAGGGTGAAGGCCAGCAGCCAGCCGGACACCAGCGCCGGGGCGATGATCGGCAGGGTGATCAGGAAGAACACCTTCAGCCGGTTGGCGCCCAGATCCATGGCCGCCTCCTCCAGCGACTTGTCCAGTTCCTGCAGGCGCGAGGACACCACCACGGTCACGAAGGACACGGTCAGGGTCACGTGCGCGATCCAGATGGCGACCATGCCCTTGGACGGGATGCCGAACATGGCGCCCACCGACACCAGCATCAGCAGGATGGACAGACCGATGATCACCTCCGGCATCACCAGCGGCGCGGTGATCAGCGCGCCGAACAGGGTCTTGCCGGGGAAGCGCCGGAAGCGGGTCATCACCATCGCGCCCAGGGTGCCGATCACGGTGGCCGCGGTGGCGGTCCAGAAGGCGATGCGCAGGCTCACCCAGGCCGCGTCCAGCATCTGCCGGTCGCGCATCAGCTCCCCGTACCACTTCACCGAGAAGCCGGCCCAGACCGTGGCCAGGCGCGAGGAATTGAACGAGTAGACCACCAGCAGAACGATGGGCAGGTACAGGAAGGCGAAGCCCGCCACCAGCACCGCCCAGCGCAGCAGGCGCATGCCCGGCCCGTCGTTCATGTCAGCCGGCCCTCCAGTTCCTTCTGCTGGTAGCGGTTGAAGACGAGGATCGGCACCACCAGCAGCAGCAGCATCACGATGGCCACCGCCGAGGCGGCCGGCCAGTCGCGGTTGTTGAAGAACTCGCCCCACAGCACCCGGCCGATCATCAGCGTGTCCGGGCCGCCCAGCATCTCCGGGATCACGAACTCGCCCACCGCCGGGATCATCACCAGCATGCAGCCGGCGATGATGCCCGAGCGCGACAGCGGCAGGGTGATGCGCAGGAACGCCTGCCAGGGCCGCGCGCCCAGGTCGTAGGCCGCCTCCAGCAGGCGGTGGTCGAGCTTGACCAGGTTGGCGTACAGCGGCAGCACCATGAATGGCAGGTAGCAGTAGACGATACCGATGTAGGCCGCCAGCGGGGTGTAGAGGATGCGCAGCGGCGCATCGATCACGCCCAGCCACATCAGGAAGCGGTTGAGCAGGCCGTTGGTGTCGAGGATGCCGATCCAGGCGTACACGCGGATCAGGAACGAGGTCCACGACGGCAGCACCACCGCCATCAGGGCGATGTTGCGCGCCGAGGGCGACATCCGCGCGATGAAATATGCCATCGGGTAGCCGATCAGCAGGCACAGCACCGTGGACACCGCGGCGATGCGGATCGAGCTGAGGTACGCCAGGCCGTACTGCGCGTCGCTGAACAGGGCCGTGTAGTTGCCCAGGTTCAGGCGCAGGTGCAGCGCGTTGTCGACGTACTCCAGGATCGGGGTGTACGGCGGCATGGCGATGGCCAGGTGCGAGAAGGAGATCTTCAGCACGATCAGGAACGGGATCGCGAAGAAGAGCACCAGCCACAGGAACGGGACCGCGATCACCAGCCAGCGGCCCGAGGGCAGCCACCTTTTCCAGGCCCCGGGCTTCATGAGGTCAGCACCACGCCGTCGTTGTCGCGCCACCACAGCCAGACCTCGTCGCCCCAGGTCAGGGCCTCGCTGGCCCAGCGCTGCTGGTTGGTGAAGTTGGCCATCAGCTTGAAGCCGCTGGGCAGGCGCACGTGGTAGACCGAGTGGCTGCCGAAGTAGGCGATGTCCTCGATCACACCACGGGCCTTGTTGTACGGCTGCTCCGGCTCGGCCTTGCCGATGCCCAGCTTCTCCGGGCGCAGGGCGAAGGACACCTCCTGGCCGGTGAAGCCGGTGATGCCATGGCCGACGTAGATCGGCGCCTCGAAGGCCCCGGTGCGCAGGGTCACGTAGTCCGGCTCGTCCTCGTCGATCACCGCGTCGATCAGGTTGACCGAGCCGATGAACTCGGCGGCGAAGCGGTTGGCCGGCTGCTCGTAGATCTCGTCGGGCTTGCCGACCTGCTGGATCCAGCCCTGGTCCATCAGCGCGATGCGGGTGGCCATGGTCATGGCCTCCTCCTGGTCGTGGGTGACCATCACGCAGGTCACCCCGGAGGACTCGATGATGTTGACCAGCTCCAGCTGCATGTGCGAGCGCAGCTTCTTGTCCAGCGCGCCCATCGGCTCGTCCAGCAGCAGCAGCTTGGGGCCCTTGGCCAGCGAGCGGGCCAGGGCCACGCGCTGCTGCTGGCCGCCGGAGAGCTGGTGCGGCTTGCGCTTGGCCAGCTTGCCCAGCTGCACCAGCTCCAGCATCTCCCCCACCCGCTTGCGGATGGCGTCCCTGGACAGCCCGTCCTGCTTCAGCCCGAAGGCGATGTTCTGCTCCACGGTCATGTGCGGGAACAGGGCGTAGGACTGGAACATCATGTTGATCGGCCGCTCGTAGGGCGGCAGGTCGTTCATCAGTTCCCCGTCCAGGATGATCCGGCCCCTGGTGGGCCGCTCGAACCCGGCCAGGCAGCGCAGCAGGGTGGACTTGCCGCTGCCGGAGCCGCCCAGCAGGGCGAAGATCTCGCCCCTGCGGATGTCCAGGGTGACGTCGTCCACGGCCACGAAGCCGTCGAACTCCTTGCGCAGGCCCTCGATGCGCAGGTAGCGGTCGTTGCCGTCTCCGGCCGGTGGGGGATTCGCGCGCTCGTTGCTCGCCGCCATGGGTTCTCCGCAGTGAAAACGGCCGGACCGCCCCGCGGTCCGGCCCGCATCCTCCCTAGTGCCCGGTCTTCAGCTCGGTCCAGAGCCGGGTGTACTGCCGGTCCACCTCCGGAGGGACGATCGCCAGGGTGAACAGCTTGGCGGCCACCTCCGGGGGCGGGTAGATCGTCGGATCGTTGCGGATGGCCTCGTCCACCAGCGGCAGCGCGGACGCCACCGGGTTGGGAAAGCTCACATGGTTGGTGTTGGCCGCCGCCACGTCCGGACGCAACAGGTAGTCGATGAAGGCGTAGGCATTGTCGACGTTCCGGGCGTCCTTGGGAATGGCCAGCATGTCCACGAACAGCGGGGCGCCCTCCCGCGGGATCGAGTAGGCCACGTTGACCCCGTTGCCGGCCTCTCGGGCCCGGTCGCGGGCCTGCAGCACGTCGCCGGACCAGCCCAGGGCCAGGCAGACGCTGCCGTTGGCCAGGGCGTCGATGTACTGGGAGGAGTGGAAGGTGCGCACGTAGGGGCGGATGGCCTTGAGCACCTCGCCGGCCTTGCGGATCACCGCCGGGTCCTGGCTGTTGGGGTCCTCGCCCAGGTAGTTGAGGACGATCGGCACCACCTCGGAGGGGGTGTCCAGCATCATCACCCCGCAGTCCTTCAGCCGGCTGACGTTCTCCGGCTTGAACAGCAGGTCCCAGGTGCCGGTGATGGCGGTGTCGCCGAAGGCCTCGGCCACCTTGTCCACGTTGTAGCCCAGGCCGGTGGTGCCCCACAGGTAGGGGACGCCGTAGCGGTTGTCGGGGTCCTGGACGGCGATGCGCCGCATCAGCTCCGGGTCCAGGTTGGCGTAGTTCTCCAGCCGGGCCCTGTCCAGCGGCTGGAACACGCCGGCCTGGATCTGCCGGCCGAGGAACTGCAGGGAGGGCACCACCACGTCGAAGCCGGTGGAGCCGGCCAGCAGCTTGGCCTCCAGCACCTCGTTGCTGTCGAACACCGCGTAGTTGACCCGGATCCCGGTCTGGCGCTCGAACCCCGGGACGATGTCCTCGGCGATGTAGTCGGACCAGTTGTAGACGTGGAGCTCCCCTGCTCCGCCGTCCTGGCCGCCCCCGCCTTCCTGCGCGTCCCTGCCACCGCACCCGCCCAGCGCCAGCACCGCCAGCGCCAGCCCCCCCAACCTCGGATTCCACGTCGCCATCGTACGCTTCCCCCTTCGTTCGCCCCGCGGGCTGTCAGGTTGTCATGGCCCCGCCTGCCGGCGGGCCCTGGTCGTGCCGCTTCCCTCCCCTGGTGCCGCGCTGCCGCCGTGCCGGCGGCATCCCTCTCCCCCTGGTGCGCGGCGCCGGCCGCGTGGGCCGGCGCCACCGTGGCCGGCTCAGCGGCCGGTCTTGATCTCGGTCCAGAGCCGCGTGTAGAGCTTGTCGGTCTCCGGCGAGTTGACCGCGTAGGTGAACATCTTGGCCGCGACCTCCTCCGACGGGTAGATGGTCGGATCGTTACGGATCTCCTCGTCCACCAGCGGGGTGGCCGCCTTCACCGGGTTGGCGTACTGGATGTAGTTGGTGTTGTTGGCCGCCACCTGCGGGTCGAGCAGGTAGTTGATGAAGGCGTGGGCGTTGTCCGGGTGCCTGGCATCGGCCGGGATGGCCAGCATGTCGAACCACTGCGGCGCGCCCTCCTTCGGGATGGAGTAGGCCACCTTGACGCCGTTGCCGGCCTCCTCGGCGCGGTCGCGGGCCTGGATGATGTCGCCCGACCAGCCCACCGCCAGGCAGGTGCTGCCGTTGGCCAGCGAGGTCACGTACTGGCTGGAGTGGAAGTTCTGCACGTACGGACGGATGGTCTTGAGCAGGTCGGCGGCCTTCTGCAGGGTGGCCGGGTCGCTGCTGTGCGGGTCCTCGCCCAGGTAGTGCAGCGCGATCGGGATCATGTCCGCCGGGGTGTCCAGCAGGGTCACGCCGCAATCCTTGAGCTTGCTGATGTTCTCGACCTTGAAGACGATGTCCCAGCTGCTGGCGACCTCGGTGGAGCCGAAGATCTCGGTGATCCTGTCCACGTTGTAGCCGATGCCGGTGGTGCCCATCATGTACGGCACGCCGTACTTGTTGCCCGGGTCCTGGATGGCGATGCGCTCCATGATGGCCGGGTCCACGTTGGCCAGGTTCGGGATCTTGGACTTGTCCAGCGGCATGAACACGCCGGCCTGGATCTGCCGGCCGAAGAAGTTCAGGGTCGGCACCACCACGTCGTAGCCGCTGGAGCCGGCCAGCAGCTTGGTCTCCAGGATCTCGTCGCTGTCGTAGACGTCGTAGGTCACCCGGATCCCGGTCTGCTTCTCGAAGTTCGGGATGGTGTCCTCGGCGATGTAGTCCGAGTAGTTGTAGACATTGAGCACCTTCTCCTCGCCGCCGGCGTCGGCGGAGGCCGCTTCCCGGTCGCCGCCGCAGGCGGCCAGCAGGGTTCCGGCGATGCACAGGGTCAACAGGTGCAGCTTCATGTCGGGTCCTCGGAGGGGGTGGATGGATGCGGCGCAGGGTACCGCCGCCGGGGTCATTTGCCCAGCTCGGCGGCGGTCTCGTTGAGCGTCTTCCAGGCCTTCTCGAACAGCTCGTCCACCTGCCCGGGGGTGATCACCAGCGGCGGGGACAGCAGCATGGTGTCCCAGGTGGCCCGCAGGATCAGGCCGTTGCGCAGGGCGATGTCCCGGCACAGGGCGCCGACCCGGCCACGGTCGGGGAAGAAGCTCCGGCGTGGCTTGTCCGGGACCAGCTCCAGGGCCCCCACCAGGCCGGCGATGCGGGCCTGGCCGACCAGGCGGTGCTCGCCCAGCTCGGCCCAGCGTCGGGCCAGGTACGGGGCGATCTCCTCGCGGGCGCGCTCGACGATGCGCTCCTCCTCCATGATCCGCAGGTTCTCCAGGGCCACCGCCGCGCACACCGGGTGCCCGGAATAGGTGGCCCCGTGGGCCAGCTCGCCGCCGGCCTCCCTGAGCACCCGCGCCACCCGGTCGCTGAACAGGGCCGCGCCCAGCGGGATGTAGCCGGAGGTGATGCCCTTGGCCACCGGCATCACGTCCGGCTGGAAGCCGAAGTACTGGCTGCCGAACCACTGCCCGGTGCGGCCGAAGCCGCAGATCACCTCGTCGGCCACCAGCAGCACGTCGTACTTGCGGCAGATCCGCTCCACCTCGGGCCAGTAGGTCCGCGGCGGGATGTACACGCCGATGGCCCCCATGATCGGCTCGCCGATGAAGGCCGCCACCCTGTCCGGCCCCAGTTCCAGGATCCTGTCCTCCAGCCGGCGCGCGGCCAGCAGGCCGTACTCGTCCTCGTCCATGTCGCCGCCGTCGCCGAACCAGTACGGCGGGTCGATGTGGTGGATGTCCGGGATCGGCAGCCCGCCCTGCCCGTGCATGGCCTTCATGCCGCCCAGGCTGGCGCCTGCCACGGTGGTGCCGTGGTAGCCGTTGTGGCGGGCGATGAAGGCCTTCTTCTCCGGCTTGCCCTGCACCGCCCAGAAGTGGCGGACCAGGCGGAAGATGGTGTCGTTGGCCTCCGAGCCGGAGTTGACGAAGAAGGCGTGGTTGATGTCCCCCGGCGCCAGCTCGGCCAGCTTGGCGGCCAGGCGGATGGTCGGCTCGGTGGTGCACTGGAAGAAGCTGTTGTAGTAGGCCAGCTGCTCCATCTGCCGGGCTGCCGCCTCGGCCAGCTCGCGGCGGCCGTAGCCGATGTTCACGCACCACAGGCCGGCGAAGGCGTCCAGCAGCCTGTTGCCCTCCGCGTCCCAGACGTAGCAGCCCTCGCCGCGGGTCAGGATGCGGGTGCCACGCCTGGCCAGGGCGGCGTTGTCGTTGAACGGATGCAGGTGGTGGGCGGCGTCGAGCCGCTGCAGTTCCCGGATGTCCATACCGCTCGTTGGCTCCCCCTCTGGCTCCGCGCCGGACCGCCGGCGCCCTCAGACGTTCAGCAGCAGGAACTCGCGCTCCCACGAACTGATCACACGGAAGAAGGTCTCGTATTCCTTGCGCTTGACCGAGACGTAGGCGCGCACGAAGCGCGGCCCCAGCAGCTCGTGCAGCGCGCGGCAGCCCTCCAGCTCGTCCAGCGCCTCGCCCAGCGAGCGCGGCAGGGCGAAGCCGGCCTCCTGGGCGCTGCGGGTCATCGGCGGGGTCGGCTGCAGTTTCTCGCGGATGCCCAGCAGGCCGCAGGCCAGGGTCGCGGCCATGGCCAGGTACGGGTTGGCGTCCGAGCCGGCGAAGCGGCTCTCCACCCGGGTGTTCTCCGGCGTGTCCATCGGCACGCGCAGGCCGCAGGTGCGGTTGTCGTAGCCCCAATGCACGTTGATCGGCGAGACCTCGCCGAACATCAGCCGGCGGTAGGAATTGACGTTGGGCGCGAAGAACGCCATCGCCATCGGCACGTACTTCTGCAGGCCGCCCAGGTAATGCATGAACACCTGGCTGTGCTCGGTCGAGGAGCGGCCGGAGAACACGTTGCGGCCCTTGCGGTCCACCAGGCTCTGGTGGATGTGCATGGCGCTGCCGGGTTCGTTCTCCATCGGCTTGGCCAGGAAGGTGGCGTACACGCCGTGGCGCAGGGCCGCCTCGCGCATGGTCCGCTTGAACAGGAACACGTGGTCGGCGCGCGACATCGCGTCGGCATGGACGAAGTTGACCTCCAGCTGCGCGGCGCCGGACTCGTGGATCAGGGTGTCCACGTCCAGCTCCATGGCCTCGCAGTAGTCGTACATCAGGTCCAGGATCGGGTCGAACTCGTTGACCGCGTCGATCGAGTACGACTGCCGCGCCGTTTCCGGGCGGCCGGAGCGTCCGGCCGGCGGCAGCAGCGGGAAGTCCGGGTCGGTGTTCTTCTGCACCAGGAAGAATTCCAGCTCCGGCGCCACCACCGGCTGCAGCCCCACCGCCTCGTATTCGGCCAGCACCCGGCGCAGCACGTTGCGCGGGGCCAGTTCGTGCGGCCGGCCGTCCTTGGTGTAGCAGTCGTGGATGATCTGCGCGGTCGGGTCGGTGGCCCAGGGCACCATGCGCACGGTGGCCGGGTCCGGGCGCAGCAGCATGTCCGAGTCCGAGGGCGAGATCAGCTCGTCGTAGTCGTCCGGGTAGTCGCCGGTGACGGTGGTGGCGAAGATGCCTTCCGGCAGGCGGGTGCCGTAGTCGTGGGAGAACTTGTCGGCGGGGATGATCTTGCCGCGCGCATTGCCGGTGATGTCCGGCACCAGGCACTCGACCTCGGTGATGCGCCGCTCCTTGAGCCAGCGCCGCAGCGAGCTTTCCGGCGGATCCACGCTGGCGGTCCGGCGTCTGCGCGTCGGTGTACTTCGACTCATGCGTGCCTCCTGCGTCATGCGGCCCGTCCCGGCAGCGCGCGCCCGGCGCGCCGCGCCGCGTACTGGCGGCAGGCTTCGCCGAAGGCACGGAAAATGCCCAGGTAGAACGGGTTCTCTGTCACCCGCCATTCGGGATGCCACTGCACCCCCAGCAGGAAGCCGGGGCCCTCGCCGGCGAAGGCCTCCACCAGCCCGTCCGGGGCGGTGGCCTCCACCTTCAGCCCGGCGCCCAGCCGGTCCACGCCCTGGCCGTGCACCGAATTGACCCGCACCCGGGTACCGCCGGCGATGCGCGCCAGCAGGCCGCCGGGCACCAGCTCCAGGTCGTGCGCCGGCCCGTACTGCACCTCCAGCGGATCGTCCGGATCCTCGCGGTGGTCGGCCAGGCCGGGCACCTCGTGCACCTTCTGGTGCAGGGTGCCGCCGAAGGCCACGTTGACCTCCTGGAAGCCGCGGCAGATGGCCAGCACCGGCAGGCCCATCGCCACCGCCTGCGGCACCAGGCCCAGGGTGGTCGCGTCGCGCGCCGGGTCGTGCGGGTTGCCCTCCCAGCTCTGCTGGCCGTAATGGTGCGGCTCGATGTTGCTGGTGGCCCCGGTCAGCACCAGCCCGTCCAGCCGCGCCAGCCAGTCCTCGGCCGGCAGTGGCGGCACCAGGGTGGGCAGCAGCACGGGCGTGACCCCGGCGCCGTCCACCACGGCACGCACGTATTTCCCGCCCACGGCGAGGAAAGGGTGCTGGCCGAGCTGTTTGCAGTCGGTCGGCAGGCCGACGAGGGGCGGAAGGGCCATGCGTGGAACGTCCCGATGGCTTTCCGGCAACTTACTCCGGCCGTTTTATTTTTACAACACGAATACCCGCCCGATTCCCCACACCCGCACCATTCGGGCACCGGAAAACGGGGGCGTTGAGTATTCTTGACGGAAATGGGCTGTTAAGCTGCCCGGGACACCCTGCCGAGGCCCGCGATGAACCGCGTACCCGCCCCGTCCGCGCTGCCGCCCGAGGACCTGGAGACCCTGCGCGCCCTGCCCGGCCACGAGCAGGCCCACGTGGACCTGCTGCTGCCGGACACCAACGGCGTGCTGCGTGGCAAGCGGGTGGCGGCCCAGGCGCTGGAGAAGGTCTATGCCGGCGGAATTTGCCTGCCGATGTCGCTGGTGGCCGCCGACATCAACGGCAATACCGTGGAGGAAACCAGCCTGGGTTATGCCATCGGCGACGAGGACCGGATCTGCCGGCCCATCCCCGGCACCCTGCGCCCGGTGCCGTGGTCGCCGCGCCCGGCCCTGCAGCTGCTGCTGGCCATGGAGGACGGCGCCGGCGGCCTGTGGGCGGTGCATCCGCGCCAGGTGCTGGCCCGGGTGCTGGAGCGCTACCGCGCCCGCGGCCTGACCCCGGTGGTGGCGGTGGAGCTGGAGTTCTACCTGTTCGACCGCCTGCCCGGTCCCGACGGCCGCCCGCAGACCCTGCCCGATCCGGCCAGCGGCCAGCGCACCGCCAGCACGCAGGTCTATTCCATCGACGACCTGGACGCCAATGCCGCCTTCATCCAGGGCGTGGCCGGGGCCTGCCGTGCCCAGCGCATCCCCGCCGACACCGCGGTGGCCGAGTACGCGCCCGGCCAGTTCGAGATCAACCTGCACCACCGCGCCGACGCCATCGCCGCCTGCGACGACGCGGTGCTGCTCAAGCGCGTGGTCAAGGCCGTCGCCCGCCAGCAGGGCGCGCTGGCCAGCTTCATGGCCAAGCCGCTCACCGGCCAGGCCGGCAGCGGCCTGCACCTGCACGTGAGCCTGCTGGACGCGGACGGCCACAATGTGTTCGCCTGCACCCCGGAGCGGCCGGCCGACGCGCTGCGCCACGCCGTGGCCGGACTGCAGGCCAGCGCGCGCGACAACCTGCTGCTGTTCGCCCCGCACGCCAACAGCTACCGCCGCTTCGTGGCCAACGCCTTCGTCCCGCTCAACGACAGCTGGGGCTTCAACAACCGCACCGTGGCCATGCGCATCCCGCACAGCGACGCGGCCAACACCCGCATCGAGCACCGCATCGCCGGCGCCGACGCCAACCCCTACCTGGTCGCCGCGGCGGTGCTGGCCGGGATGCTGGACGGCATCGAGCGGCGCCTGGACCCGGGCCCGCCGGTGGCCGGCAACGCCTACGCGCAGTTCCCGGCGCAGCAGCCGTCCTGGCCCGGGGCGATCGAGGACTTCCTGGCCAGCGGCTTCGCCGCCGAGTGGTACGGCGAACAGTTCCGCCACGTCTACGGCCAGCAGAAGCGCCGCGAGATGCTCGACTTCCACGCCCAGGTCACCGACCTGGACTACGCCTGGTACCTGCGCACGGTATGAGCAGCAGGACGCACCCGGCGGGCTGGTACGCCGCCAGCGCCGCGCCCCTGCCGGAACAGCCGGTGCTGGAGGGCCGGACCGAGGCCGACGTGTGCATCCTCGGCGCCGGCTACACCGGCCTGAGCGCCGCCCTGGAGCTGGCCGGGGCCGGCTACCGGGTGGTGGTGCTGGAGGCCGAGCGCGTGGGCTGGGGGGCCTCCGGCCGCAACGGCGGCCAGGCCATCGTCGGCTACGCCTGCGAGATGGACACGCTCGAGGGCCTGCGGGGCCCGGACCAGGCGCGGGTGCTGTTCGCCCTCTCGCGCGAGGCCCTGGACCTGCTGCGCGCGCGCATCGCCCGCCACGCCATCGCCTGCGACTGGCAGGCCGGCCACGCCCACGTGCCGATCAGGCCGCGCCAGGAGCGCGCCCTGCGCGCCTACGTGGAGGAGATGGCCGGCCGCTACGGCTACCCGCTGGAATGGTGGGACCGCGCGCGCCTGCGCCAGGTGCTGGCCAGCGACCGCTACCTGGGCGCGGTGTACGACGCCAACAGCGGCCACCTGCACCCGCTGGAATACGCCTACGGACTGGCGCGCGCGGCGCTGGCCGCCGGCGTGCGCATCTACGAGGGTTCGCGGGTGACCGCGCTGGTGCACGGCCGCCGCCCGCGCCTGCGCACCGCCCGCGGCGAGGCGGAGGCCGATTTCGCCGTGCTGGCCGGCAACGCCTGGCTGCGCGGCATCGCCCCGGAACTGGAGTCGCGGGTGATGCCGGTGGGCACCTACATCGCCGCCACCGCGCCGCTGGGCGAGGCACGGGCCCGGGCGCTGATCGGCAACAACATGGCCGTGGCCGACGTGAACTGGGCGCTGGACTACTTCCGGCTGTCCCGCGACCACCGCCTGCTGTTCGGCGGCCGCGCCAGCTACTCCAGCCTGCCACCGCCCAACCTGCGCGGGGTGATGCGCCGGCGCATCCGCACCGTGTTCCCGCAGCTGGCCGACGTGCCGATCGAGTACCTGTGGGGCGGCTACGTGGACATCTCGCTCAACCGCGCCCCGCACTGGGGCCGGCTGGCGCCCAACGTGTACTTCGCCCAGGGTTTCTCCGGCCACGGCGTGGCCCTGACCGGCCTGGCCGGCCAGGTGATCGCCCAGGCCATCCGCGGCCAGGCCGAGCGCCTGGACCTGTTCGCCCGCATCCCGCACGCGCCCTTCCCCGGCGGCCGCCTGCTGCGCACGCCGCTGCTGGTGCTGGCCATGTCCTGGTACAAACTGCGCGACGCGCTGTGGTGACACTGTCCCCGGCGCAGGCCGGCCGCTAAAGTTCCCGGGCCGGCGGCCGTTACCGCCACGGAGCCTCACCTCCATGGCCATGTACGCTCCGCTGCCGCTGCCCCCGCCTTCCCCGCTGCCGCAGCGCGTCCTGCTGCTGGGGGACTCGCGCGCCTTCATGCAGGCCGTGGCCCAGGCCATCGAACAGAAGCTGTGCCTGCCGGTCACCCAGGCCGCCACCCTGGCCGAGGCCCGCGCCGCCCTGGAGCGCCACAACGACTGGTTCCTGGCCCTCACCGGCCTGGTGCTGGCCGACGGCGAGGGCGACAGGGTGGTGGACCTGTTCCTGCGCCGCGCCCTGCCCACCGTGGTGGTCAGCGGCGTCTACGACGAGGCCCTGCGCGAACGCCTGCTGGGCCGGCAGATCATCGACTTCGTGCTCAAGGACACGCCCGGCAGCCTGGACTACCTGGTCTGGCTGGTGCAGCGCCTGGAGCGCAACCGCCGCATCAGCGCGCTGGTGGTGGACGACTCTCCCACCGCGCGGGCGCAGGCCGGTGCGCTGCTGGAGATGTACGGCTACCGCGTGGTGACCGTACCGGACGGCGACCACGCCATGGCCGCGGTGGAATCCGACCCGACCATCCGCCTGGCCATCGTGGACCAGGAGATGCCCGGCATGCAGGGCATCGAGCTGACCCGGCGCCTGCGCGCGGTGCGCGCACGCGACCGCATGGCGGTGATCGGCGTGTCCGGGCGCGACGATCCGGCGCTGGTGGCCCGCTTCCTCAAGAACGGCGCCAACGACTTCCTGCGCAAGCCGTACTCGCGCGAGGAGTTCTTCTGCCGGGTGTCGCAGAACGTGGACCAGCTGGAGCTGATCGGCAGCCTGCAGGACCTGGCCACCCGCGACTACCTCACCGGCCTGCCCAACCGCCGCCACTTCCTCGACCAGGCCGAGCGCCAGGTGGCGCGCATGCGCGACCTGCGCCAGCCGCTGGCCATGGTCATGCTCGACCTGGACCACTTCAAGCGCATCAACGACACCTGGGGTCACGAGACCGGCGACCGCGCCCTGCGCGCGGTGGCCAACGCCCTGGCCGCGCACGCGCGGCCCCAGGACCTGGCCGCCCGCTTCGGCGGCGAGGAATTCTGCCTGCTGGTGGCCGGCCTGGACGACGCCGCCCTGGGCAGCCACCTGGAGGCGCTGCGGCGGCGCGTGGAGGCGCTGCGCATCCCGGTGGAGGACGGCGACCTGCGGGTGACGATCAGCATCGGCGCCTGCCAGGCCGGCACGGACGACAGCCTGCACCGCCTGCTGGCCGAGGCCGACCGCCGTCTCTCCCGGGCCAAGGCCGGCGGCCGCAACCGGGTGGTCGCCCAGGCCGGTCCCGCCGCCGCCCGCCAGGACGCCGGGGCCCTGGCCGTGCCCTGACTTGATCAGGATCAAAGCCGGCCCGCCGGCGCCTGCCTAGCCTCCGCCCATCCGCGCACCCAGGGGGGGAGGAAGGCATGGCGCACGCCATCGTCGGGCGGGACGAGCACGACCCGGCATCGCCGTCATCGACCAGCAGCACCGCCGCATCGTGGCGATGATCAACCGGCTCGCCGAGGGCACGCCCGAGCGGCTGGACGAGGTGTTCAGCGAACTGGTCGACTACACCCTCTCCCACTTCGCCTTCGAGGAGGAGCTGATGGCCGCGGCCGGCTATCCGCTCAGCGAGGCGCACAAGCGCGTGCACGAGATGTTCGCCCGCCGCGTGGCGCGCTACCAGGAACGCCACCGCGCCGGCGAGGACGTGATCGGCGAGCTGCGCGAGATGCTGGTGGTGTGGCTGTTCAACCACATCCGCAACGACGACAAGGCCTATGCGGAACTGGTGCGCCAGCACCTGGCACGGCTGACGCGCGAGCAGGAGGGCGGCAGCTGGATGAACCGCACGCTCAGGCGCCTGTTCGGCTGAGCCGTCCGGCGTTGTTGATCACGATCAAAGCACCGCCCGCGTCCCGGCCATACGCTGGGACCGGGTTCACAGGACAGGCTCGCACCATGGCCCTGCTGCTCTGGCAAGACGATCTCAACACCGGCATCGAGGTCATCGACGACCAGCACCGCCGGATCGTGCACATGATCAACCAGCTGCACCAGGCGCAGACCGGCTCCTCGGACCTGGTGGTGGGCGAGGTGCTCGACGAACTGGTCGACTACACCCTCTCCCACTTCGCCTTCGAGGAGGAGCTGATGGAGGAGGCCGGCTACCCGTTCAGCGCCGCGCACAGACGCGTGCACGAGGTGTTCACCAAGCGTGTGAACGAGTACCGCATGCGCTTCCAGGCGGGCGAGGACGTGGTGGACGAGCTCAAGGGCATGCTCTCGCGCTGGCTGTTCAACCACATCCGCAACGACGACAAGGCCTATTCCGAGCAGGTGCGCAGGCACCTTGACCAGTTCGCGCGCGTGCACCAGCAGGGCGGCTGGCTGGCGCGCACGCTCAAGCGGCTGTTCCGCTGAGGCCGGGCGCGGCGCGGCGCCAGTCGCCGCGCCCGGCCCTCAGTCCACCGGCTGGCGCGGCACCGCCAGCAGCGCCAGCAGGGTGAGCACCGCCATGCCGGCCAGGTACAGGCCCACCGCGCCGATGCCATGGCTGCCGGCCAGTCGGGTGGCGATGTACGGCGCCGGGGAGGCGCCCAGGATCCCGGCCAGGTTGAAGGCCAGCGAGGCACCGGTGTAGCGCACCGGCGTGGGGAACATCTCCGCCAGGATGGTGCCGCACGGTCCGTAGGTCAGGCCCATCAGGCCCAGCCCCAGGCACAGGAACAGCAGCACCTGCCAGGCGCTGCCGGCGGCGAACAGCGGCCGGAACAGCAGGCCGAACAGGATGATGCCCACGGTGGCCAGGATCATCGCCCGGCGCCGGCCGAAGCGGTCGGCGTACATCGCCGCCAGCGGGATGGTGGCGGCGAAGCACAGCACGCCCAGCATCTGCAGCAGCAGGAACTCCTGGCGGCCGTAGCCCAGGGCGCTGGTGCCCCAGCTCAGTGCGAACACCGTCATCAGGTAGAACAGGACGAAGGTGGCCATCAGCGCCAGGGTGCCGGCCACCAGCGTGCCCGGGTGCCGGCGTAGCACCGTGGCCATGGGCAGCCGCTCGCGCTCCTGCCGCTCTAGGGTGCGCCGGAAGGCCGGGGTCTCGGTGATGCGCAGGCGCACCCACAGCCCCAGCAGCACCAGCGCCGCGCTGGCCAGGAGGGGCACCCGCCAGCCCCAGCCCATGAACTGGCGCTCGTCCAGGAAGTGGGCCAGCGCCAGGAACACCGCGGTCGAGCACAGGAAGCCCAGCGGCGCGCCCAGCTGCGGGAACATGCCGTACCAGGCGCGCCGGCCGAAGCGGTCGGCGCCGGGCGATGATCCTGGCCACCGTGGGCATCATCCTGGTCGGCCTGCTGTTCCGGCCGCTGTTCGCCGCCGGCAGCGCCTGGCAGGTGCTGCTGTTCGCGTGCCTGGGGCTGGGCCCGAGGGG
>NZ_PDWK01000042.1 GCF_010093135.1 Pseudoxanthomonas taiwanensis | reverse complement strand
CCCGGCCCCGGCGCCGTCGCGCGCGCCCGGCGGCGCCGGGGCCGGGAGCGTGCGCCACTGCCCGGGCGCCAGCCACTGCCCGCCTTCGTCCAGCCGCCACGGGCCGATGCCGACCCGCACCAGGCGCAGGGTGGGCAGGCCCACCGCGGCGGTCATGCGCCGCACCTGGCGGTTGCGGCCCTCGGTGATCACCAGTTCCAGCCAGGCGTCCGGCACGGTCTTGCGGAAGCGCACCGGCGGATCGCGTGGCCACAGCGCGGGCGGCGGCTCCAGCCGCCGCACCTGCGCCGGGCGCGTGGGCCCGTCGTTGAGCAGCACGCCGCCGCGCAGGGCCTGCAGCTGTTCCTCGCGCGGATCGCCTTCCACCTGCACCCAGTAGGTCTTGGGCTGCTTGTGCCGCGGGTCGGTCAGGCGGTGCGCCAGCGCGCCGTCGTCGGTCAGCAGCAGCAGGCCTTCGCTGTCGTGGTCCAGGCGCCCGGCCGCGTACACGTCCCTGGGCAGGCCGAAGCCGGCCAGGGTCGGGCGTGGCGGCACGCTGCGGTCGGTGAACTGGCACAGCACCCCGTAGGGCTTGTTGAAGGCCACCAGCATGTGCGCTGCGTGCCTCAGGACTGCGGCAGGCCGGCGCCGCCCAGCGGGCGGGTGACCACGTGCGCGTCGAAGCCGGCGATCAGCGGCCGGGCGCGGGCGATGGCCTGGCGCACCTGCGGCAGCTGCAGCGAGGCCTGGTGGCTGTCGGCGCTGTCCCAGACCTCGGTGACCCACAGCGCGTCGGCGTCGGTGCTGTCCTCGGCCACCACGTAGGACAGGCAGCCGGGCATGGCGGTGGTGGCCTCCCGCCGGATCGCGGCCAGCGCCTCGCGCCGGCCCGGCTGGGCGCGCAGTTTCCCGATCAGTCCGTACATGGATGCGTCTCCTCCGGTGGCCGGCGCCGTCGCCAGGGGCACGGCGGCCAGTCCGGCCGCCAGCGCGGTGAGGAAGGTGCGGCGGTGCATGGCGGCGCGCCCTGGGGGGGGTGAAGAACCGGGGGGCGTTGCGAGGGTGAGGGGCGTGGCCACGACCCCGATGCCCGCCCGCTCCATTCCATCGGATCGTTGCCGCTTGCGTGCCCGGGGCCGCGGGGGCGGCCCGGATGCTCTCACGATTCATTGTTTCCGTCGTGATTCCCGTTGGCGGGGCCGTGGCCACGGCCCCGACGCCCCCCTCTTCGTTTCATTCCCGGGGCGGCTTCACGAAGCGCAGGGTCATGCGGTCGCTTTCGCCGATGGCCTGGTACTTCTCCCGGTCAGCCGGGTCGTGGCGGTTGGTCGGCGGCAGCGTCCACACGCCGTTGGGNTGGTCCCTGGTGTCGGCCGGGTTGGCGTTGACCTCGCTGCTGCCGTCGAACACGAAGCCGGCGGCCTCGGCCAGGGCGATCACCTGGGCCTGGCCCACGTAGCCGCTGCGGTCGTCGGCCGGCACGTCGGCGGCGGCGCGGTGCTCGACCACCCCCAGCACCCCGCCGGGCCTGAGCACCTCGAAGAAGCCCTTGAACATGCCCTCGGCCTGCCCGGCCATACGCCAGTTGTGCACGTTGCGGAAGGTCAGGACCAGGTCGGCCGAGCCGGGCGGGCCGAACACCGGCGCCTTCGGGTCGAAGGCGACGAAGCTGGCGCGGTCGTACTGCTCCGGCGCGGCGGCGAACTTCTTCTCCAGGCCGTCGCGGGCGCGCTGCTGGTAGTCGCGGCCGGGGCCCTCGGCCACCGCCTGCGGATCCACCACCGCGGCGACGTAGCGGCCCTGTTCGCGCAGGTACGGGGCCAGGATCTCGCTGTACCAGCCGCCGCCGGGGGTGATCTCCACCACGGTCATGTCCGGACGGATGCCGAAGAAGGCCAGGGTCTGCCCGGGATGGCGGTAGCGGTCGCGGGCCACGTTGGCCGGATCGCGCCAGGGGCCGGCGATGGCCGCCTGCAGGGCGGCATCCGGGGCCGGTTCGGCGGCCGTGGTGGCGGGGGCGTCGGCCGCCGCCGCCGGCAGGGCCAGGGCCAGCGCCAGGCCCAGCAGGCCGGCACGGAACGGAGAGCGTCGGTTCATGGCGTGCTCCTTCGCGGGGACCGGCGGCAGCCTAGCACGCGGTGCGTGGCCGGCCGCGAAGGCCGCCGCAACGGAAACGGGGCGCCGCAGCGCCCCGTTCCGGACACGTCGCTGGCGCTTACAGCGCCGCCAGCGCGGCGTTGAAGGTCGGCGAGGGCCGCATGGCCGCGCCGACCTTGGCCGGGTCGGGCTGGTAGTAGCCGCCGATGTCCACCGGCTTGCCCTGCACGCCGTTGAGCTCGGCCACGATCCTGGCCTCGTTCTCGGCCAGGGCCTGCGCCAGCGGGGCGAAGCGCGCCGCCAGCTCCGGGTCCTGGTCCTGGGCGGCCAGGGCCTGGGCCCAGTACAGGGCCAGGTAGAAGTGGCTGCCGCGGTTGTCCAGCTCGCCGACCTTGCGCGCCGGCGAGCGGTTGTTGTCCAGGATCCGGCCGTTGGCCTGGTCCAGGGCGGCGGCCAGCACCGCGGCGCGGGCGTTGCCGGTGCGCTCGGCCAGGTGCTCCAGCGAGGCGGCCAGGGCCAGGAATTCGCCCAGCGAGTCCCAGCGCAGGTAGTTCTCCTGCACGAACTGCTGCACGTGCTTGGGCGCGCTGCCGCCGGCGCCGGTCTCGAACAGGCCGCCGCCGGCCATCAACGGCACGATGGACAGCATCTTGGCGCTGGTGCCCAGCTCCAGGATCGGGAACAGGTCGGTCAGGTAGTCACGCAGCACGTTGCCGGTGACCGAGATGGTGTCCTTGCCCTGGCGGATGCGCGCCAGCGAGAACCTGGTGGCCTCCACCGGCGACATGATGCGGATGTCCAGGCCGCTGGTGTCGTGGTCCTTGAGGTAGCGCTCCACCTTGGCGATCAGCTGCCGGTCGTGGGCGCGCTGCGGGTCCAGCCAGAACACCGCCGGGGTGTTGCTCAGGCGCGCGCGGGTGACGGCCAGCTTGACCCAGTCCTGGATCGGCGCGTCCTTGGTCTGGCACATGCGCCAGATGTCGCCGGCCTCGACCTCATGCTCGAACACCACGTTGCCGTCCTGGTCGGTGACGCGCACGGTGCCGTCGGCCGGGATGCGGAAGGTCTTGTCGTGGCTGCCGTACTCCTCGGCCTTCTGCGCCATCAGGCCGACGTTGGGCACGCTGCCCATGGTGGTCGGGTCGAAGGCGCCGTTGGCCTTGCAGTCGTCGATCACCGCCTGGTAGACGCCGGCGTAGCAGCGGTCCGGGATCACCGCCTTGGTGTCCTGCAGCTCGCCGGCGGCGTTCCACATGCGGCCGGAGTCGCGGATCATCGCCGGCATCGAGGCGTCCACGATCACGTCCGAGGGCACGTGCAGGTTGGTGATGCCCTTGTCCGAGTTGACCATGGCCAGGCCCGGGCGCTGCGCGTACAGGGCCTGGATGTCGGCCTTGATCGCCTCTTGCTGGTCCTGCGGCAGCGCGGCGATGCGCGCGTACAGGTCGCCGATGCCGTTCTCCGGGTTGAAGCCGACCTGCTTCAGGGCCTCGGCGTGCTTCTCCAGCACCGGCCTGTAGAACTCGGACACGAACACGCCGAACATGATCGGGTCGGAGACCTTCATCATGGTGGCCTTCAGGTGCACCGAGAACAGCACCTCGCGGGCGCGGGCGTCCTCGATCTGCGCGGCCACGAAGGCGGCCAGCGCCTTGCGGCTCATCACCGCCGCGTCCACCACCTCGCCGGCCAGCACCGGCACCTTCTCCTTCAGCACCTCGGTGCCGCCGTCCTTGCGCAGCAGCTCGATCCTCAGGCTGCCGGCCTTGGCCAGGGTGGCCGACTTCTCGCTGCCGTAGAAGTCGCCGCCGTCCATGTGGGCCACGTGCGAGCGGGAGTCGGCGCTCCAGGCGCCCATGCGGTGCGGGTGCTTGCGCGCGTAGTTCTTGACCGACGCCGGGGCGCGGCGGTCGGAGTTGCCCTCGCGCAGCACCGGGTTGACCGCACTGCCCTTGACCCGGTCGTAGCGGGCCTTGATCTCCTGCTCGCGCGCGTCCTTCGGCTCGTCCGGGTAGTCCGGCAGCGGGTAGCCGTGCTCCTGCAGCTCGCGGATGGCCGCCTTCAGCTGCGGCACCGAGGCGGGGATGTTCGGCAGCTTGATGATGTTGGCCTCCGGCCGGGTGGCCAGCTCGCCCAGCTCGGCCAGGTCGTCGTTGACCTTGCGCTCGCCCAGCACGTCCGGGAACTGGGCCAGGATGCGGCCGGCCAGCGAGATGTCCCGGGTCTCCACGGTGATGCCGGCGGTGGCGGCGAAGGCCTGCACGATCGGCAGCAGCGACTGCGTCGCCAGGAACGGGGCTTCGTCGGTCAGCGTGTAGATGATCTTGGGCGAATCGGACATTCGTGGGGATCCTTGCGTGGCAACGGGAAGACGGCCGGCGCACCGGCGGCAAACCCCCGCATTGTCGCGCGTTTTGCCCCGCCCTTGGCAGGCCCGGCCATTCCCCAGGGTATGGCGCACGGGGGCGGTGGCCGGAACGGCCTACAATGTGCGGATGAATGCCCCCCTGCCCACCGTGCGGCTGAAGAGCGCCTGGCGTTCCAGCCATCCCTGGATCTTCCAGAAACTGGTCGAGAAACCGGCGCAGAAGCCGCGCCCCGGCGAGATCGTGGACGTGATCGACGTGGACGGCCGGTGGATCGGCCGCGGCTTCTACAACGGCCACTCGCGCATCGCCGTGCGCATCCTGGAAACCGATCCGGAGGTGGCGGTGGACGCGGCCTGGTTCGCGCGCCGCATCGGCCGGGCGGTGGAGCTGCGCCGGCAGGTGCTGGGCCTGGACCAGGTCTCCGATGCCTGGCGGGTGGTCCACGCCGAGGGCGACGGCCTGACCGGCCTGGTGGTGGACCGCTACGCCGACCTGCTGGTGGTGGAGTTCTTCAGCGCCGGCATGTGGCGCCACCGCGAGTGGATCTACGCCGCCCTGCGCCAGCACTTCCCCGGCGCGCGCATCTACAGCTTCGCCGAGGAGCACGTGCAGAAGCAGGAGAGCTTCGACTTCCGCCCGACCTACAGCGAGGGCGGGGCCTGCGAGCCGGCGGTGATCACCGAGCACGGCATCCGCTTCCGTGCCGACCCGGCCGGGGCGCACAAGACCGGCTTCTTCGCCGACCAGCGCGAGAACCGGCAGTGGCTCTCGCAGCACGTGGCCGGCAAGCGCGTGCTGGACCTGTGCTGCAACACCGGCGGCTTCGCCGTGTACGCGGCGGTGCGCGGCGCGGCCGAGGTCACCGGCATCGACATCGACGGCGACGTGATCGAGATCGCCAGGGGCAACGCCCGCCTGAACAACGTGCGCCCGCGCTTCGTCCAGGCCGACATCTTCCCGTGGCTGCGCGAGGCCGCCACCCGCGGCGAGCAGTACGACGTGGTGGTGCTGGACCCGGCCAAGATGACCCGCGACCGCGACCAGGTCATCGCCGCGCTGAAGAAGTACCTGGACATGAACAAGCTGGCCCTGGGCGTGGTCAGGCCCGGCGGCCTGTTCGCCACCTTCTCCTGCACCGGGCTGGTCTCGGAGGAGCAGTTCCTGGACATGCTGCGCCGCGCCGCGTTCTACGCCGGGCGCACGGTGCAGGTGGTCAGGGTGGCCGGCGCCGGCCCGGACCATCCGTTCCTGGCCCACGTGCCGGAGTCGCGTTACCTGAAGGCGGTGTTCTGCCGCGTGCTGGACTAGGCCTTCAGGCGTTGCCGCGCACGCCCGGCAGGGTGCGCGGGGTGGCGCCGGCCTGGCGTCCGGCCGGGCCGGAGCGGCGGGCCAGCATCAGGAAGTCGCGCAGGGCCACGGCGTTGTTGTGCTCCTCGTCGCGCGCGGCGTACAGCAGGGTCACCGGGCCACGGTCCAGGTAGGTGCGCAGCCGCGCCAGCCCGTCCGGGTTGGCGGCCAGTTCCTCGAAGTAGCGGGCGCGGAAGTCCTCCCAGCGTGCCGGGTCGTGGCCGAACCAGCGGCGCAGGCCGGCGCTGGGCGCCAGCGAGCGCAGCCAGGCCTCGATGGCCAGCTCCTGCTTGGTCTTGCCGCGCGGCCAGACCCCGTCCACCAGCAGGCGCTGGCCGTCGCCCGGCTCGGCCGGGTCGTAGACGCGCTTGAGGCGGATCGGCTGGCGGGCGGCTCGGGCCATGGGCGGCAGTCTTGGCGGGCCGGGTGTTTGCCCAATGTGAAGTCCGGCCGTCGCGGGGCCTGAGACAGCGGCCGGTAGACTGTGCCCATGACCGACACCGCCCTGCTCTACCTGATGGCCGGCCTGCTGCTGGCCGCCTTCGCCCTGCTCCTGGCCCTGTTCCTGCGCCGGCCGGAGGCGGCCCTGGACCGGCTGCGCGCGCAGCTGGAGGAGGCCCTGCGCGAGGAACTGCGCGACGGCCGCTTGGAGCTGCGCCAGCAGCTGGACGGCCTGGGCGCCACCCAGGGGCAGCGCATCGACGGCTTCGCCCGCCACCTGGCCGACCTGGGCACCCGCACCGACGCCCGCCTGGACCAGCTGCGCGACTCGCTCACCGAGGACGCGCGCAAGGGCCGGGCCGAGGGCATCGAGGCGCAGGCCCGGCTGGGCGAGCTGCTGTCGCAGCGGCTGGGCGACATGCGCGCGCAGCTGGACCAGTTCGGCCGCCAGCAGGATGCCCGCATCCAGGCCTTCGGCGAGCAGCTGGCGGCGCTGCGCGCCAGCCTGGTGGAGGACGCGCGCGTGGCCCGCCAGGAGGGCCTGGAGTCGCAGCAGCGCTTCGCCGAGGGCCTGAACCAGCGCCTGCAGGAGCTGACCGCGCGCAACGAGCAGCGCATGGGCGAGATGCGCGCCACCCTCGAGCAGCAGCTGCGCGCGCTGCAGGAGGACAACGCGGCCAAGCTGGAGAAGATGCGCGAGACGGTGGACGAGAAGCTGCAGAGCACACTCACCTCGCGCCTGGACTCCTCGTTCAAGCTGGTGTCCGAGCGCCTGGAGCAGGTCCAGCGCGGCCTGGGCGAGATGCAGCAGCTGGCCACCGGCGTGGGCGACCTCAAGCGCGTGCTGACCAACGTCAAGACCCGCGGCACCTGGGGCGAGGTGCAGCTGGACAACCTGCTCGAGCAGATCCTCACCGCCGACCAGTACGCCCGCGCCGTGCGCGTGCGCCCGGACAGCGCCGAGGTGGTGGACTTCGCCGTGCGCCTGCCCGGCCGCGGCCGTGACGACGCGCCGGTATGGCTGCCGATCGACTGCAAGTTCCCGCGCGAGGACTACGAGCGCCTGCTGGAGGCACAGGAGCAGGGCGATGCGGAGCTGGTGCGCAGCTGCGGCGCGCAGCTGGAGAAGGCGGTGCGCATCCAGGCCAGGTCCATCTGCGAGAAGTACATCGTGCCGCCGCACACCACCGACTTCGCGGTGATGTTCCTGCCCACCGAGGGCCTGTACGCCGAGGTGATCCGCCGCGCCGGCCTGACCGACGCCCTGCAGCGCGAACACCGCATCGTGGTCGCCGGCCCGACCACCATCACCGCCCTGCTCAACAGCCTGCAGATGGGTTTCCGCACCCTGGCCATCGAGAAGCGCTCCTCCGAGGTCTGGCAGCTGCTGGGCGCGGTCAAGAGCGAGTTCGGCAAGTTCGCCACCGTGCTGGAGAAGGCCACCTCGCAGCTGGGCACGGTGCAGAACAGCATCAAGGCCGCCGGCGTGCGCACCCGCGCCATCGAACGCAAGCTGCGCGGCGTGGAGACCCTGGCCCACGACCAGGCGCAGGCGCTGCTGGGCGACCTGGGCCCGGAGGCGGCCGGGTCCGACGAGGAGGCCGGAGCGCCGTAAGCCGGCCCGCCGGCGCGCCACAAGACAAAGGGCCCGGAGCGAACCGGGCCCTTTTTTGCGCATGCGGCGTGACCGCCCGGCTCAGCCGCCGGGCAGCGGGATGGCGTCGGCCGGGACCGTGGGATCGCGCTCCTCGTCACGCAGGTAGTCGGGCAGATCCCCGTCGCCGGCACGGCGGTGGCGGTCGGCCTCGATCAGGTAGTTGCGCCGTTGCAGCCAGGCGTCGCGGGTGAGCACGTACTCGTCCGGCGCGGCGTCGCGCAGGTCGTCCAGCGGCATCAGGCGCACGCGGGTGTCCACCAGCTGCAGGCCCTGCAGGCCGATGCGCACCTTGTCCTCCTCGATCTGGCGGGTGGCCGACAGCGGCAGGTCGCCGCCCAGGCCGACCACGTCGCGCAGGGTGCGCGGGCCGAAGAACGGCAGCTCCACGTAGCGCGACCGGCGCCAGCCCCACACGCCCAGGGGCTGGCCGAAGTCTTCGGAACGGCGTTTCATCTTCAGGTCGGAGGCCGGGTCGAGCAGGCCGCCGATGCCCAGGGTGGAGTTGACCAGGAAGCGGCCCAGGGTCTGCACCGCGTCGCGCGGCCGGCCCTGCAGCAGCTGGTTGACGAACGTGACCGGCGAGCCGAGGTTGTCGAAGAAGTTGGTCACGCCGGTGCGCACCGGGCGCGGCACCGCGGCCACGTAGGCGCGTGCCAGCGGCCGGGCGATGGCACGGTCCACCGCCATGTTGAAGCGGTGGATGCGGCGGTTCATCGGTTCCCACGGGTCATAGGCCACCGCGGCGGCGCCGACCTCGCCGGGGCCCGTATCGGTGCCGTAGATGTCCGCGAAATCGTCGTCGATGTCGCCGCTTTCGCCGGAGATGGCGGCCTGGTCCGTGGCCTGGCCGGCCTCGGTCCGTGCCGCCGTGTCCACGGTCGGGGCGGCCGGCCCGGCGCCGGCCTGCGGGGCCGCCTCGGCCTCGGCCTGGGCCGGCATGGCCGGCCCGGCGGCAGGCGCGTCCACGGGGACGGCGTCCGCCGCGGCCACGGTGCCGGCTTCGGCCGGCGTGGCCGCGGCCTGCGCCGCGGGGCGCGGGGCGCTGGCGCAGCCGGCCAGCAGCAGGCCGGCGACTAGGGTCAGGCGGATCATGGGGTGGCTCCGATGAAGTCCAGCGCCGCATCCAGGCGGTAGGCGGCGCACAGCTCGGCCAGGCCCGGCGGCGTGCCGGTCACCGCGACCGGGCCGGCCTGGCGCAGGCGTGCGGCCAGCTCGGCCAGCAGCGCCAGGCCGGCGCTGTCCAGGCCTTCCACGCCGGACAGGTCCAGCGTGCGCGCACCATCCAGCTGCGCCTGCGCCTGCGGCCACAGGGCGGTGGCGCCGGCGCGGTCCAGCCGGCCTTCCAGGCGCAGCGCCTGCCCGTCGCGACGCACGCGCGCGGTCTGCTCAGGGCGTGCTGGCATTGGTGCTGAGCCTGCCGGCGCGCAGGTCGGCGGCGACCTGGGCGATGGACTTCTGCCGCAGCGGCCCGTCGAACTGGCTGCGGAAGGTCTGCACGTAGGACACGCCCTCGACCATCACGTCGAAGATCTTCCAGCCGCCGTTGTCGCGGACCAGGTAGTCCACCGGCACCGGCTCGCCGTTCTCGCGCAGCAGCTCGGTGGAGACGCGGTAGCCGCGGTTGTTGGGCAGCGGGGTCTCGGACTTCAGGCGCAGGCGCGGCTTGCCCTCGAAGCCGAGCAGGGCCGAGCCGTAGCGCTGCATGAGGTTGTCGGTCAGCGCGTCGGCGAACAGGCGCACGTCGGCGTCGCTGGCGCCGCGCCCGTGCGGGCCCAGCACCAGGCGCGCGGCGTAGTCGCGGTCGAAGTGGGCGCGCAGCTCGCCGTCGAGGAAGGCGCGCAGCGCGGCCGGGTCCTTCTGGAACTCGGCGCGGCGCTCCTGCAGGGTCTGCAGGATGCGGGTGCCGTTCTCGAGCACCTGCTTGCCCGGCGTGGCGGCCTGGGCGGCGGCCGGCTGGGCGTGCAGGTCGGCGGCGGGGGCGGCCGCCAGCAGCGGCAGCGCCAGGGCGAGGGACAGGATCAGCGGTTGCATGGCAGCGGTGCTTCCGGGGGGGGCTCGGGGGAGGAAGGCGCCAACGCGCCGGGATCGGCCTCGGTCCCGGCGCCTCCGCCGGAACCGCCGCCGAACATGTACTTGCCGACCAGCTGGATCAGGTCGATGGCCGGCTGGGTGTAGGCGATCTCGTCGCCCGGCCGCAGCGGCTCGGGGTCGCCACCCGGCTGCAGGCCGATGTAGCTCTCGCCCAGCAGGCCGCTGGTGAAGATGCCCGCGGAGGTGTCGCCGGGCAGGTCGGCATAGCGCTTGTCGATGGCCAGGGTGACGATGGAGTCGTAGCGCACCGGGTCCAGCTCGATGCGCTCGACCCGGCCGACCACCACGCCACCGATCTTCACCGGCGCCTGCAGGCGCAGCTGGCCGAGGTTGGAGAAGCGCGCCACCAGCGGGTAGGTGCCGCCACCCAGCCCGAACTGGCGGTTGGTGGAGGCGAAGGCCAGCACCAGCAGCGAGGCCAACGCCAGCAGGAGGAAGGCGCCGACGGCGAATTCGAGCCTGGGACCACGGATAGCCATTGGGAGATACCTATCGGAACCGGTTTGAACCAAGGATCAATGCACGCGCCCGGCGCGGCCGCATCGGTGCCCTCACTGGAACAGCAGGGCGGACATCACGAAGTTGAACATCAGCACCAGCAGCGAGGCGTTGACCACCGCGCGGGTGGTGGCCACCGAGGTGCCCTCGATGGTCGGCTCGGCGTGGTAGCCCACGAAGGCCGCCACCAGCGCGCAGGTGCCGCCGAACACGGCCGACTTCAGCAGGGCGATGCCGAAGTCGTCCCAGAAGTCCACGCTGCCCTGCAGCGCCGACCAGAACGTGCCGTTGTCCAGGCCCAGCACCTGCACCGCCTCGAACCAGCTGGCGGAGATGGCCAGCGAGCAGAAGAAGCCGGTCAGCAGCGGCACGGTCAGCACCGCCGCCCAGAAGCGCGGCGCCACCGCCTTGGCCACCGGGTCGATGGCCATCAGCTCCAGCGCCTTGATCTGGTCGGTGGCGCGCATCAGGCCCAGCTCGGCCGCGATCGAGCTGCCGGCGCGGCCGATGAACAGCAGCGCGGTCAGCACCGGGCCCAGCTCGCGGTACAGCGACAGGCCCAGCAGGGTGGACAGCGCGTCGGAAGCGCCGAAGGTGGTGAGCGTGCGGTAGCCCTGCAGGGTCAGCACCAGGCCGACGAAGGCGCCGCCCACGGCGATGATCGGCAGCGAACGGCCGCCGATCTTGTAGATCTCGCGCACCAGTTCGGCGAAGAAGTCGCGGGTCGGCAGCGAGGCGCGCAGCACCGAAAGCGAGAACAGGCCGGCGCGGCCCAGGGCCTGCAGGGCGGCGACGGCGGGCATCAGGCCACCTCCCTGGCGCGTTCGAACGGGATCGGGCCGTCCGGCTCGCCGCGCAGGAACTGGCGCAGCAGCGGATCGCCACTGGCCTCCAGCGCCTCCGGCGTGCCGTCGAAGACGATGCCGCCGTTGGCCACCACCACCGCCTGGTCGGCGATCGGCAGGGTCTCGCGCACGTGGTGGCTGACGATGATGCTGGTCAGGCCCAGGCTGCGCGACAGGCGCTGGATCAGGCTCATGATCACGCCGGAGGCGATCGGGTCCAGGCCGGTGAGCGGCTCGTCGTAGAGCATCAGCGGCGGGTCCAGGGCCAGCGCGCGCGCCAGCGCAACGCGCCGGGCCATGCCGCCGGACAGCTCGCGCGGGTACAGCCCGGCCGCCTCCCGCAGGCCCACCGCGTTGAGCTTCATCGCCACCAGCCGCTGCAGCACCGGCTCGGGCAGGGACGTGTGCGCGCGCAGCGGCAGGGCCACGTTCTCGGCCACGGTCAGGTCGGTGAGCAGGCCGTTGCCCTGCAGCAGCACGCCGATGCCCTTGCGCATCTCCAGCAGCGCGCGCGCGCCGCGCGGCACCGGCTGGCCGAATACCCGCACCTCGCCCGCGGCCGGCACCAGCTCGCCGGTCAGCGCGGCCAGCAGGGTGGACTTGCCGGTGCCGGAGGGGCCGAGCACGGCGGTGATGCTGCCGGCCGGCACCGCCAGGGCCACGGTGCGCAGGGTCGTGCGGCCGCCACGGTCGAGGCGGACGCCGCGCAGTTCAACGGCGGTGGCGGACGGAGCGGGCATCGGCGGAATGCGCTTTCCCTGCGGAGAAAAAAGGGCGAACGGCGCATCATGCGCACGGAAAACTGAATGTTAACCGATCCATTGCGCCGCCCAGTCCGGGATGGCGGCACGCCGCGTTCCAGCGGTGCGGTCGTGGGCGCGGTGCCAGGCGGCGCGTTCAGGTCGCCGCCGGCGCCTCCCGGCGCAGGCGCAGCAGCGACGCCGGCTCCTCGGCGAAGTCGAAGGCCTGGCGCAGGCCTTGGTAGGCCTGCTGCGCGTAGCCCTGGTCGTTGAGCAGCGAACCGGCCTCCAGGCCGTCGAACACGCCTTCGCGCACCTGCCGGAACAGCTGCTGACGGAAGCGGCCGTGGAAGGCCTCCGAGTCCCGGTCCAGCGCCCGCAGCGTGGCGGTCACCGCGGCGCGGTCCAGGGTGTCGCCGAGCAGGTACAGCGCGCGCAGCTGGGCGAACAGCTGGGCACGCAGCTCCAGGTAGGCGGCGCGCACCGGCGTGTCCGGCCCGGCCAGGCGCCGGCGCAGGTTCTTCTGCAGGTGCTTGGCGCTCTTGACCGCGTTGACCATCTGCAGCGCCGCCAGCTGCGCGCCGGCCCAGAAGCGCCGGTGTTCCTCGTCCAGCGGCAGTTCCAGTCGGCCCATGAAGGCCAGCAGGTCGCCGTACACGCCCTTGACCCGCTGCTGGTACAGGGTCTCGGCGTCGAGGCAGTCGTGCGGCGGCCGCGCCGTGTCCAGCCGCGCCGCCTCCGGCGCCGGCGCGGCCAGCGCGCTGGCGGGCATGCACAGCGCCTCGCAGATCACCTCCAGGCTCAGCCGACCCAGGTGGCGCAGCTCCAGCGCCACCGCGGCGGCCGCGGCGTCGGCCGATTCCAGCGCCGGGCCGGAGAGGTGGCGCGCGCGTACCCGCTCCAGCGGTGCCGCCGCCTCCGCCGGCGTGGCCGGCATGGCCGGGTCGGCGCGCTCGGGCAGCCAGCGTCGCAGCAGCGCCTCCAGCTGCCGCTGCCAGGGCCAGAACAGGGCCACGCCGCCGGCGTTGAACAGGGTGTGGAACAAGGCCAGCTGCAGCAGCGCGTTGCCGCCGAAGCCGGCCAGGCCGGCCACCGTCCGCACCAGCCAGGCCAGCGGCACCAGCAGGCACAGCGCCGCCACCGCGGTGCCGATGTTGAACAGGGCGTGCGCCAGGGCCAGGCGCTGGCCGCTGCGGTTGCCGCCGAGCATGCCGACGAAGGCCGTGCTCACGCTGCTGCCGACGTTGGCGCCGATCGCCAGCGCCAGGGCCTGGTCCAGCTGCAGCTGGCCGCCGGCCAGCGCCGCCAGGGTCAGCATCAGGGTGGCGTGGCTGGACTGCAGCACCACGGTCACCGCCAGGCCGGCCAGCACGAACAGCAGCGTGCCGCCGGCGCCGCCGCCCTGCAGCGCGGCCAGGTCCCAGCCGCCGCCGACTGCGGCGAAGCCGGCCTTGAGCTGGTCGATGCCCAGGAAGATGAAGGCCACCCCCAGCACCACGCGGCCGGCGGCCTTGCCGCCCGGGCCGGTGAAGCCGGCCAGCACGCCCAGCACCAGCATCGGCAGGGCCAGCGGCGACAGGCTCAGGTTCTGCCCGGCCAGGGCCAGCAGCCAGATGCCGGCGGTGGCGCCGAGGTTGGCGCCGAGGATCACCGCGATGCCGCCGGCCAGCTGGATCAGGCCCGAGCCGATGAAGGCGATGGTCAGCAGCGACACCAGCGTGGTGGACTGCAGCAGCGCGGTCCCGGCCATGCCGAACAGCAGCGCGCGTCCGCGCGTGCCGGTGCTGCGCGCCAGCAGCCGCTCCAGGCGCCCGCCGGCCAGCTGGCGCAGGCCCTCCTCCAGACACTGCATGCCGAACAGGAACAGCGCCAGGCCCGCGCACAGCTGCAGCCAGCCCGGATGGCGCCAGAAGCTCCAGCCGAGCACGGCGGCCACCACCAGGGCCAGGGCGGATCGGAACAGGTGCGGCGCGCGCCGGCTGGGCATGGGGCTTCCACGTGGCGGCCGCATGCGGCCGGGCGCGCGATTCTAGCCCCCGCGTCTCGCCTGCCGCGACGCGCCTGCGGCAAGATGCGCCGCTATGACCGCCGCGCCCGACTTCCGCCTCTACGCCTCCAACTCGCTGGAAGTGCTGGCCGGGCTGCTGGCCGAGGCGCTGCGCGAACCGGCGCCGGGGCAGCCGCTGCTGGCTCCGGACGTGGTGCTGATCCCGCAGGTGGCCATGCGCCGCTGGCTGCAGGCGCACCTGGCCGAACGCCACGGCGTGGTGGCCAACATCGAGTTCCTGGCCCCGGGCGAGTTCGTGGCCCGCGCGCTGGAGGCCAACCTCGGCCCGGGCGCCGACCTGGACGCCACCGCCCTGCACTGGCGCCTGTACCGGGCCCTGCACGATCCGCAGCTGCGCGCGCTGCCGGCCATGGCCGGGATCGACGCCTACCTGTCCGGCGACGACCCGCTGCGCGCCTGGACCCTGGCGCACGAGCTGGGCGTGGTGTTCGAGAAGTACCAGGCCTGGCGCCGCGACTGGCTGTTGCGCTGGGAGGCCGGCGCCGACCCGGACGATCCGCAGGCCATTCTCTGGCGGCACGTGGCCGGCGGCCTGGCCCACCGCGCCCGCCGCATCCAGGACTACCTGGACCGTTACGGCCGCGCCGACGGCCCGCTGCCGGCCGGCCTGCCGCCGCGCCTGTTCGCCTTCGCCACCCTCAACGTCTCCCCGGATGTGCTGCGGGTCCTGGCCACCCAGGCACGGGTGGGCACCCTGCACTTCTACCTGCCCACGCCCAGCCGCGAGTACTGGGGCGACCTGGACACCGCACGCGAGGCCGAGGAGAACCCGCTGCTGCGCGCCTGGGGCTACGCCGGCCGCGACTTCATGGCCCTGCTGGGCGGCTACGAGGTGGTGCATCCGAGCCTGGAGGTGCCAGCCTGGGCCGATCCGGCCGAAGGTGCACACGGCCAATGGCTGCTGCAGCGCCTGCAGTCGGACCTGTTCCACCGCCGGGCCACGCCCGGCGCGCCGGCGCGGCCGCAGGTGGACCGCGCCGACCCCAGCCTGCAGCTGCACGCCTGCCACACCCGCCTGCGCGAGTTGCAGGGGCTGGCCGACCAGCTGCGCGGTCTGTTCGCCGATCCGCGCTTCGACCCGCCGCTGCAGCCGCGCGAAGTGGCGGTGCTGGCGCCGGACATCGATCCCTACCTGCCCTACCTGGAGGCGGTGTTCGGCCGCCGCGGGCAGGAGGACGCCATCCCTTACGCCCTGGCCGACGCCAGCCCGCTGGCCAACGAGCCGCTGGCCGAGGTGTTCCTGCGCCTGCTGGCGCTGCCGGTCTCGCGCTTCGGCCTGCACGAGGTGCTGGACCTGCTGGCCAGCCCGGCCCCGGCCGAGGCCAACGGCCTGGCCGCGCCGGCACTGGAGCGGCTGCAGGCCTGGCTGGAGCAGGCCGGCGCGCGCTGGGGCATCGACGCGGCGCACCGCACCGGCTTCGACGCGCCGGCCGACGCCGCCTACACCTGGGCCTTCGCCCTGGACCGCCTGCTGCTGGGCCACGCCAGCGGCAGCGACGCGCCGATCGTGCTGGACGACGGCCAGGTGCTGGCGCCGTTGCCGCAGCTGGAAGGCAGCGCGCTGGACGTGCTGGACACCTGCATCCGCCTGCTGCGCGAGCTGGCCCGCCACGCCCGCGTGCTGGGCCAGCCGATGCCGCCGGCGCAGTGGCGCGAACGCCTGCTGGGCCTGCTCGACGCGCTGCTGCCGCGGCCGCCGTCCGGCCCGTCCCCCCAGCGTGCGCTGGACCGCCTGCGCACGCTCATCGACGAGTTCGCCCGCGGCGCGGCCGCGGCCGGCTTCGACGCGCCGGTGCCGCCGGAGGCGGTGCGCGCGCACTTCGCCGCGGTGCTGGGCGAGGCCGACACCCGCGCCCCGCTGCTGACCGGCGGCGTCAGCATCGCGCGCATGGTGCCCATGCGCCTGCTGCCGTTCCGGGTGATCTGCGTGCTGGGCATGAACGACGGCGACTTCCCGCGCCGCGACCCGTCCTCCGGCCTCAACCGCCTGACCGCCGAGCTGGGCAGCGGGCGCCGCCGCCACGGCGACCGCTCCACCCGCGACGACGACCGGTTCCTGTTCCTGCAGCTGCTGGCCTCGGCCCAGGACGTGTTCTACGTCAGCTGGATCGGCGCCGATCCGCGCGACGGCAGCGAGCGCGAGCCCTCGGTGCTGGTGTCCGAGCTGATCGACGCGGCCGCCCGCCAGCACGCCGATCCACGCCAGGCCGCGCGCGAGCTGGTCGTGCACCACCCGCTGCAGCCGTTTTCGCCGGCGGCCTTCGGCGCCGGCGAGCCGCGCCGCTTCTCCTCCCGCCGCGACTGGCGCGAGGCCGCGGCGCAGCCGGCCGCGCAGCGCACGCCGCTGCCGCCCTGGTTCCCGCCCGGCACGCGCCTGGCGCCGCCGCCCGACGCGGACGCGGACGCGGAGGCGGACACCGTCCCGCTGGAGGCGCTGCGCCGCTTCCTGCGCAACCCGGCGCACGCGCTGGCCCGGCACATGGGCCTGCGGCTGCCGGAGGTGGAGGCGCGCCGCGAGGACGTCGAGCCGCTGGCCGAACCGTCCGCACCGCTGGAGCGCGCCGGCCTGCGGCAGGCGGTCTTCGCCGCCCTGCTCCAGGGCCAGGACATGGAGACCCTGCACGCCACCCTGCGCGCCCGCGCCCTCCTGCCCTCGGGTGCGCCGGGCCGGCGCGTGCTGGCGCGCCAGTGCGGGCAGCTGGCGCCCTGGCGCGAGGTCTTCGCCGCCTGGCGCGGCGATGCCTCGGCCCGCAGCGTGGTGGTGGAAGCGGACATCGACGGCGTGCGCGTGCACGGCCGCATCGAGGACGTGTACCCGCACGGCATCGCCCGCGTACGCCTGGGCGCGATGAACGGCCCGGCCGCAGTGCGCCACGGCCTGGACTGGCTGCTGGCCAGCGCCGCCGGCCTGGCGCTGCCGCTGGTGGAATTCCACGAGGTACGCGACCGCGACGGCCTGCGCCACGGCCCGTTCGAGCGCGCGCCGCTGCCGGCCGCGCAGGCGCGCGCGGCGCTGGCGCGGCTGCTGTCCCTGCGCGTGCAGGGCCTGGCCGAGCCGCTGCTGTTTGCCCCGTACAGCAGCTGGGAGATCTACGCCAACCCCGGCTACGACAAGGGCGTGGCGCAGGCGCGCAAGCGCTGGCACGGCACCAGCGGCCCGGGCTTCGCCGAAGGCGCCGACCCGGCTTGGCGGCTGCTGCTGCGCGGCCGCGACCCGTTCGCCGAGCCGGAGCTGCTGCTGCGCTTCGTGCGCGCCGCCGAGGCCGTGTTCCTGGCCCTGGTCGAGGGGCGGGTCGCGGAGGTGGAGGCCGGGCCGGAGGACCTGGCCGGCCTGGTCCTGGCCACGGACGAGGAGGAGGCCGCATGAGCGGAGCGCAGGACGCCTACCTGACCCTGCCGCTGCACGGCGTGCGCGCCATCGAGGCCTCCGCCGGCACCGGCAAGACCTTCACCCTGGCCACCCTGGTGGTGCGCCTGGTGCTGGAACGCGCGCTGCCGGTGGAGCGCATCCTCGCCGTCACCTACACCGAGGCCGCCACCCAGGAACTGCGCGCCCGCGTGCGCCGGCGCCTGGCCCTGGCCGCCGAGGTCGCCGCCGGCACGGCCACGGACCTGGAGGCGCCCGAGGCGCGGCTCACCGCGCAGCTGCTGCAGGCGCACCAGCTGGCCAGCGGCGAGGCGCCGGCGGCGCTGGCCCGGCGCCTGCGCACGGCCGCCGACGCCATCGACCAGGCCGCGGTGTTCACCATCCACGGCTTCTGCCTGCGCGTGCTGCGCGACCACGCCCTGGAAAGCGGCCAGGGCTTCGTCCCGCCGGAGCTGCTGGGCAACGACCTGGACCTGCGCCGGGCGGTGGCCGCCGACCTGTGGCGCGCCCACGCCGCCTATGCCGCGACCGTGGCGGACCTGGAGGCACTGTGGCCGGATCCGGAGGCGCTGGCCGCCGCCCTGCCGGCCCTCGTGCGCCAGCCGCGCCTGCTTCCCGAACCGCCCGACCCGCCGCCGCCGGATCCGCGCCCGGCGCTGCGGGCCGCCGCCCCGGCCCTGCGGCAGGCCGCGCAGGCGCACGGCGACGTGTTCCGCGCGCAGCTGCTGGCCGCGGTCGAGGGCAAGGTGCTCAACGGCAACAGCTACCGCGCCGCGTGGATCCACGAGCTGTTCGACGCCCTGCGCCGCTGGTGCGCGGACGCCGACCCGGAGGCGCCGTTCGAGCATCCCAAGCTGGGCCAGCTGCACCGCGCCGTGCTGCTCAGGTGCACCAGCAAGGGCGGCGCCGGGCGCACGCCGGACTCGCCGCTGTGCGAGGCGGCCGAGCGCTATGGCGCCGCGCTGGAGCAGGCCCAGGCCTGGGGCCAGGCCGCGCGCGTGCGCCTGCTGCACCGGATCCGCGAGGACGCGCGCCGGCGCCTGGCCGTGCTCAAGCGCCAGCGCCCCGTGCAGACCTACGACGCCCTGATCGACCGCGGGGCCGATGCCCTGGACGGCCCGCACGCCGACGCCCTGGCCGCGCGCCTGCGCGCGCAGTACGCCTTCGCCCTGGTGGACGAGTTCCAGGACACCGACCCGCGGCAGTGGCGCATCTTCGACCGCGTGTTCGGCGCCGGCAGCAGCGAGCCGGCCCTGTTCCTGATCGGCGATCCCAAGCAGGCCATCTACCGCTTCCGCGGCGGCGACGTGGAGACCTACCTGGCCGCCCGGGCCACCGCCGAGCAGGCTCCGCCGCTGGCGCACAACTTCCGCTCGCGCCCGGCGGTGCTGGCCGCGATCCAGGCCCTGTACGACCGCGCCGGCGCGCGCGCCTTCGTGGACGGGCGCATCGCCTTCCATCCGGTCGCGCCGGGCGGCGGCCGCGCCGACGCCGACTACCTGCGCGACGGCATCCCGGCCCCGGCCCTGACCCTGTGGCAGGCCCCGGCGCCGCCGCCGGACGACAAGGGCAGGCCCAGGGCCTGGTCGGCCGGGGACTCGCGGCGCTGGGCCACCCGCGCCTGCGTGGCCGCGATCCACGCCGTGCTGTCCGACGCGCGCGCCGGCCGCGCCAGCCTCGACGGCCGCCCGGTGCGGCCGGGCGACATCGCCGTGCTGGTGCGCAAGCACAGCGAGGCCACCCTCGTCCGCCAGGCGCTGGCCGAGGCCGGCATCCCCGCGGTGGCCGCCGGCAACACCAGCCTGTTCTCCACCGCCGAGGCGCAGGAGCTGCTGGCCCTGCTGCGCGCGCTGCTGCACGGCGACGACGAGGCGCGCCTGCGCGCGGCGCTGGCCACGGTGCTGGTCGGCCTGGACGCGCCCGCGCTGGCCGCGCTGGAGTCCGACGGCCCGGCCCTGCGCCGCTGGCAGGGCACCGCCCTGGAGTGGCGCGAGCGCCTGCGCCACGGTGGCCCGCTGGCCCTGGTCAACGACCTGTGCGCGCAGCAGGCGGTGCGCCTGCTGGCCCTGGACGACGGCGAGCGGCGCCTGACCAACTACCTGCAGCTGGCCGAGCACCTGCAGGAAGCGCAGCGCCAGGCGCTGGGCCTGCACGGTCTGGTGGACTGGCTGGAGCGGGCCATCGCCCAGGCCAGCAACGAGGACGAGGCCCAGCTGCTGCGCCTGGAGTCGGACGCGCACCGTGTGCAGATCGTCACTCTGCACAAGAGCAAGGGCCTGGAGTACCCGCTGGTGTTCCTGCCGTTCGTGGGCATCGGCGCGCGCGCGGAGGCGCCCGGCCGCTGCGTGGTGGTGCACGACGCCGAGGGCCGGCCGGTGCTGCACTGGCGGCTGCTGGAGGACACCAGCGGCTGGAAGGAGGCGGTGGAGCGCCACCGCAGGGCCTGCGAGGCCGAGGACGCGCGCCTGCTGTACGTGGGCCTGACCCGCGCCCGCGACGCACTGTGGGTGGCCACCGGCGCGTTCTACGAGCACGCGCGCGCGCCGCTGTGGCCGATGGTGGAGGACCCGGCGGCGCTGGCCGCCGCCGCACCGGGCGCGATCGTGCTGGATGCCACGGTGCCGCCCGAGCGCCTGCCGCGCCTGCCGGCCGAGGCCGGGGGCCAGGTGCCGCCCGCGCGCGTGCCCGGCCGGGGCCTGGCGAGCGACTGGTGGGTGTACAGCTTCACCCAGCTGGCCCATGCCGAGGCCGGCGACACCTCCGCCGCCGCCACCCAGGCCGTGCCCGGCGGGCGCGACGAACCGGCCGCGGCCGACGCCGAGGCGCCGCCGGACGAGGCCTTCGACCCGCGCTTTGCCGGCTCGCGCTTCGGCGTGGTGCTGCACGAAGTGCTGGAGCACGCCGATTTCGCCGCCTGGCGGGACTGGCGCCCGGGCGACCCGGCGCCGGAGCCCGAGCGCGGCCGCATCGCCGAGGCCCTGGGCCACGGCGGCTACGCCGCCGCCGAGCTGGAGGACGGCATCACCCTGCTCACCACCCTGGCCGGCCACACCCTGACCGTGCCGCTGCCCGAAGGCCTGCGCCTGGCCGAGCTGCCGCCGGCGCAGCGCCGCCCGGAGATCGAGTTCCAGTTCGCCCTGGCGCCCACCCGGGTGGACCGGCTGCTGGCGCTGCTGCACCGGCACGGCCTGCTGCGCGGCCGCCAGGGCTTCGGCGGGCGCCGCCGGCTCGAGGGCCTGATGACCGGCCTGATCGACCTGACCTACCACCACGACGGGCGCTGGTACGTGCTCGACTACAAGTCCAACCGCCTGCCCGGCTACGGTCCGGCGCAGATGGCCCAGGCCATGGAGCACAGCGAGTACCCGCTGCAGGCGCTGATCTACACCGTGGCCCTGCACCGCTGGCTGCGCTTCCGCCTGGGCGCGGCCTACGACTACGCGCGCGACTTCGGCGGCGTGCGCTACCTGTTCTGCCGCGGCCTGGATGCGACGGCCGAACCCGTGGACGGCGTCCGCCCCGGTGTCTGGGCCTGGCGCTTCGAACCGGCGCTGGTGGAGGCGGTGGATGCACTGTTCGCCGGCCGGGACGGGGCGGAGGTGGCGGCATGAGCCTGCTGGAGGCGCTGCGCAGGGCCGGCGTGCCGCGCACCGTGGACGAGGCGCTGGCGCTGGGCCTGCGCCGGCTCGACCCGGCCACGCCCGACGCCGTGGCCGCGGCCGCGGCGCTGGCCTCGTGGGCGGTGTCGGCCGGGCACGCCGCCTTCCCCGTGGACGATCCGCGCGGGCTGCTGGAGCAGGAGCCGGACTGGCCGGAAGCGGAGGCGTGGCGGCGCGAGCTGCAGGCCTCGCGCTGGGTGGCCTGTCCGCCGGCGGCCGACGTCGAGGCGCCGGGGCAGGCGCCGCTGGTCCTGGAACACGGTCTGCTCTACCTGCGCCGCTACCGCGAATACGAACGTCGCCTGGCCGCCGGCCTGCGCCGGCTGGGCGGCGGCACGCCGGAAATGGACGGCATCGCCGGGCTGGCGTCGCTGTTCGCGCGCCTGTTCCCGCAGGCCGCCGGCGGCGAGGACCGCCAGGCGCGCGCCGCCGCCGTGGCCCTGCTGCACCGCCTGGTGCTGGTGACCGGCGGCCCCGGCACCGGCAAGACCACCACCATCGCCCGCCTGCTGGTGCTGCTGGCTGCGCGCGCCCGCCTGCTCGGCCGCCCGCCGCCGCGCATCGCCCTGGCCGCGCCCACCGGCCGCGCCGCCGAGCGCATGGCCGAGAGCCTGCGCCGCGCCGCGCAGCTGCTGGCCGGCGAGGGCATCGAGGAGGCGCTGCTGGAACCGCTGGCCGCCAGCGGCAGCACCCTGCACCGCCTGCTGGGGCCGGTGCCGGACTCACCGCAGTTCCGCCACCACGCCGACCACCCGCTGGACGTGGACGTGGTGGTGGTGGACGAGGCCTCGATGATCGACCTGCCGCTGATGGCCAAGCTGGTGGAGGCCGTGCCCGAGGGCGCCCGCCTGGTGCTGCTGGGTGACCCGGACCAGCTGCCGTCGGTGGAGGCCGGCGACGTGCTCGGCGGCATCCTCGCCGCCGCCGGCGACGGCCTGCGCCTGGCCGAGACCGACGCGCAGGCGCTGCGGCCCCTGCTGGGGTCGCCGGCCGCCGGGGCCACGGAGCCGGACCGCGCCACGCCCTTCCCCGCCCGCCACGTGCGCCTGCTGCGCGGCTTGCGGCAGTCGGAGGCGCTGGACCTGGCACCGCTGGCCGGCGCCGTGCGCGACGGCGACGCTGCCGGCGCGCTGGCGCTGCTGCGCGGCGGCGGCCTGTCCGGCGTGCACTTCCACGAGGGCCTGGGCGATCCGCTGCAGGCCCGGCGCGAGGCCCTGCTGGCGCACTGGAACGCGCTGGCCGAGGCCGCCGGCCCGGCCGAGGCCCTGGCGCTGGCCGGGCGCCTGCGCCTGCTGACCGTGCTGCGCGAGGGCCCGCAGGGCGCGCGCACGCTCAATGCCCGCATCGAGGCGCTGCTGGTCGAGCGCCTGGCCCAGCACCGTCCACGCGCCGCCGCCGACGGCTTCTTCCACGGCCGCCTGCTGCTGGTCACCGAGAACAGCTACCGCCACCGCCTGTTCAACGGCGACATCGGCATCTGTCTGGAGGACGGGGACGGCACCCTGGTGGCCTGGTTCCCCGGCGCCGACCCGGCCAGCCCGCGCGCCTTCCACCCGGCCACCCTGCCGGCGCACGAGAGCGCCTTCGCCATGACCGTGCACAAGGCGCAGGGCTCGGAGTTCGACGAAGTGTGGCTGCTGCTGCCGGCCCGGCCCAACCGGGTGCTCTCGCGCGAGCTGGTCTACACCGGCCTGACCCGTGCCCGCCACGCCCTGCACCTGTGCGCCGACGCGGCGATCCTGGAACAGGCCCTGGCACGCCACGCCCGCCGTGTCACCGGCCTGGCCTGGCGCCTGGGCGCCCCGTAGGAGCCGCGTCGGCGGCGACGCGCCGTCCCGTCCGCTGCGGCAACCTGACAGCGCCGCCTGATCCGCCCTGCACGTGGCCCGTGCTGGCATGGGCATGGATCCGGATGCCGGGTGCGGAGGAGCGGCCATGAAGCGCTACCGGGGCGGCGATGGAGACTCGGGCATCGCCGCCTACGCGTGCGGCCCGGGCTGGATCGAGGTGCGCTTCCGCCGCGGCGGCACCTACCGCTACGACGCCCGCCACCCCGGCCTGGCGCACGTGCTGGAGATGCAGCGCCTGGCCGAGGCCGGCGACGGCCTGAACACCTACATCAACCGCTTCGTGCGCGGGGACTACGCCGCCCGCCTGGAGGACGGCGCGCGCGGCCGGCGGCGGAACCCAACCTAAGACACCCCCCCCGGGGTTTCGGCTGCAACTATGCTGGGCGGTGCATCCGCGCAAGCCATCCTGGAATGGAGACTGCCTTGAAGAAGAGCCTGCTCACCGTCGCGACCCTGTTCGCACTCGGCCTGGCTACCCCGGCCACCGCCCACGAGGACCACGCCTGCGCCGACAGCGCCTGCACCATCCAGCTGCTGTACGCCGCCGATGAGGCCGGCGGCGGCGACACCATCGCCCCCACCCGCTACGGCACCTGGGGCTTCGACGTGGCCGGCATGGACCGCAGCGTCAGGCCGGGCGTGGACTTCTTCGCCTACGCCAACGGCACCTGGGCGAAGAACACCCGGATCCCGGACGACCAGTCCAGCTACGGCTCGTTCCGCGCGCTGCGCGACCTGTCCGAGCTGCGCGTGCACAAGCTGGTGGAGAGCTACCCGCTGGGCAACCCGGAGACCGACGGCGATGCGGCCAAGATCGCCGCCATCTACCGCGGCTTCATGGACGAGGCCACCATCGAGAAGCTGGACGCCAGGCCGCTGCAGCCGGTGCTGGAGCGTGTGCGCAAGGCCGACAGCCACCTGGAGCTGGCGCGCCTGATGGGCGCCCACGACACCTTCAACACCACCCTGTTCGCGCTGATGGTCGGCGACGACCAGCGCGACCCGGACCACTACACGCTGTACCTGAGCCAGGCCGGCCTGGGCCTGCCCGACCGCGAGATGTACCTGCGTGACACCTTCGCCCCGCAGCGCGAGCGCTACCTGGCCTACGTGGCGCAGATGCTGGAGCTGGCCGGCTGGAAAGATCCGAAGGCCGCCGCGCAGGCGGTGCTGGACTTCGAGACCAGGGTGGCCGAGGCGCACTGGACCCGCGCCGAGAGCCGCGACCGCGACAAGACCTACAACCCCGTCGCCTTCGCCGACTTCGACAAGTACGCCCCGGGCTTCCCGTGGGCCGAGTACTTCAAGGCCGCCGGCGTGGACCACGGCGACCGCGCGGTGGTGCGCCAGTACACCGCCGTCCCGAAGCTGGCCAAGCTGTTCGCCGAGACCGACGTGGCCACCCTGCAGGCCTGGCAGGCGTTCCATGCCGTGGACGGCGCCGCGCCCCTGCTGTCCAGCCGCTTCGCCAACGCCCACTTCGAGTTCCGCGACAGGTTCATGAACGGCCAGCAGGCGCAGCGCGAGCGCTGGAAGCGCGCCGTGGCCCTGGTCGAGTCCACCATCGGCGAGGCCGTGGGCCGCGACTACGTGAAGCTGTACTTCCCGCCCGAGGCCAAGGCCAAGATGGACGAGCTGGTGGCCAACGTGAAGGCCGGCATGGCCGCGCGCCTGGACCAGCTGGACTGGATGAGCGAGGCCACCAAGGCCGAGGCCCGCGCCAAACTCCAGGGCTTCGGCCTGAAGATCGGCCATCCGGAAAAGTGGCGCGACTACAGCGGCCTGCGCATCGTCAACGGTGACGTGGTCGGCAACCGCCTGCGCTCGCGCCAGTTCGAGTGGGACTACCGCCGCGCCCGCCTCGGCAAGCCGGTGGACAAGGCCGAGTGGAGCATGACCCCGCAGACGGTCAACGCCTACTACAACTCGGTCAAGAACGAGATCGTGTTCCCGGCCGCCATCCTGCAGCCGCCGTTCTTCGACCCGGACGCCGACCCGGCGGTCAACTACGGCGGCATCGGCGCCGTGATCGGCCACGAGATCATCCACGGCTTCGACGACCAGGGCCGCAAGTCCGACGGCAAGGGCCTGCTGCGCGACTGGTGGACCCCGGAGGACGCGGCCAAGTTCGAGGCGCAGGCGGCCAAGCTCGGCGCCCAGTACGAGGCCTACGAGTTCCCGCAGCTGCCGGGCCTGCACATCAACGGCCGCCAGACCATGGGCGAGAACATCGGTGACCTGGGCGGCGTGACCATCGCGCTGGAGGCCTACCGCCGCTCGCTGGGCGGCAAGCCGGCGCCGGTGATCGACGGCTTCACCGGCGAGCAGCGCTTCTTCCTGGGCTGGGCCCAGGTCTGGCGCACCCTGTGGCGTGATGACGCCCTGCGCCAGCAGCTGGTCACCAACGTCCACTCGCCTGGCGACATCCGCGCCTTCGCCCCGCTGCGCAACATCGACGCCTGGTACGACGCCTTCGGCGTCAAGCAAGGCGACCGGCTGTACATCAAGCCGGAAGACCGCGTGCGGATCTGGTAAAGCCTTGCATAAAAGAACCTGATTAGCCCCGACCCTCAGCCATGAAAATTGCTCGCAGCGCGCAAGACCGGCTCGGGGCAAGGCTTGCAGCGCAGCATGGCGGTGGCCAGTCGCGGCAGCATCTCATGCAGGCGGAAGCGACGGTTGAACCGGTAGGCGGCTTCGGCCAGGTAGCGCCGCGCGTACTTGGCCTGGCGGATGGCGTGGTAGGTGCCGTTGATGGCGCGCTTGACGTTGCCCAGCAGCACGTTCACCCAACGCGCGCCCGGCGCCTCGGTGGCGGCACGGCCGCCGCCGGTGTCCAGCGTGGTGTGGGCGTGGCCGGCGTCTTCGAGCCGGCGGAAGCAGGCCAGACCGTCGGTATAGGTCTCGCACCCGGGCGCCAGGCGCCGTGCGATCCAGTCCTCGAGCGAGACGTTGTCGAAGCTGCGCACCGGCTCGATCACGGCCAGGCTCGGCGCGGCGAAGCGGGCGTCGGTCTGCACCGCGATCACGAAGGGTTGCTTGCCCTCGGCACCGCGCCCGCGCTTGCCGCCGTTGCGCTCGCCGCCGAGGTAGGCATCGTCGATCTGCAC
>NZ_PDWK01000041.1 GCF_010093135.1 Pseudoxanthomonas taiwanensis | reverse complement strand
TGAACAACGATTCCTGAGTGACGTCTGCACCGCGCATCCCACGCCCTCCACTATGGCTGAGGTCGATATCGCAAACAGAGGGCTTGAAAGCAAGCTCTGGCGCGGGAGAATTTCAACAAGCTGCTAGGTACGCGCCAGCGCCGCCGCCACCGCCTCCGGGCCCGCCCCGCCCAGCGCCGCATAGGCCTGGCGCAGCGCACCGGCGAAGCGCGGCTCCGCGGCCAGCGGGCCGAACACCGCTTCCAGCGCCAGGAACGCGGCCACGTCGGCCGCGGGATCGCCGCCGAGCGAGCGGCCCAGGGCGGCCAGGGTGTCGGCCAGCGGATCGACCAGGGCCACGCCGGCGCGCGCCTGCCGGCGCACGAAGCACATCCACCCGGCCACCGGCAGGCACAGGCGGTCGATGGGGCGGCCGGCGGCCAGGGCCTCGGCGATGGTGCCCAGCAGGCGCACCGGCAGCTTCTGCGAGCCGTCCCAGGCGATCTGCGCCAGCAGGTGGCGGATGGCCGGGTTGCGGAAGCGCGCCAGGATCGCGTCCACGTAGGCCTGCGGATCGAAGCCCGGCATGGCCGCCAGCGAGGGCACGATGTCCTCGCGCATCAGGCGCTCGACGAAGCCGGCCAGCGCCGGATGGCGCATGGCCTCGGCCACCGTCTCCAGGCCCAGCAGCGAGCCGAGGTAGGCCAGGGCCGAATGCGGGGCGTTGAGCAGGCGCAGCTTGGCGCGGTCGTAGCCGGCGATGTCGGCGCCGACCACCACGCCGGCGTGCTCCAGCGGCGGACGGCCGTGGCGGAAGTCGTCCTCCACCACCCACTGCGCGTACGGCTCGCGCTGCACCGGCCAGGCGTCCTCCATGCCCAGGGCCGCGGCCACCTGCGCGCGCAGCGTCTCGTCCGTGGCCGGGGTGATGCTGTCGACCATCGAGCGCGGGAAGCCGGCCTCGCGTCCGATCCAGGCCGCCAGGTCCGGATCGAGGCGGCCGGCGTAGTCCAGCACCGCGCGGCGCAGGCGGCCGCCGTTGTCGGCCAGGTTGTCGCAGCTGAGCACGGTGTACGGCGGCAGCCCGCGCTCGCGGCGCAGGCGCAGGCCCTCCACCAGCCAGCCGATGGCGCTGACCGGTTCGCGCGGGTGGGCCAGGTCGTGGGCGATGTCCGGGTGCGCGGCGTCCACGCCATCTGCCGACAGGCAGTAGCCCTTCTCGGTGATGGTCAGGGTCACCAGGCGCACGGCGGGGTCGGCCAGGCGCGCGGCCACCGCCTCGCGCTGCTGCGGCGCGCACAGCACCTCGCGGATCGCGCCGACCACCCGCAGTCGCGGCGGCTGCTCCATCAGCACCAGGGTGTACAGGCCGTCCTGCGGCGCCAGCGCGTCGCGCACGCCGGGGCTGTGCAGCGACACCGCGCTGATCGCCCAGTCCGGATCGGTGGCCAGCAGCTCGTCCAGGTACACCGCCTGGTGGGCGCGGTGGAACGCGCCCGGGCCGAAATGGACGATGCCGATGCGCGTGCGCGCGCGGTCGTAGGCCGGGCGCGCCACGGCGGCCGGCAGCGTGGACAGGGCCGCCTCGCAGAGGCGGGAGGGAACGGATGGGGACTGGGAAGACACGGATCGCTGGGACATGGGGGAGGAAACATGGCGGCGCCGTCGGCCGGGGCCGGCGGCGCCGCCGGATGCAGGCGCGCTAGCGGACCACAGTGAAACGCCCGCGCACGCGGATGTCGGCGGAGGACGCGCCCACCTGCACCTCGTACTCGCCCGGCGCGACGGTCCAGCCGCCGGCGGCCTCGTCGTAGCGGCGCAGGTCGCGCACCGGCCGCAGCTCGAACACCAGCTCGCGCGCCTCGCCCGGCGCCAGATGCACGCGCTGGAAGCCGCGCAGCTCGCGGCGCGCGCGCAGCTGCCCCGGGCGGGTGGGCGCCAGGTACAGCTGCACCACCTCCTCGCCGGCGCGCGTGCCCTCGTTGCGCACCGTCACCGCCACGCGCAGGGGCTCGTCCACGCCCACGCGCGCCTGCCCCAAAGCCAGGCCGGAATAGCCGAAGCGGGTGTAGGACAGGCCGTGGCCGAACGGATACAGCGGCCGGCCGTCGAAGTAGCGGTAGGTGCGGCCCTCCATGCGGTAGTCGTCGAAGGCCGGCAGTTTCTCTTCGGCGCTGTAGAAGGTGACCGGCAGGCGGCCGGCCGGGTTGTAGTCGCCGAACAGCACGTCGGCCACCGCGTTGCCGCCGCGCTGGCCCGGGTACCAGGCCATCAGGATCGCCGGCAGGTGCTGCTGCGCCCAGTCGATGCCCAGCGCCGAACCGGCGGTCAGCACCAGCACCACCGGCTTGCCGGTGGCGTGCAGTGCCTCCAGCAGGCGCTGCTGCGGCGCCGGCAGGCGGATGTCGGTGCGGTCGCCACCGGAAAAGCCCGGGTAGTCCACGCGCATCTCCTCGCCTTCCACGTCGCCGGTCAAGCCGCCGACGAACACCACCACCTCGGCCTGGCGCGCCGCCTCCAGCGCGGCCTCGAACGGCGGCCTGGCCCCTGGCAGCTCCCAGCCCAGACGCACCGCCGCGTCACGCTCGTGGTCGTACATCTCCAGGCGCAGATCGTAGGCGCGGCCGCCCTCCAGCGGCAGGCGCACGCTGGCCGCCTGCATGCGGTCGCTGTCCTGCCAGCGGTCGAGCACGAGGCGGCCGTCCAGGTACAGGCGGAAGCCGTCGTCGGCCGCCACCTCGATGCGGTACTGGCCGCTGACCGGCGGCAGCAGCTGGCCGCTCCAGCGGATGCTGAAGCCGTCGGCGGGGATGGCCTGGTGGGCCTCGGCGTCGCCGCGGGCCAGCAGGTTGTCGGTGGGCGAGCCGCGGTCCCAGCGGAAGCCGATCTGCGGGTCCACACGCACCAGCGCCGGCTCGCCGGCCAGGTCGCGGTTGCGGAAGTATTCGCCACGCAGGCCACGCTCGCGCGCGCCCGGCGCCGGGCGCAGGTACTGCGGCTCGATCAGCGGCGCCGCACCCGGATCCTCGCGGCCCTCGACCAGGTCGGCGCCGCGGGCGTACAGGACCTCGGCCTGTGGCAGCGCCTCGCGGATGCCGCGCAGGATGGTCACCGGGTCGGCCGGGGTGCCGTAGTAGTTGCCCAGCAGCGCCATGGGATCGTCTGCGGTCGGGCCGATCACGGCGATGCGGCGGATGTCGCGCGACAGGGGCAGCAGGCCGTCGTTCTTCAGCAGCACGATGGACTTGCGCGCGGCGGCCAGCGCCAGCGCATCGTGCTCCGGCGCCTGGTTCACCGACGGCAGCAACTGCGCCCAGGACAGCGCCTCCGGCGGATCGAACATGCCCAGGCGCATGCGGGCGGTGAACAGCCGGGTGAGCGCCGCGTCGATCTCGGCCTCGTCGATCAGCCCCTGGCGCACTGCCTCCGGCAGCGTCCCGTACTCGCTGCCGCACTCCAGCTCGGTGCCGTTGCGCACCGCCAGGGCGGCGGCCTGCTCGCGCGTGGCCACGATCCGGTGGTGCTTCCACACGTCCACGATGGCCCAGCAGTCGGACACCACGTAGCCGGAAAAGCCCCAGTCGCGGCGCAGCACGTCCTGCAACAGGAAGCGGCTGGCACTGGCCGATTCGCCATGGACGCGGTTGTAGGCACCCATCACCGCGGCCACGTTGCCCTCCTTCACAAGGGCCTCGAAGGCCGGCAGGTAGGTTTCGTACAGGTCGCGACGGTCCGGGCGGGCGTCGAAGTGGTGGCGGTCGGCCTCCGGCCCGCTGTGCACGGCGAAGTGCTTGGCGGTGGCGTCCAGCTTGCGGTAGCGCTGGCCCTGCGCATTGGCCGGCGCCGGTTCGTCCTCGCCCTGCAGGCCACGGACGAAGGCCACGCCCATGCGCGCGGTGAGGAACGGGTCCTCGCCATAGGTCTCCTGGCCGCGGCCCCAGCGCGGGTCGCGGAAGATGTTGATGTTGGGCGACCAGAAGGTCAGGCCCTGGTAGCGGCCGCGCCTGCCCTCGCGGGCGAAGGCGTGGTGCTTGGCGCGCGCCTCGTCGCCGATGGCGCGCGCCACCTGCCCCATCAGCGGCACGTCGAAGGTCGCGGCCAGGCCGATGGCCTGCGGGAACACGGTGGCCTGGCCTGCGCGGGCCACGCCGTGCAGCGCCTCGTTCCACCAGTCGTAGGCGGGCACGCCAAGGCGCTCGATGGCCGGGGCGGCGTTCTGCATCTGCGCGGCCTTCTCCTCCAGGGTCATCGCCGCCACCAAGGCGGCGGCGCGTTCCTCGAAGCTGCGCGAGGCGTCCAGCCAGGGCCGCGCCTGCGCATCGGCGGGCCCTTCGGCCTGCGCCGCCCAGCCCGGCGCCGCGGCCAGCAGCGCCGCCAGGCACCCGGCCCCGGGGGGGCCCCGGCGCGCCGCCCCGCCTGCTCCATGCGAACTGCTGCCGTGCATGGTCCTGCCCTCCCGTGTCGTGGTGGATCAGCGCGCGCCTTCCTCGCGCGCGAACGGGCCGAGCACCGCGCCGACGAAGCCGCCGGCCACCTCGGTGCTGAGGATGCGCCCGTCGGCGTCTTCGACCAGCCACTGCCAGCCGCCGCCGGTGTCGTAGCCGAACGAATACGCGCCCTCGTTGCCGGCGATCTTCAGCTTCACCTCGCGGCCGGCCGCCACCGTGCGCGAGGCCAGCACCTCGGCCGGCGCATCGCCCGCGCGCCGCTCAAGGAACACCTCCAGGCCGTCGTCCGCACGGCGCGTGCCGAGGAAGAACCAGTACTGCTCGCTCTGCACCGCGGCCAGGCCGGCGGCCACGCCCGCGGCCGGCGCCTCCAGCGCGGTGCTGGCCTCGAACACCAGGTGCTGCTGGCGGCGTCCGAGAAAGGCGGGGTTGTGCAGGGTGTCCAGGTTCTCGGCCTGCGGATGGATGGCCAGCATGCCCGGGCGGCTGGACAGGTCGGCCCACTCGGTCTTCGGGATGCGCATGCGGATCCACGAGCGGTCCAGGGTCGGGCCATTGAAGTCGTCGCGCCAGGTGAAGTTGCCACTCCACGGCGCCTGGTCGACCGGGCCGCCGACCGTGGCCGGCGCGCGCACGATGCGCGGGATCACCTCGCCCCTGGGCAGGATCCGCGGCCAGCCGCCCTCCTCCCACTCCACCGGCAGCAGGAACGTCTCGCGGCCGGTGTTGTAGTGGCGGCCCTCATACAGGCGGCTGGCCAGGAACACCGCCCACCAGCGGCCGTCCGGGCCTTCCACCAGGTCGGCGTGGCCGGCGTTGGCGATCGGCGCCGGCCGGTCGGCCGGCAGATCGCGCTGGGTCAGGATCGGGTTGCCCTCGTACGGCTCGTACGGCCCCCAGATGTTCCGGCTGCGGGCCACCACCTGCGAATGGTTCACCGAGGTGCCGCCCTCGGCGCAGACCAGGTAGTACCAGCCGTCGCGCTTGTAGATGTGCGGGCCCTCGATCCAGATCGGGTTGGTGGACGGGTCCATGCCGCCGTCCAGCAGCACGCGGCGCGGGCCCACCGGTTTGCCGGCGGCCAGGTCCATCTCCTGCATCCAGATGGCGCGGTGGCCCTCGTAGCGCGGCGGGCCTTCCGGCGCGTCGTTGTTGATGATGTAGACCTTGCCGTCGTCGTCGAAGAAGAACGACGGGTCGATGCCCTCGATGTCCGGCAGCCACACCGGGTCGGACCACGGGCCGGCGGGGTCCTTGGCGGTGACGTAGAAATTGCCGCCGGCGTCCACCGCGGTGGTGACCACGTAGAAGGTGCCGTCGTGGTACTCGATGGTCGGGGCGAAGATGCCGCGCGAGGTGCCCAGGCCGTCGAAGTCCATCATGCCCGGGCGGTCGATCACGTGCCCGATCAGGTTCCAGTGCACCAGGTCGGTGCTCTCGAACACCGGGATGCCGGGGAAGTGGGTGAAGCTGGAGTTGACCAGGTAGTAGCGGCCGTTGGCGCGGACGATGCTCGGGTCCGGGTAGTAGCCGGCCAGGATCGGGTTGCGGTAGTGCCCCGGCGGCAGCGGCTGCTCGAAGGCGGCGTCGCGGCCGGTGTACTCGTACCAGTCGAAGTGCACCGGCTCGGCCGCGGCGGCGGCGAAGCCGGCACAGGCCGCCAGTGCCAGCAGCAGCGCCCCGGCCACGCTGCCCGGGCGCCGGCCGCGCTCACCAGTCCCAGAGGGTGCCGTCCTCGAGGCGGGCGATGGGCAGCTGCCTGGGCGAGTACGGGTAGCGCGCGGCCAGCTTCTCGTCGATGTCCACGCCATGCCCCGGGGTGTCGCCGACGTGCAGGCGTCCGTTACGGAAGACGTAATCATGGGGAAACACCTCCTCGGTCCGATCGTCGTGGAACATCCATTCCTGGATGCCGAAGTTGGGCACCCAGGTGTCGAAATGCAGGGCCGCGCCCATGGTCACCGGCGACAGGTCGGTGGCGCCGTGGAAGCCGGTGCGCACCTGGTGCAGGGCGGCGAAGTCGGCGATGCGGCGCACGTGGGTGATGCCGCCGCCGTGGACGATGGTGGTGCGGATGTAGTCGATGAGCTGGTTCTCGATCAGGTACTTGCAGTCCCAGATCGAATTGAACACCTCGCCCACCGCCAGCGGCGTGACCGAATGGCGGCGGATCAGCTCGAAGGCCTTCTGGTTCTCGGCCGGGGTGGCGTCCTCCAGCCAGAACAGGCGGTAGGGCTCCAGGTCGCGGGCCAGGCGCGCGGCCTCGATCGGGGTCAGGCGGTGGTGCACGTCGTGCAGCAGCTCGACCCCGTTGCCGTGGTCGCGGCGCAGCCGCTCGAACAGCTTCGGCGCCGTCTCCAGGTAGCGCGGGGTGTTCCACACCGTCTCGGCCGGCAGCTCGCTCTCGGCCGGCTCGTAGGCCTTGCCGCTGGACACGCCGTAGGCCTTCTTCACGCCCGGCACGCCGCACTGCGCGCGCACCGCAAGGAAACCCTGCTCGATGAAGCGGCCCACGGCGTCGGAGGCCTCGGCGATGTCGCGGCCGTTGGCGTGCCCGTACACCAGCGCGCCCTCGCGCGAACGGCCGCCCAGCAGCTGGTACAGCGGCAGCCCGGCCATCTTGCCGAGGATGTCCCACAGGGCCACGTCCACCGCGGCGATCGCGGTCATGGTCACCGGGCCGCGCCGCCAGTAGGCGCCGCGGTACAGGAACTGGAACATGTCCTCGATGCGGCCGGCGTCGCGGCCGATCAGGTTGGGCACCACGTGGTCCTGCAGGTAGGCGGCCACGGCCAGCTCGCGGCCGTTGAGGGTGGCGTCGCCCAGCCCGTACACGCCCGAGGCGGTGGGGATCTTCAGGGGGACGAAGTTGCGCCCCGGGCAGGTGACGATGACCTTCGCGTCCACGATGCGGCGATCGCGGGCGGAGCCTTGCGTGGGGGTCTCGGTCTGGGCGGGGGTGTTCATCGTGCGGGGGAGTCCTGCTCTCGGGGGAGGGAACGGAAAGCTGGAACGGTCCGGCCGGCAGGCCGTTGCCGTCGTAGAGCGTGCACACCGGGTTGTCGCCCCAGCAGTAGCGCACACGGGCCGGCTGCATGCCTTCGGCGCGCAGCAGCACGCGCCGGTCCTGCAGCCGCGCCTGCGCCCAGCGGCAGGAGCCAGGCCCCTCGCCGCACAGCTCGAAGCCGATCGGGCCGTCGGCGCCGAACGCCTGCAGCCCGGCCTCGACGTCGGTGAAGTCCACCTCGACCGCGCCGTCCACCCGGCGGGCCGCGCGCGGCACCGGGCCGGAGGGCGGCAGCGCCTGGCCGTACACCACGTGGCGGGCCACCCGCGCCAGGCGCCGGCCCAGCTCCTGCTTGTTGGCCGGGTGGATGTCGTAGCGGTCGCCGATGTCGATGGCCACGGCCAGCCCGGTGGCCGGATCCTCGGCGGCGACCAGGCGCTGTGCCTCGCGCACCCCGGCCCAGCCGCTCTCGGCCGGTTCGCTGCGCGGCATGCCGAAGCCGGCCAGCTGCACCACCAGCAGCGGCAGGCGCGCGCCGAAGCGGGCGCGCCAGTCGGCGCGCAGCGCGCGCAGCAGGCCGGCGTAGCGCTCCGGCTCGCCGGTGTTGGATTCGCCCTGGTACCACAGCGCCCCGCGCAGGCCGTAGCCGCCCAGCGGCGCGATCATGCCGGCCGCCAGCGTGGACAGCCCCGCCGCACTCTGCCACGGCGCCCGCGGCGGCGTGCCCAACTCCGGCGGCGCGATCCGGTACTGCCAGGCCGGAGCCAGCGGCACGCGGGTGCCGTCGGCCAGCTCCAGCGCGTGCGCCGAAGCCGGCCCGGCCAGGCCGCCGTCGCGCCAGGTGTCCAGCACGTTGACCACCACCTCGTTGCGGCCGGCGCGCAGCAGGCCGGGCGGCAGGCGGTAGCGGCGCTCGCCGCCGGCACCGTAGGTGCTGCCCACCGCCCGGCCGTTGACCCAGGTCATGTCCACCTCGTCGGCCGGCCCCAGCACCAGGGTGGCCTCCTGCGCCGCCTGCGCCGCGTCGAGCACCACGTGGCTGCGGTACCAGACCATGCCGTCGAAGCCGGCCAGCTCCGGCACGCCCCACTGCTCCCAGGCGCCCAGCTGCGCGGGCGCGTCGCGCCACTGGCCGGGGCCCTCCCACGGCCGGTCGTCGGCCGGCACGCCGGGACGCGAGCTCCACCAGGCCTGCCACAGCCGCCCCCAGTCGGCGATGCCGGCCAGCGGATCGGCCGCGTAGCGGTCCAGCACGTCCAGCTCGGCGTCGTACTGGCCGGTGGCGCGTAGCGCCGGCGCGCTGATCCAGGCCTCGATGCGCGAACCGCCCCAGGCCGCGTTGACCAGGCCCATCGGCACGTCCACGTGCTTCTGCAGCTCGCGGGCGAAGTAGTAGCAGGCCGCCGAGAAGTCGCGCACCGAGTCGGTGGTCACCGGCCGCCATTGCACCGGCTGGCCGAAGTCCCACTGCGGCACCAGCGCCTCGCGCTGCGGCACGGTCAGCAGGCGGATGCGGTCGTTGGCCGCGCCGGCCAGCTCGGCACGCGCGTCCAGCGCGCGCCAAACCTGCAGCTCCATGTTCGACTGGCCCGAGCACAGCCACACGTCGCCGACCAGCACGTCCTCCACGCGCTGCGCCCGCGCGCCGGCGCGCACCTGCAGCACGTGCGGGCCGCCGGCCGGCAGCGCCGGCAGGCGCGCCTCCCAGTGGCCGTCGGCACCGGCGCGCACGCTGGCGCGGCGGCCGGCCAGCTCCACCCGCACGGCCTGGCCGGGTTCGGCCCGGCCCCACACCCGCACGGGCTGGTCGCGCTGCAGCACGGCGTGGTCCTGGAACAGCGGATGCAGCAGCGGTGCCTGCTCCGCGCCATGGGCGGACGCGCCCAGGGCCAGCAGCAGGGCGAGGACGGTGGCACGTGGCGGTGTCAGGCGGTGCGGTGTCATCGGTGGCATCAGTGGTGGCCGGGGGCGTGCGGGAATTCCAGCGACTTGTAGTACTCCAGCGGCCGCGGCGGCGGCGCATGGCCGGGCGGCAGCGGCAGACCGTTGATCGACTGCCAGTAGGCGATGCTGGCGTCGCGCCACCACTGCGCCTCCTTCTCCTGGATGGCCAGGAAGGCGGCGACCTGGGCGTGGCGCTCGGCATCCACCAGGCCCTCCAGGCGCGCCCAGGTGGCACGCATCCGCCGCACCTGCGCCACGCCGCGGTCGTAGCGGGCCACCAGCTCCTCCCACAGGGTGCGGCCGGAGGCCATGCGGTAGTCCCAGGGCAGGTGGTGGAACCACAGCAGCAGCGTCTCCGGCGTGGTGGCCGGGTCGTCGAACAGGCGCGCCACCGGCGGCGCGTACTGCGAGACCGCGTCCGAGCCGCGCGTGCTGCGGTCGAAGCCGATGCCCTGGCGGGTGGCGCGGTGGAAGTACACCGAGGTCCAGTCCGCGCGCGGGCCGCCCTCGACCCACGGGCCGGGGCCGTAGTGGTGGCCGCGGCCCATCAGGTGGTGCAGGCCCAGCGGGGTCATGTAGTCCACCACCGCCTCGCGCGAGGCCATCATCATCTCCACCACCGGTCCGGTCACGCGCGGGTCCGGGGCGAAGGTCATGCGCGCCCACTCCTCGGCGATGTCGCGCGCGGAGGCCTCCGGGTCCCAGGCCAGGCGGCCGAACGCGTACCAGTTGGCCTGGTCGAAGTGCGACCCGCTCCAGTTGCGGTCGGCGCCGATGTTGGCCACGCCGGCCATGCCGGTGAGGCGGTAGCCGTGCAGCGAGCCGTCCACCACCTTCGCGACCGTGGAGCCCTCGCCGCGGACATGGGTGTCCGCCCGCAGGGTCTCCTCGAACAGCGGCCCCAGGTACACCAGGTGGGTGGCGAAGCCCAGGTACTCCTTGGTGATCTGGAATTCCATCATCAGCGGCGTGCGCGGCATGGCGCCGAACAGCGGATGGAAGGGCTCGCGCGGCTGGAAGTCGATGGCGCCGTTCTTGACCTGTACCAGCACGTTGCCGGCGAAGCGGCCGTCCAGCGGCACGAACTCGTTGTAGGCCTGCTTGGCACGGTCCTCCGGCTCCTCGTCGGAGTACACGAAGGCGCGCCACATCACCACGCCGCCGTGCGGGGCCAGCGCCTCGGCCAGCATGTTGGCCCCGTCGGCGTGACTGCGGCCGTAGTCCTGCGGCCCGGGCTGGCCCTCGGAGTTGGCCTTGACCAGGAAGCCGCCGAAGTCGGGGACGTGGCGGTAGATCTCGTCCACCTTCTCCTTCCACCAGCGGCGCACCGCCGGGTCCAGCGGGTCGGCGGTGGGCAGCCCGCCGATCTCGCGCGGGGCGGAGAAGCGCGCGCTCAGGTACACGCGGATGCCGTAGGGGCGGAACACCTCGGCCAGCGCCGCCACCTTCTCCAGGTACATCGGCGTCAGCACCAGGGCGTTGGAGTTGACGTTGTTGAGCACCGTGCCGTTGATGCCGATGGAGGCGTTCGCGCGGGCATAGTCGGTGTAGCGCGGGTCACGCCAGTCCGGCAGCTTGTGCCAGTCCCAGATCGAGGCGCCGGCGTAGCCGCGCTCGACGGTGCCGTCCAGGTTGTCCCAGTGGTTGAGCACGCGCAGCTGCACGCGCGGCGCCTCGCGCAGGTCCAGGCCGCGCAGCGGCCGGCCGGTCTGCAGCAGGCGCAGGTAGTGGAAGGCGCCGTACAGCACGCCCACGTCCTCGTTGGCGGCGATCACCGTGGCCTGGCGGCCATCCACGCGCAGGCTGCGGATCAGGTAGCCCTCGCGGCCCAGCCCGGCCAGTTCGCGGCGCAGCCCGGCCACGACCTTCGACGAGGCCGGCGTCCCGACCACCAGCGCGCCGTCGCGGCTGACCGCGGCGGACGACACCGGGGCCGCACCGAGCAGGCCTTCCAGGCCGCGCAGCAGTTCGGCGCGGGTGGCGCGCTGGGTGGGCGTGGCGGCCGGGGCGACCAGCTCGGTGGCGGCGGCGCGGTATTCCTCCGCCTGCGCCTGCGGCCGCGGCCGGTAGCGCAGCCACAGCGCGTAGCCGTCCTCCGCGTGCGCCACCGGCGCGGCCAGCACGACGCCGGCCAGCCACAGCAATGCCGCGGCCAGCGCGGCCGACCAGCGCCATCCCGCCGCGCGCGGCGGCCCCTCGGTAGTAGTCATGTTGTCCATTCCTCCCGCCGGCGCCGCATTTGCGCACACCGGCCCCGCGATGTTATCGGTACCATGCCGTTGTCGGCCGTGTCCACCCCGGCCCCTGCCGGGACGCGGCATGTCTTTCCATGCCGATTGCGGCGAAAATCCGTCCGTCGGGGGAGCTTCCTGGCCGCCGACCAGCACCGGAGGAAGCAGCATTGGGGACCACCAGCAAGCCGGCGCGCCGCAAGGGCCGCGCGATCACGATCCACGAAGTCGCCGCCCTGGCCCAGGTGTCGCCGATGACGGTGTCCCGCGTCATCAACGGCAATGCCAATGTGCGCGAGGCCACCCGCGAGAAGGTCATGCGCGCGGTCGAGCAGCTGGGCTACACGCCCAACCTGGCCGCCCGCTCGCTGGCCGCCGCCCAGGGCACGCGCATCGCCCTCATCTACACCAACCCCTCCGGCGCCTACCTGAGCGAGTTCCTGGTCGGCGCCCTGCGCGGCGCCGCGCGTACCGCCACCCAGCTGGTGGTGGACACCTGGGACGGCCTGGGTGCCGATGGCGAGCGTGCCGCGGCCCGCGCGCTGGCCAAGAACGTCTCCGGCGTGATCCTGCCGCCACCGCTGTGCGAGTCGCGCGGGGTGATCGCCGAGCTGACCTCCGCCGGCGTGCCGGTGGTGGCGCTGGCCTCGGCGCGCTCCAGCGAGGAGATCTCCAACGTCCGCATCGACGACTTCCGCGCCGCGCGCGAGATGACCGCCTACCTGATCGCGCACGGGCACACCCGCATCGGCTTCATCAAGGGCCATCCCAACCAGACCGCCAGCGCGCGCCGCCACGAGGGCTTCCAGGCGGCGCTGCAGGAGGCCGGCATCGCACCGGACCCCGGCCTGGTGCAGCAGGGCTACTTCACCTACCGCTCCGGCCTGGAGGCGGCGGAGAAGCTGCTGTCCCGGCGCAAGCCGCCGACCGCGATCTTCGCCAGCAACGACGACATGGCCGCGGCGGTGATCTCGGTGGCGCACCGGCGCGGACTGGACGTGCCGCGCGACCTGTCGGTGGTCGGCTACGACGATACCTCGGCGGCGACCACGGTGTGGCCCGAGCTGACCACCATCCGCCAGCCCATCGCCGCCATGGCCGATTCGGCCGTGGACATCCTGCTGCGCAGCATCCGCCGCAAGGACCGCGACATCCACATGGTCGTGGACCACGTCGTGGCCCACGAGCTGGTGGAGCGTGCCTCGGTGGCCGCGCCACCGAAGGACTGAGCCCCGCTGCCGGGACGGGCCGCGTGACCCGCCCCGGCGGGCGCGGCGGCCGGCCGGTGCCGCGCCGCCGGCCCCGCTCCGTCAGCAGCGCACCAGGTACTGGTTGAGCAGGTTCTCGAAGCGCTCCTGCTTGCCGCTGGTCTGCTTCGGCTCGCCGTTCTTCGCCGCCAGCGCGACCAGGTCCTGCAGGGTCAGCTTGCCCTCCTCGAAGTCCTTGCCGGCGCCGCTGTCGAAGCTGGCGTAGCGCTCCTTGCGCCACTGCTCCCACGGCGACTGGGTCAGCAGCGCGTGCGCCACCTCCAGGCCGCGGGCGAAGGCGTCCATGCCGCCGATGTGGGCCAGGAACAGGTCCTCCATGTCGGTGGACTCGCGGCGCGGCTTGGCGTCGAAGTTCAGGCCGCCCGGCAGGCCGCCCTGGCGCAGCACCACCATCATCGCGCCGACGGTGTCGTACAGGTCGGTCGGGAACTGGTCGGTGTCCCAGCCGTTCTGCGGGTTGCCGCGGTTGGCGTCGATGCTGCCCAGCAGGCCGTGGTCGGAGGCCACCTGCAGGTCGTGCTCGAAGGTGTGGCCGGACAGGGTGGCGTGGTTGGCCTCGATGTTGAGCTTGAAGTCCTTCTCCAGGCCGTAGCGGTGCAGGAAGCCGGCGACGGTAGCCGCATCGAAGTCGTACTGGTGCTTCATCGGCTCCATCGGCTTGGGCTCGATGAGGAAGTAGCCCTTCAGGCCGATGCTGCGGCCGTAGTCGCGGGCCATGGCCAGGAAGCGCGCGAAGTGCTCGATCTCGCGCTTCATGTCGGTGTTGTGCAGGGTGGCGTAGCCCTCGCGGCCGCCCCAGAACACGTAGTGCTCGCCGCCGAGCTCGACGGTGGCCTCCAGCGCGTTCTTCACCTGCACCGCCGCGCGCGCCACCACGTTGAAGTCCGGATTGGTCGCCGCGCCGTTCATGTAGCGCGGGTGCGAGAACAGGTTGGCGGTGCCCCACAGCAGCTTCACGCCGGTGGCCTGCTGGCGCTCCTTGGCCAGGGCGACCATGTGCTTGAGGTTCTTCTCGTACTGGGCGATGTCGTCCGAGTCCGGGGCCAGGTCCACGTCGTGGAAGCACCAGTACGGCGCGCCCAGCTTGCTGATGAACTCGAACGCGGCGTCCACCTTGGCCTCGGCGGTGGCCATCGGATCACCCTTCTCCCACGGGAAGCGGCGCGTGCCCGGGCCGAACGGATCGGCGCCGGCGTTGCAGAAGGTGTGCCAGTAGCACACGGCGAACTTCAGGTGCTCGGCCATGGTCTTGCCGCCCACGACCCTGTTCGCGTCGTAGTGCTTGAACGCCAGCGGGTTGTCGGAGCCGGGGCCTTCGTACGGGATCCGGCCGATGCCCGGAAAATATTCCTTGGCGCCAATGAATACGTTGCTCATCGCTGTGCTTCCGTCGGTGTTGTATTTCGGAGTGGGGAACGCCGGTCAGCCCGCGTAGAGCGGCCGGATCGCGTCGAGGTGGGACAGGAACCGCTGGTACTGCGCCTGGTAGGCGGCGGTGGCCTCGGCGTGCGGGCGCGCCGACAGGCGCGGGTCCAGGCGCACGTGCGCGGCCGCCAGCGCGGCCAGGTCGGCGGTCGGGTCGTGCTGGCGCAGGTACGCCCACAGCGCCTGCAGCGCCGCGCCGAAGGCCGCGCCCTCGGCCTGCTCCGGCACGTCCACGGGCAGGCCGAACACGTCGGCGGCCATCTGCCGCCACACCGCGCTCTGGCTGCCGCCGCCAGTCAGGCGGATGGCGTCGAAGCGCATGCCGGCGTCCACGAAGGCGTCCCAGCCGGCCTTCAGGCTGTACAGCGCGCCTTCCATCGCCGCCCGGTACAGGTTGGGCACGGTCAGGTTGGTCGCGGTCATGCCGAACAGGCTGCCGCGGCCGTGCGGCAGGTCCGGGGTGCGCTCGCCGTTGAGGAACGGCAGCATCAGCAGACCGTCCGCGCCGGGACGAGTGCCGGCCAGCAGGGCATCGCCCTCGCGGGTGGAGAAGCCGCACAGACGCGCCACCGCCTCGGTGGCCACGGTGCAGTTCATGGTGCAGATCAGCGGCAGCCAGCCGCCGGTGGAATCGCAGAAGGCGGCCCAGCGCCCGGCCGGGTCCACCATCGCCCGGTCGGAGTAGGCGAACAGGGTGCCGGAGGTACCCAGGCTCATGCTCAGCACGCCCGGGCTGACGTTGCCGGTGCCGATGGCGGCCATCATGTTGTCGCCGCCGCCGGTCGAGACGCGCACGTTGCGCGGCAGGCCCAGCGCGTCGGCGGTGGCCGGGGCGATGGTGAACAGCGCGTCGGCCTGCACCAGCGGCGGCAGGCAGGCGGCCAGGTCGAAGTCCGGATCGGTGGCGCGCAGCAGCGGCCCGCACCACTGCCGGGTGCGCACGTCCAGCCAGCCGGTGCCGGAGGCGTCGCCGCACTCCATCCAGCGCTCGCCGGTGAGCCAGAAGTTCACGTAGTCGTGCGGCAGCAGGATGGTGGCCAGGCGCGCGTAGGCCTGCGGGCGGTGGCGGCGGGTCCACGGCAGCTTGGAGGCGGTGTAGCCGACCAGGATCGGGTTGCCGGCCAGCTCGATGCAGCGCGCCGGCCCGCCCACCGCGTCCATGATCTGGTCGCATTCGGCGGTGGAACTGGTGTCGCACCACAGCTTGGCCGGGGCCAGCACGTTGCCGTCCCGGTCCAGCGGCACGAAGCCGTGCTGCTGGCCGGACACGCCGATGGCCGCCACCCGCGCGCGCAGCGCCGGGTCCAGGCGGCCGAAGCAGGCGCGCACCGCGTCGATCCACCACTCGGCGCGCTGCTCGCGGCTGCCGTCCTCGCCGGCGGCCAGCTCCAGCGGCTGGCCGGCGCTGGCCACGACCTGGCGCGTGTCCGGATCGTAGGCGACTAGCTTGACGCTCTGGGTGCCGATGTCCAGGCCGACGAACAGGCTCATGCGCGCGCACCCTCCCCGTGCGGGATTTCGATGGCGTTGGCGGTGGTCATGGCGGCTCCTTGCGCGTGTCGGGCCGGCCGCATGTGCTGCAACGCAACAAAACCTGCGGCCATGGAAAATCCCGGCCGGAAACGCCCCCGGCCGGGATCAAGTTAGCGGTACCATTCTGGCGCTTTCTACCACTTCCGGCCAGTGGATGCATGCTGCGGGTGCGACGGCCGGGGCCGGGCGGCAGCCCGCGTGCGAGCCGGTAAACTGCGCGCCCAGTCCCCGCGAGATCGCCGCATGCGTCTTTCCCCGTTCCATGCCGCGCTGGCCGCGCTGGTCCTGGCCGCCTGCCAGCCGGTGCGCCCCGCCGCCCCCGCCGCCGCCGTCCCGGCCGACGACAACCTCAACGCCGTGCTGTGGGTGCAGCGCTCGGCCGAGTACCGCGCCGTGGCCAGCCAGGCCTACCGCGCCGCCATCGCCCGCCTGGACGAGGCCCTGGCGCAGCCGGACTGGGACGCGCTGGCGCCGGAGGAGCGCGAGAACCCGGCCGCCGGCCTGCCGCCGGCGGTGGTCCTGGACATCGACGAGACCGTGCTGGACAACTCGCCCTACCAGGCGCGCCTGGTGCGCGACGGCGGCGAATACTCCGACCCGGGCTGGGATGCCTGGGTGGAGGAGCGCAAGGCGCGGCCGGTGCCGGGCGTGCTGGAGTTCGCCCGCGAGGCCGACCGGCGCGAGGTGACCATGATCTACATCTCCAACCGCGCCACCTACCTGGAGCAGGCCACCCTGGACAACCTGCGCCAGGCCGGCCTGCCGGTGGCCGGCCCGGACGCCTTCCTCGGCCTGGGCACCCGGGTGGAGGGCTGCACCAGCCAGGGCAGCGACAAGGACTGCCGGCGCCGCCTGATCGGACGCAAGTACCGGGTGCTGATGCAGTTCGGCGACCAGCTGGGCGACTTCGTGCGCATCGAGGACAACACCCCGGCCGGGCGCCAGAAGCTGCTGGAGCGCTTCGACGGCTGGATCGGCCAGCGCTGGTGGGTGCTGCCCAACCCGACCTACGGCAGCTGGGAGCCGGCCCTGTTCGGCAACGACTGGAAGCAGCCGCGCGAGGCGCGCCGCGCCGCCAAGCGCGCCGCCCTGGAGACCGCGCCGTGAGCCGGCCTCCGCTGCCGCTGGCGCCGGAGGAGCGCCTGATCTTCGCCCTGGACGTGCCCGGCCGCGCCCAGGCGCTGGAATGGGTGGACCGCCTGGGCGAGGCGGTGCGCTTCTACAAGATCGGCATGGAGCTGCTGGCCTCCGGCGAGTACTTCCAGGTGCTGGACGCGCTTGCCGCGCGCGGCAAGCGCGTGTTCGTGGACCTGAAGTTCTTCGACATCCCGGCCACCGTGGCCGGGGTCATCCGCGGCCTGGGCCGCTGGAAGATCGACTACTGCACCATCCACGGCTGGCACCCGGCGATGATGCGGGCCGCCGCCGAGGCCAATGCCGGCGACATGCGCCTGCTGGCGGTGACCGTGCTGACCTCGATGGACGGCGCCGACCTGCGCGCCATGGGCATCGAGCGCGAGCCGGAGCAGGTGGTGGTCGAGCGCGCCCTGGCGGCACAGGCGGCCGGCATCGACGGGGTGATCGCCTCCGGCCGCGAGGCCGCCCCGATCCGCCGCGCCACCGGTCCCGGCTTCTCCATCGTCTGCCCGGGCATCCGTCCCGGCGGCCCGGCCGGCGACGACCAGAAGCGCAGCATGGGCGTGGCCGAGGCCTTCGCCGCCGGCGCCGACGCCATCGTGGTCGGCCGGCCGATCCGCAACGCGCCGGACCCGCGCGCCGCCGCGGCGGCCATCCAGGCCGAGATCCTCGCGGCACTTGGCGTTTCGAATCAGTAACTTGCGCGTGCAATCTTCACGTATTGCTCAAAATCCTGACCGGGGGTAGGATGGCCCGGTCCGACCCGATGGTCGGAGCCGTGCCACAACACGATGTCCTCCGGCTCAGGCCGGTTGGGGGAGGCTTCCGGGCCTCCCCTTTTTGTGTCCGCCGGTTGCCCGCCGGCGGCGGCTGCCGCCACACTCGGGCGGTTTGGACCCGGGGGACTGCTGCATGCATCCAACGCGCCTTCGCCCGCGCGCCACCGCCCGCCGCCCCGTGCTGGGGCTGCTGCTGGCCGCGCTGCTGCTGGCCGGCTGCCGGCAGGCACCGCCCGAGCTGCCCGGCGCGGCCAGCGAACCGGCCGGCGCGGTGCGCCTGCTGGCCACCCACCTGCAGAACAACGACCTGGTGGGCTTCGCCCGTGACGCCCTGCCGCCGGAGGAACACGCCCGGCTGGCCGCGGCCTGGCGCGAGGACCGCAGCCGCTGGCCGGTGACCGAGCTGCCGCTGGACGAGCACCTGGCCGGGCTGCTGGCCGCCCTGGCCGCCCCCGATTCCGAGATCACCCTGCGCCGCCACTTCGACCGCCAGTTCGCCGGCCAGGACGCCGCCCTGCACGAGGCGGCCCGCTCGCTGGCCCTGTTCGGCGCCCAGTACCTGCGCGTGCAGGGCGACTACAGCCCGGAGGAACGCGAGCACTACACCCAGCTGGTGACCGCGCTGGGCAGCTGGGCCGAGCAGGCCCCGCTGGGCCATCGCGAGCACGCCTACGCGGCCATCGACCGGCTGGCCGCCGCGGCCCGCGCCACCGGCCTGGCCAGCGAGGAGGACCTGCGCCAGGCCGGCATGGAGGAGACCCTGCGCCGGCTGGGCCCGTTCCTGGGCGAGTGCAAGGGCGTGCTGGCCAGCTACGGCCTGGACCTGGACCGCAGCCTGGCCGACCTGCGCACCGGCCTGGTCCAACAGGACGGCGACCGTGCCACCGTGCGCGTGCACTATCCCCTAGCCGGGGCCGAGATCGACACCGTGGTCAGCCTGGCCCGGCGCAACGGCCGCTGGTACCTGACCGACTACCTGGAGCACGCCGCCAGCCTGCTGGCCACCCCGGAGGACGGGGACGGCGCCCCGGCGGACGCGGTTCCGGCAGGCGCCCCGCCGCCTGCGCGATAATCGCCCCATGCCTGAACAGGATTCCCTCCCCTTCCCGGACCCGCCGCCCGGCGGTCCGGCCCGGACGCCGCCCACCGATGCCGGCGCTCCCGCCCCCCGCGCGGCCCGTGGCCGCCCGGCGCGGCGGCCGCTGTGGGCGCGCCTGCTGGGCCGCCTGGCCGACCCGTGGCTGGAGCTGAAGCTGGAGCCGGCCGAGCTGCCGGTGCGGGACGACGACCCGCGCCCGATCTGCTCCGTGATCGAGGACTACGGCCTGTCCAGCGCCCTGATCCTGGACAAGGCCTGCCGCCAGGCGGGCCTGCCCTCGCCGCTGGTGCCCCTGCCAGGCGACCCGCTGGGGCGCAAGCGCGCCTACCTGGCGCTGTCGCGCCGCCACGTCACCCCGCTGATCCCCGACCAGCGCCCGGCCGCTCGCACCCATTCGGACTCGCTGGCGCGCCTGCTGCAGGCCCACCGCGACGACCCGTCCCTGGACGTGCGCCTGGTGCCGGTGTCCATCTTCGTCGGCCGCGCCCCGGACCGGCACAGCGGCTGGTTCTCGGTGCTGTTCTCGGAGAACTGGGCCATCGTCGGCCGCTTCCGCCGCCTGCTGGCGGTGCTGCTCAACGGCCGCGACACCCTGGTGCGCTTCGCCAACCCGGTGTCGCTGCGCGAGACCGTGGCCGAGGGCCTGCCGCCGGAGCGCACGGTGCGCAAGCTGCAACGCGTGCTGCGCGCGCACTTCCGCCGCATCCGCGCCGCGGTGATCGGTCCGGACCTGTCCACCCGGCGCCTGCTGGTGGACAAGGTCCTGGCCTCCGAGACCGTGCGCGAGGCCATCGCCGACCAGGCCCGGCGCGAGGGCATCAAGCCGGCCGATGCCTGGCGCAAGGCCCACGCCTACGCCTGGGAGATCGCCGCCGACTACTCGCACCCGGTGGTGCGCTCGGCCAGCTTCCTGCTGACCCCGATCTGGAACCGCATCTACCGCGGCGTGCTGGTCCACCACCTGGACCGGCTCAAGGAGGTCGCGCCCGGCCACGAGGTGGTCTACGTGCCCTGCCACCGCAGCCACATGGACTACCTGCTGCTGTCGTACCTGCTGTACGAGCGCGGCATCGTCCCGCCGCACATCGCCGCCGGCATCAACCTCAACCTGCCGGTGGTGGGCACCATCCTGCGCAAGGGCGGCGCCTTCTTCATGCGCCGCAGCTTCCGCGGCAACCCGCTGTACTCGGCGGTGTTCACCGAGTACGTGGCGCAGCTGGTGTCCGGCGGCTACTCGCTGGAGTACTTCATCGAGGGCGGGCGCTCGCGCACCGGCCGGCTGCTGCAGCCCAAGGGCGGCATGCTGGCCATGACCGTGCGCGCCTACCTGCGCCAGCCCACCCGCCCGGTGCTGTTCCAGCCGGTCTACATCGGCTACGAGAAGCTGATGGAGGGCAACAGCTACCTGGACGAGCTGTCCGGCAAGCCCAAGCAGAAGGAGTCCATCTGGCAGCTGCTGACCAGCATCCCGCGGGTGCTGCGCTCCAACTACGGCCAGGTGGTGGTCAACTTCGGCGAACCGATCCGCCTGGACGAGATCCTGGCCCGCCACGCCCCGGACTGGGACGGCCGCCCGCTGCAGGAGGACGAGAAGCCGGCCTGGCTGTCCAACACCGTGGACGCCCTGGCCCAGCGCATCCAGGTCCACATCAACTGCGCGGCCGACGTCAACCCGATCAACCTGCTGGCGCTGGCCCTGCTGTCCACGCCCAAGCACGCAATGGGCGAGGCCGACCTGCTGGCGCAGATCGCCCTGTCCAAGACCCTGCTGGCCGAGCTGCCGTATTCGGACCGCTGCACCGTCACCCCGCACACGCCCGGGGAGATCATCGCCCACGGCGAGGAGATCGGCGTGCTCAGGCGCATCCCCCATCCGCTGGGTGACGTGCTGAGCGTGGCCGACGAGGAGACGGCGGTCCTGCTGTCGTACTACCGCAACAACGTCATCCACCTGTTCACCGCCTCCTCGTGGATCGCCTGCTGCTTCCAGCACAACCGGCGCATGAGCCGGCGCACGCTGGTGCGGCTGGGCCGCACGGTGTACCCGTTCCTGCAGGCCGAACTGTTCCTGCCCTGGAGCGAGGACGAGTTCGCCGAGCGCATCGACCGGATCGCCGACCTGTTCGTGCGCGAGGGCCTGCTGCAGCAGATCAACGACGACGAGGGCGGGATCCTGCAGCGCAGCCAGGGCCAGAGCGACGAGGTGTTCCGCCTGCGCGCCATCGGCCACACCCTGCAGCAGGCCTTCGAGCGCTACTACATCGCCATCTCGGTGCTGGTGAAGAACGGCCCCGGCACGCTCGGCGCGGCCGAGCTGGAGAGCCTGTGCCAGCTGGCGGCGCAGCGCCTGAGCCTGCTGTACGCGCCGGCCGCGCCGGAGTTCTTCGACAAGAGCCTGTTCCGCGGCTTCATCCAGAAGCTGCGCGAGATGAAGCTGGTGTGGCCGGACCAGAACAACAAGCTGGTGTTCGACGACCGCCTGGACGTGTGGGCCAAGGACGCCAAGCTGATCCTGGGCCGCGAGCTGCGCCACACCATCGAGCGGGTCAGCCCGGAGGCGGCCGCCTCCGCGGCGCCGGAGCAGGCCCCGGCGGGCGAGTGAAACCGCGCCCCGCCCGCCGCCCGGCGGGCGGGGTTCAGGCCGGCTCGTCCGGGATCAGCGCGCTCTCCAGCCGGGCGATGCAGTCCTTCAGCTGCAGCTTGCGCTTCTTCAGCCGCCGGGCCTCCAGCTCGTCGCAGGGGCCGGCCTCCATCTGCCGGATGCGCTCGTCCAGCGTGCGGTGCTCACGGCGCAGTTCCGCGAGGCGGCGGGCGATTTCGGCGGCGTCGCGCGTGTCCACGGCCGGAGCATAGCGCCGCCGGCGGGGCCAGGCACCCGCCGGCCGGTACAATGGCGGCATGTCCGTCGTCCTGCCCCTGCCCGAACCCGTCTCCCGCCGCCCCGATCCGCGCCAGGCGGAACGGGAGCAGGCCAAGCTGGCCAAGCGCCTGCGCCGCCAGGTCGGCCAGGCCATCGCCGACTACGGCATGATCGAGGACGGCGACAAGGTCATGGTCTGCCTGTCCGGCGGCAAGGACAGCTACACCATGCTCGACATCCTGCTGCAGCTGCAGAAGAAGGCGCCGGTGCGCTTCGAGCTGGTGGCGGTGAACCTGGACCAGAAGCAGCCGGGCTTCCCGGAGCATGTGCTGCCCGAGTACCTGCGCTCGATCGGTGTGCCGTTCCACATCATCGAGCAGGACACCTACTCGGTGGTCAGCCGGGTGATCCCGCAGGGCAAGACCATGTGCTCGCTGTGCTCGCGCCTGCGCCGCGGCGCGCTGTACACCTTCGCCGAGCAGCACGGCTTCACCAAGATCGCCCTGGGCCACCACCGCGACGACATGGTGGCCACGTTCTTCATGAACCTGTTCCACCACGCCAGGCTCTCGGGCATGCCGCCCAAGCTGCTGTCCGACGACGGCAGGCACGTGGTGATCCGCCCGCTGGCCTACGTGCGCGAGGCGGACATCGTCCGCTACGCCGAGGCGCGCGGCTTCCCGATCATCCCCTGCAACCTGTGCGGCAGCCAGGAGAACCTGCAGCGCAGGCAGGTCGGGCAGATGCTGCGGCAGTGGGAAAAGGAGCATCCGGGCCGGGTCGAGCAGATCGCCCGCGCCCTGGCCGACGTGCGCCCCTCGCAGCTGGCCGACCGCAACCTGTTCGACTTCCTGTCGCTGGGCCACCGCGAGGGCGCCGCGCGCGCCGACGCGCACGCCTGGCTGGCCGGCGAGCCGCACGCCCGCGACGAGTGACGGCGTGCGCCACCCGGCCCTCCCCCGATTTCCCCACCGGTTTCCCGCATGTTCTTCCGCAACCTGACGTTCTTCCGCTTTCCCGCCAGCCACGACTTCTCCCGGCTCGACGAACTGCTGCCCGAGGCCGCGCTGCGCCCGGTCGGACCGCTGGAGCTGTCCTCGCGCGGCTTCATTTCCCCGTTCGGCCGCGGCGAGGAGGCGCTGTCGCACCGCATCGGCGACGCGGTGTGGCTGGCGGTGGGCGGCGAGGACAAGATCCTGCCGGCGGCGGTGGTCAACGACCTGCTGGCGCGGAAGGTGGCCGAGATCGAGGAGAAGGAGGGCCGCAAGCTCGGCGGCCGCGCGCGCAAGCGCCTGAAGGACGACCTGCTGCACGAGCTGCTCCCGCGCGCCTTCGTCAAGAGCTCGCGCATCGACGCCATGCTCGACCTGCAGCACGGCTTCCTGGCGGTGGACACCTCCTCGCGCAAGACCGCCGAGACGGTGGCCTCGGAGATCCGCCGCGCCCTGGGCAGCTTCCCGGCCATCCCGCTCAACGCCGAGGTCGCCCCGCGCAGCGTGCTGACCGCCTGGATCGCCGGCGAGCCGCTGCCGGAGGGCATGAGCCTGGGTGAGGAATGCGAGCTGAAGGACGCGATGGACGGCGGCGCCGTGGTCCGCGCACAGAACCAGGAGCTGCAGTCGGACGAGATCGCCAAACACCTGGAAGCCGGCAAGCAGGTGACGAAGCTGGGCCTGAACCTGGACGACCACCTGTCCTTCGTCCTGGGCGAGGACCTGGTGGTGCGCAAGCTGAAGTTCCTGGAGGGTGCGGTGGACCAGCTGGAGAGCACCGAGCGCGACGACCTGCGCGCCGAGCTGGACGCGCGCTTCGCCCTGCTGGCCGGCGAGGTGCGGCGCCTGTTCCTGGTGCTGGAATCGGCGCTGAAGCTGAGCAGGGCCGAGGCCTGAGCGCGCCCGGCCCCCGCCGCGGCCGGGCGTAGAATCGGCCCATGCCCCCGCCGTCCTTCCGCCGCACGCCCCCCGCGCCACGGCGCGTGGAGCGCGACACGCTCGAACTGGCGCTGGACGACGGCCGCCTGCTCACCGTGCGGCGCGTGCGCGACCCGCGCGCGCGGCGGCTGAAGCTGAGCGTGGACGAGCGCGGCGCGCGCCTGACCCTGCCGCCACGCGCCAGCCTGGCCGCCGGCGAGCGCTTCCTGCACGAGCACCGCCACTGGCTGCAGGCGCAGCTGCAACGGCAGCTGCCGGCCGGCGGCGCGCCGCTGCCGGTGCTGGAACCGGGCCGCACCGCGGCGCTGCCCCTGCGCGGCAGCGAGGTGCCGCTGCACTGGCACGAGGGCCGCTTCGTGCACGTGGCCCGCGACGGGGCCGGCGTGCACGTGCACCTGCCGCCGCGTGCCGGCACCGCCAGCCTGCAGCGCGCGCTGCGCGCCTTCCTCGAGGCCGAGGCCCGCGCCGACATCGGCCGCTGGCTGCCCGCCTACCTGCCCGGGCTGCCGCGCGCGCCACGGCGGATCCGGCTGAAGGTGCTGTCCTCGCTATGGGGCTCGCTGGCCCCCGACGGCAGCCTGTCCCTGGACCTGGCCCTGGTGCTGGCGCGGCCGTCGGCCTTCGAGTACGTGCTGGTCCACGAGCTGTGCCACCTGCTGCAGGCCAACCACTCGCCCGCGTTCTGGCGCGAAGTGGAGGCGCGCTGCCCGCACTGGCGCGCCGAGCGCGACTACTTCCGCGCCGAGGGCCGGCGGCTCAAGGCCACCCTGCGCGCCCTGCTGGGCGGGTGAACCGTTCTGCAATACCTACGCAAACCTAGTCATTTCTGACTAAGTCTGCTGCTTGCTTCCTGCTTCACCGAGGCCGGTTTTGCTGCGGTCGTGCGACCGCAGCCAGAGCCTTCCTCTCCACAGGCTGACACGGCGGAACTCGCCGCGTATGTGGCAAGGTTTCTTGCCGCATTCAGATCCCGGTCATGGCGTGTGCCACAGTCCGGGCAAATCCACTGCCGCACGGATAGCGGCATGGCCTCCTGCACCGATCCGCACGCCGAGCAGGTCTTGCTGCTCGGAAACCAGCGATCGGCGACCACCACACGCCCGCCCCGGCGCTCGGCCTTGTACTCCAGTTGCCGCCTGAACTCGTGGAAGCTCATGTCGGCAATGGAGCGGGCCAGATGGCGGTTCGCCATCATGCCGCGCACGTTCAGGTCCTCGATGCCGACGGTATGGAACCGGCGCGTGATCTCTGTGGTGAGTTTGTGCAGGGCATCGAGGCGGATGTTGGCGATACGGGCATGCAGCCGCGCCAGCTTCGCCTTGGCCTTCCGGCGGTTGCGGGAGCCTTTCTGCTTGCGCGACAGGCTCCGCGAGAGCCTGCGCAAGCGGTCCAGCAATGCCTTGTGTGGCTTGGGGCCGGGGATCGGCGGTTCTCCCGTCGAGAGCGTTGCCAACGCCGAAACACCCAAATCCACGCCCACAATGCCTTGGTTTTCGGCTTTGCATTTGGGTGGGTCTTCGGTGTCCACGGCGATGCTGACAAACCAACGGTCGGCCACACGGGAGATGGTGGCCGACATGATCTTGCCAGCGAAGCGCAACGACTCCCGCATGCGCACCCAGCCCAGGTTGGGGATGCGAATGCGGCAGCCGTCGATGTCGAACTGGTCGTTGGTGAGCGTGAAGCGGTCGTGCACGCCCTTCTTGCGGAATTGCGGATAGCGGGCGCGGCCCGCAAAGAAGTTCTGGAACGCTTGGCCCAACTGGATGATGGCCATCTGCGGTGCGCACTTGGTGACTTCGAGCATCCACGGGAATTGCTCGCGCTTGATGGCGTTGAGTTGGCGTCGCAGCGCGGCTTGCGAGGGCTTCGGTAGACTATTGTCGGCCTTCCACGCATCGTACTGGCGCTTCCACTCGTCCAGCGCCCAGTTGTAGGCGAATCGCGCCACTCCGCACGCGCGAGCAAAGTAGGTCGCCTGCGCGTTGTTCGGATCAAGCGCGATCTTGTGGGCGATCAGCATTGCGATGCCTCCACCGCCTTCCGCACGCCATCGAGCAGCTTCTGGTTCTTGCGCGAGCGGCTGCCGTACAGCCGGGCACTGAACACGGTGATGATTTCCAGCACATCCTTTGCCAGGTCTTCCTCGAACGTCGTGTCCTCACCCTGGTTGAGGATGACCACCTCGACCTGCTTGGCTTCGCAGATGGCGAACACCAGTTCCGCGCCGAAGCGCAGCAGCCGGTCTTTGTGGGTGATGACCAGCCGCCCCACCTGGCCGTCGATGATGGCATCCAGCAGCCGCTTGAGACCCTTCTTGTGATAGTTCATGCCGCTGCCGAGATCGGCGATGACCTCGAACGTCCAACCTTGGCGGGCGCAGTACAGTTCCAGCACCTGCTTCTGCCGCTCCAGATCGTCCTTCTGGTCGTGGCTGGAAACGCGGGCGTAGGCGACCGTGCGGCGCTCTGCATCCGCCTCGGCGCGAAACATCTCCGGCTTGAGCTTGGCGAGGTCGTAGCGCCGATGGCCGCCCGCCGTGTGTTCGGCGGCCAGCCTGCCCGATGCCTCCCAGCGGCGCAGCGTCGTGATGGACACGCCAAGCGCTCGCGCAGCTTCACCTATGCTCACCAATCTCCCCATTTTGGAGATATTAGCATAGGTATGGATAGATTCAATTTAATATGTTCGCACCCTTCCGGGCCGGCGGCGCTAGGATGCCCGGTCCCCAAGCCGGAGCCGTGCCCATGCGCCACCGCACCCGCACCGTCCTGTCCGCCACCCTGGCCGCACTGTTGCTGGCCGCCTGCCAGCGCGAACCGGCCGCGCCGGCCGCCAGCGACAC
>NZ_PDWK01000040.1 GCF_010093135.1 Pseudoxanthomonas taiwanensis | reverse complement strand
TAGTCCGGGCGCCGCGCCTGCGTGGCGCCTGGCAGGCGCGGCGCCCGGACTACGCGCAACGCCGCGACGACCTGCGCCGCCTGCGCGCGGCGCTGAAGGCGCGGCTGACGCGCATGGCCGAGGCCATCGCCGCCGACTTCGGCCACCGCCCGCGCCAGGAGAGCCTGCTGGCCGACGGCATGCCGGTGCTGGCCGCCATCGACCACCTGCTGGCGCACCTGCGCGGCTGGATGCGCCCGCAGCGGGTCGCCGCCGGCTGGCGGCTGTGGCCGGCGCGCGCGCAGCTGCGCCACGAGCCACTGGGCGTGGTCGGGGTGATCTCGCCGTGGAACTATCCGGTGAACCTGGCCCTGGTGCCGCTGGCCACCGCCATCGCCGCGGGCAACCACGTCTACCTCAAGCCGTCCGAATCCACGCCCGCGACCTCGCGCCTGCTGCGCGAGCTGCTGGCCGAGGTGTTCCCGGCCGAGCGCGTGGCCGTGGCCCAAGGTGGCCCGGAGGTGGGCCAGGCCTTCGCCGCCCTGCCCTTCGACCATCTGGTGTTCACCGGCTCCACCGCGGTCGGGCGCAAGGTGATGGCCGCCGCCGCGGAGCACCTCACCCCGCTGACCCTGGAGCTGGGCGGCAAGTCGCCGGCCATCGTCTGCGCGGACTATCCGCCGGAACGTGCCGCCGCACGCCTGGCCACCGGCAAGTGGTTCAACGCCGGGCAGACCTGCATCGCCCCGGACTACGTGCTGCTGGTCGGCCGCCAGCGCCGCGAGGCCTTCGTGCAGGCCCTGCGCGCGGAGGTGACCTCGCGCTACGGCGACCTGTCCGGCGAGGCTGGCGACTATGCGCGGATCATCGACGAGCGCCAGTTCGCCCGCCTGCAGGCCTGGCTGGACGAGGCGCACGCGCGCGGCTGCACGGTGCTGCCGCTGGCCGCCGGCCACGACCCGGCGCGGCGGCTGTTCGCGCCGACCCTGGTGCTGGACCCGCCCGAGGACATCGCGCTGATGCGCGAGGAGATCTTCGGCCCGATCCTGCCGGTGCTGGCGGTGGATTCGCTGGAGCAGGCCATCGCCTTCGTCAACGCGCGGCCGCGGCCGCTGGCGCTGTATCCGTTCTCGCACGACCGGCGCCAGGTCGAGGCGGTGCTGGGCTCGGTGCTGGCCGGCGGGGTGACCGTCAACGACACCCTGCTGCACTTCGCCGCCACCGGGCTGCCGTTCGGCGGCGTCGGCCCCAGCGGCATGGGCGCCTACCACGGCCGCGCCGGCTTCGATGCCTTCGGCAAGCTGCTGCCGGTGCTGTGGCAGCCGCGGCGCAGCCTCACCGACCGCATCCGCCCGCCGTACGCGGCCATCGACCGGCTGATCGACCTGATCGTGCGCTGACCCCGACCACGCGCCGCAACGGCCGCCTCGTCACGCCGGCGCACCCGGCACCGGCGTCCGACCGCCACACAGGGCCGCGCCCTGTACGGGGCGCGTATACGGCAACCGCGGCATTTCCCCAACGCCGGCACATGCGCGGCGGCCCCTTTGTGTCGAGAATCGGGCCCTCCCTCCGTCGCCGGACGACGTCGCATCCGCAGGCATTCCATGACCGGAAACCCCATTCCCGCCAAGGCCACCCGCCGCGAGTGGATCGGCCTGGCGATCATCGCCCTGCCCTGCCTGGTCTACGCCATGGACCTGACCGTGCTGAACCTGGCGCTGCCGGCGATCAGCGCCCAGTTCCGGCCCACGGCCAGCCAGCTGCTGTGGATCGTGGACATCTACGGGTTCCTGGTGGCCGGCTTCCTGATCACCATGGGCACGCTCGGCGACCGCCTCGGCCGCCGCCGCCTCCTGCTGGCCGGCGCGGCCGCCTTCGCCGTGGCCTCGGTCCTGGCGGCGTTCGCGCGCAGCGCGGAAATGCTGATCGCCATGCGCGCCCTGCTGGGCGTGGCCGGCGCCACCCTGGCGCCGTCCACCCTGTCGCTGATCCGCAACATGTTCCACGACGAGCACGAGCGGCAGTTCGCCATCGGCGTGTGGATCGCGGCCTTCTCCGTGGGTGGCGCCATCGGTCCGCTGGTCGGCGGCGTGCTGCTGCAGTGGTTCTGGTGGGGCGCGGTGTTCCTGGCGGCGGTGCCGGTGATGGTGCTGCTGCTGGTGCTGGGGCCGAAGCTGCTGCCGGAGTACCGCGACCCGGAGGCCGGGCGCCTGGACCCGGCCAGCATGGTGCAGTCGCTGTGCGCGGTGCTGGCGGTGGTCTACGGCCTCAAGCGCATCGCCGAATACGGTGCCGACCCGCGCGGCATCGCGGTGCTGGCGGCCGGCACGGTGCTGGGCGTGCTGTTCGTGCGCCGGCAGCGGCACCTGCCCTACCCGTTCCTGGACGTCACCCTGTTCCGCCGCCCCGCGTTCACGGCGGCCATCGTCACCTCCGCCCTGACCGGCCTGACCACGATGGGCGTGTACATCTTCATGACCCAGTACCTGCAGCTGGTACTGGGGCTGACCCCGCTGCAGGCGGGCATGGCCACCATCCCCTGGTCGGTGTGCTTCACTGCCGGTTCGCTGCTGGCGCCGCGCCTGGCCCGCCACTGGGGTGCGCGGCGGACGATGGTGCGTGGCCTGCTGCTGGCGGCGGTCGGCTTCGGCCTGACCGCGATGGTGGTGCCGCCGTACGGGCTGTGGATCCTGGTCGCGGGCATGGTGGCCATGAGCACCGGCCTGGCACCGGTGATGACGGTCGGCAACGAGCTGATCATCACCACCGCGCCGCCGGAGCGCGCCGGCGCGGCCTCGGCGCTGTCGGAGACCAGCGCCGAGCTGAGCGGCGCGCTGGGCATCGCCGTGCTGGGCAGCGGCGGCATGCTGCTGTTCCGGCTGTGGCTGGGCCCGGCGGTGCCCACCGGCCTGGACGCGGAGACGGCCGCGCGCGGGCTGGCCACCCTGGGCGGTGCGATGCGCCTGGCCGGCGAGCTGGGCGGCGGCGCCGGGCCGGCGTTCGGCGAGGCGGCGCGCGCCGCCTTCACCGATGCCATGCGCGCCGTGGCCGTGCTGGGCGCGGTGCTGATGCTCGCCGCCGCCTGGATGGCCGCGCGGCTGATGCGCGACGGCGGGGACGAGGGTGTGGCGGTGGCGGCGCTGGACGAGGCCGGCGCCTGAGGCCGGGGCCGCGGTGTGCTGAAATACGCTGCCCCGGACAGGTCCCCATGCCCGTGAAGATCGCCAGCTGGAACGTCAACTCGCTCAACGTGCGCCTGCCCCACCTGGAGCAGTGGCTGCGCGCCTTCGCGCCGGACATCGTCGGCCTGCAGGAAACCAAGCTGGAGGACCACAAGTTCCCGGACACGGCCCTGGCCGCGCTGGGCTACCGCAGCGTGTTCTCCGGGCAGAAGACCTACAACGGCGTGGCCATCCTCTCGCGCGAGGCCCCGCGCGACGTGCTGGTGGGCGTGCCCGGCTTCGAGCATGAGCAGCGGCGCGCCATCAGCGCCACCATCGGCGACCTGCGCATCGTCAACCTGTACGTGGTCAACGGCCAGGACGTGGGCACCGGGAAGTACGCGTTCAAGCTGGAGTGGCTGGCGGCGGTGCGCCGCTGGCTGGCCGAGGAGCTGCGCGCCCACCCCAACCTGGTGGTGCTGGGCGACTTCAACATCGCCCCGGACGAGCGCGACGTGCACGACCCGGCGGTGTGGCACGAGGACCACATCCTCAGCTCGGCGGCCGAGCGCGCCGCCCTGCGCGAACTGCTGGCGCTGGGCCTGCACGACGGCTACCGCCTGCTGCACCAGGAGGGAGGCGTGTTCAGCTGGTGGGACTACCGCCAGGCCGCGTTCCGCCGCAACCTGGGCCTGCGCATCGACCTGACCCTGGTGTCCGAGGCGCTGCGGTGCCGGGTGGTGGCCGCGGGCATCGACCGCGAGCCACGCACCTGGGAGCGGCCCAGCGACCACGCCCCGGCGTGGATCGAGCTGTCCTGAGCCCGGAAAAACGCGGACCCGGCACGGAGCCGGGTCCAGGGCACGCACGTGGAAGTGCGGGGATCAGCGCACGCGGCCGCGGGTGAACAGGTTCACGATGGCCAGCAGGATCACCGCGCCGATCAGCGAGAACAGGAAGGTGCGGATGGTGATGGCCTCGTTGATGCCGCCGCCGAAGATCCAGCCGGCCAGCACCGCGCCGACGATGCCCACGATGATGTTGAGCAGGATGCCCTGCTGCGCGTCCCGGCGCATGATCAGGCTGGCAAGCCAGCCCACGATGCCGCCCACGATCAACCAGATGATGATTCCCATGCTGTCCTTCTCCTTAGTCCGCCAGTGCCGCCCCGGCGGGGGCGGTCGCGGCCATCAGACGCGGGCAGGCGTGAAGCGGCCGTATACCGGCCGCGGAGGCGTCAATGGACGGGGAAGGCTGGCGATTCGGGCCGGTGCGGGTGGCGGCCCGGCCGCACCCGCCTGGACAGCGCGGGGAACCGGCGGTGCGCCCGCTGCTGGCACAGTGGCTGGGCCGGGACGAGGTGCCGCTGGTGCGCGACGCGCACGGCCGGCCGCGCCTGTTGGCCCCGTTCCAGGACTGCGACGCCAGCTGGAGCCACAGCGGCGGGCTGCTGTTGCTGGCCTGCGCGCGCGGCGCCACCGTGGGCGTGGACCTGGAGCGCCTGCGCCCGCGTCCGCGTGCCCTGGAGCTGGCGCGGCGCTTCTTCGCCCCCGGCGAGGCCGGGCGCCTGGCGATGCTGCCGCCGGCGCAGCGCGAGCGCGCCTTCGTGCGCCTGTGGTGCGCCAAGGAGGCGCTGCTGAAGGCGCACGGCCGCGGCCTGGCCTTCGGCCTGCACCGGCTGGAGCTGGCCTGCGCCGACGACGATCCGGCGGCCCCGCTGCGGCTGCTGGCCTGCGACCCGGCGCTGGGCGCGCCGGCGGACTGGCGCCTGCACGAGTGGACGCCGCAGCCGGACTACGTGGCGGTGCTGGCCTGGCGTCCGGCCGGCGGCTGAGGCGGCACGGCTGCGGGCCGGCGCCCGCCATCGGCGATACTGGTGCGATGGACACCCCCTTCCCCGCCCCCCTCCGGCAGCGTCTGGAGGCCGGCCTGGGCGCGCTCGGCCTGGACCGTGCCCTGGCCGCCCCGCTGCTGGACTACCTGGCCCTGCTGGTGCGCTGGAACCGCACCTACAACCTGACCGCCATCCGCGATCCGGAGGAGATGGTCACCCGGCACCTGCTGGACTCGCTGGCCATGCACCCCTACGTGCGACCCGGCGCCCTGGCCGACCTGGGCACCGGCCCCGGCCTGCCCGGCATCCCGCTGGCCATCGCCCGCCCGGACGTCCAGGTCACCCTGGTCGAGAGCAACGGCAAGAAGGCCCGCTTCCTGCGCGAGGCGGTGCGCCAGCTGAAGCTGGGCAACGCCCGGGTGCGGGAATCGCGCGCCGAGGCGGTGGACGAGCCGGGCGCCTACGCCCAGGTCACCGCCCGCGCCCTGGACACCCTGGCCGGCATCCTGGAGGTCGGCGGCCACCTGCTGGCCGCGGACGGCCGCCTGCTGGCCATGAAGGGCGTGTACCCGGCGGAGGAACTGGCCGCGCTGCCCGCCGGCTGGGCCGCGCTGGCCGTGCATCCGCTCGCCGTTCCGGGCCTTGACGCCGAGCGGCACCTGGTCGAGGTGGGCCGGGCGGCGTGAAATCCGCATAATGGCCCGCTCCGGACCCCGCCGGTCCTCCTCCGAGGCAGCTCCCGCATGGCCCGCATCATCGCCATCGCCAACCAGAAAGGCGGCGTCGGCAAGACCACGACGGCCGTCAACCTGGCCGCCGCGCTGGCGCGCGCGCCCCGGCGCGTGCTGCTGGTGGACCTGGACGCCCAGGGCAACGCCACCATGGGCAGCGGCGTGGACAAGCGCGAGGTCGAGGCCTCCACCTGCGACGTCCTGCTGGGCGAGCGCGACGCCCGCTCCACGGTCGTGCGCACCGCCGAGGACTTCGACCTGCTGCCGGGCAACATCGACCTGACCGCGGCCGAGATCCAGCTGATGGAGGCCGAGGGCCGCGAGCTGCGGCTGAAGCAGGCACTGGAGCCGCTGCGCGGGGACTACGACTTCATCATCATCGACTGCCCGCCGGCGCTCTCCCTGCTGACGGTCAACGCGCTGACCGCGGCCGACTCGGTGATCGTGCCGATGCAGTGCGAGTATTACGCCCTGGAAGGCCTCAGCGCGCTCATGGACACGATCGAGGCGCTGCGCCAGCAGCTCAACCCCGGACTGGAGATCGAAGGCGTGCTGCGGACCATGTTCGACGTGCGCAACAACCTGGCCAACGCGGTGTCGGCCGAGCTGACCGAGCACTTCGGCGACAAGGTGTTCCGCACCATCGTGCCGCGCAACGTGCGCCTGGCCGAGGCCCCCAGCCACGGCCAGAGCATCGTCGGCTACGACCGCGCATCGCGTGGCGGCGTGGCCTACCTGGGCCTGGCCGGCGAGGTGATCCGGCGCCAGTTCGAGCGCGAGCGTGGCGCCGCGCCGGCGGAGGCGGTCTGATGAGCGCGGCCAAGAAGCGCGGCCTGGGCCGCGGCCTGGAAGCCCTGCTCGGCCCCAAGGCGGCCGCGGCGGCCACCGCCCCGGCCTCGGTGGAGCAGCCGCAGCCGGGCGACGTGCTGCGCACCCTGCCGGTGGGCCAGCTGCAGCCGGGCAAGTACCAGCCGCGCCGGGACATGGACCCGGAGAAGCTGGAGGAGCTGTCGGCCTCGATCAGGGCCCAGGGCGTGATCCAGCCGATCGTGGTGCGCGAGATCGCCCCGGACCGCTACGAGATCGTCGCCGGCGAGCGCCGCTGGCGCGCCTCGCAGCTGGCCGGCCTGGCCGAGGTGCCGGTGGTGGTGCGCGAGCTGGACGACCGCACCGTCGTGGCCATGGCCCTGATCGAGAACATCCAGCGCGAGGACCTGAACCCGCTGGAGGAAGCCCAGGCCCTGCAACGGCTGATCGACGAGTTCTCCCTGACCCACGCCGAGGCCGCCGCCGCGGTGGGCCGCTCGCGCGCGGCGGTGTCCAACCTGCTGCGCCTGCTGGACCTGCCCCCGGCGATCCGCGCCCTGGTCGAGGCCCGGCGCCTGGAGATGGGCCACGCCCGCGCCCTGCTGACCCTGTCGCCGGAGCTGGCCAGCAAGCTGGCCTACGAGGCGGCCGAGAACGGCTGGTCGGTGCGCGAGGTCGAGCACCGCGCCCAGCAGTTCGCCGCCGGCAAGGTGCCGGTCACCGGCAAGGCCGCCCGGCGCAAGCCGGCCCGCGCCCAGCAGCCGGACATCGCCTCGCTGGAGACCGAGCTGTCCGAGGCGCTGGGCACGAAGGTGGCCATCGCCCACGGCCGCAACGGCAAGGGCAGGCTGGTCATCCACTACAGCGACCTGGACACCCTGGACGGGGTGCTGGAGCGGCTGCGCGGCCGCCCCGCCTGAGCCGCCAGGGCCTGGCCCAGGCCCTATTCAGGTTTTCCGTTCATGGGCGGCCTGCGACAATGCAGGCTCCTGAACCGGGCCCGTCCATGACCGTACTCGTCACCGGCGCCGCCGGCTTCATCGGCGCCTACGTCTGCCAGGCCCTGGCCGCGCGCGGTGAGCGGGTGGCCGGCCTGGACAACTACAACGACTACTACGACCCGCGGCTCAAGCACGACCGCGTGGCCGCGCTGTGTCCGGACGTGGACATCCGCCGCCTGGATCTGGCCGACCGCGAGGGCCTGGCGGCACTGTTTGCCGAGCTGCGCCCGGACCGGGTGGTGCACCTGGCCGCCCAGGCCGGCGTGCGCTACTCGCTGCAGAACCCGCACGCCTACGTGGCCTCCAACCTGGAGGGCTTCGTCAACGTGCTGGAGCTGTGCCGGCACGGCGGCGTGCGGCACCTGGTGTACGCCTCCAGCAGTTCGGTGTACGGCGACTCGGCCACCCCGCCCTTCTCCGAGGACCAGCGCATCGACCGCCCGCGCTCGCTGTACGCGGCCACCAAGGCGGCCAACGAGCTGATGGCCTACACTTACGCCCAGCTGTACGGGCTGCCCGCCACCGGCCTGCGCTTCTTCACCGTGTACGGCCCGTGGGGCCGGCCGGACATGGCCCCGCTGCTGTTCTCGCGCGCGGTGCTGGCCGGGCGGCCGATCGAGGTGTTCAACCACGGCCGCATGGAGCGCGACTTCACCCACGTCTCGGACATCGTGGCCGGCGTGCTCGGCGCGCTGGACCATCCGCCGCGGGAGCCGGTGCCGCACCGGGTGTTCAACCTGGGCAACCACACCCCGGTGGCGCTGGAGGACTTCATCGGCGTGATCGAGCGCGCCGCCGGCCGCCCGGCACACAAGGTGTACCGCCCGCTGCAGCCCGGCGACATGGTCCGCACCATGGCCGACACCACCCGTGCCCGCCAGGCCTTCGGCTTCGAGCCGAAGGTGGGCATCGACACCGGCCTGCCGCCGGTGGTGCACTGGTGCCGCGACTACTTCGGCGCGGCGGCATGAGCCGTCCGCGCCCCCTTCCCTCCCGCCCCGGCAAACCATGAACCCCGAACTTTCCGTCGTCGTTCCGGTCTTCAACGAGCGCGACAACATCGCGCCGCTGGTGGACGAGCTCGTAGCCGCCCTGCGCGGGCGCCTGCCGTTCGAGATCGTCTACGTGGACGACCACTCCACAGACGACACCCTGGCCGTGCTGCAGGCGCTCAAGCCGCGCGTCCCGGAGCTGCGCGTGCTGCGCCACGCCACCCAGAGCGGGCAGAGCACCGCGGTGCGCACCGGCGTGAAGGCCGCGCGCGCGCCGTGGATCGCCACCCTCGACGGCGACGGCCAGAACGACCCGGCCGACATCCCGAAGCTGCTGGCCGCGCGCGACGCTGCCGGGCCCGAGGTCAAGCTGTTCGCCGGCTGGCGCGTGGACCGCAAGGACTCCGGCTCCAAGCGCTGGGCCAGCCGCTGGGCCAACCGCATCCGCGCGCGCATGCTGCGCGACAACACCCCGGACACCGGCTGCGGCATCAAGCTGTTCGAGCGCGAGGTGTTCCTCGACCTGCCCTACTTCGACCACATGCACCGCTACCTGCCGGCGCTGGTGCAGCGCGCCGGCTGGAAGACGGTCAGCGTGCCGGTCTCGCACCGCCCGCGCACGGCCGGCGTGTCCAAGTACAACAACCTCGGCCGCGCCCTGGTGGGCATCCGCGACCTGCGCGGGGTGGCCTGGCTGATCGCCCGCAGCCGCCGCACCGCGGTGGAGGAGCTCTGATGTCGGTGCTCGACCAGCCGATCGAATGGCTGTACTGGACCGGCCTGCACGTCACCGGCTGGAAGCTGATCGGCTACACCGGCGCGCTGATGTTCGGCGGCCGCTGGCTGGTGCAGTTCATCGCCTCCCGGCGCGCCGGCAAGCCGGTGATCCCGCGCCTGTTCTGGTACATGAGCGTGGCCGGCAGCCTGATGACCCTCAGCTACTTCCTGTTCTCGGCCAAGCAGGACTCGGTGGGCGTGCTGCAGAACCTGTTTCCCGCCTTCACCGCCTGCTACAGCCTGTACCTGGACATCCGCCACCGTGGCTGGAAGCGCGACCGGGCCGGCCACTGAGGCCGGCCCGGGGGACGGCCGGCAACTTGCGCCGGAAACGGCCGGCAGGGCATAATGCCCGACTCGCTGCGTCCGTCCCGACCGGACCGGCGGCCCCGGGGGCGCGACCTGGGCCGCGCCGGCAGCCGAGATCCTTCCCGCATCGCGTGCGCCGCCCCGTCCGCCAGGCCGGGCCGGCCGCGGGGCCGTCCGTCTCCCGGGCTATGGGCGACACCAGAACCTTTCGAGGTGCGTATGTCCCGCATTTGCCAAGTCACCGGCAAAAGCGTGCAGACCGGCAACAACGTCTCGCACGCCAACAACAAGACCCGCCGCCGTTTCCTCCCCAACCTGCACGAGCGCCGCTTCTGGGTGGCCTCGGAGAAGCGCTGGGTGAAGCTGCGCGTTTCCACCGCCGCTCTGCGCACCATCGACAAGAAGGGCATCGATGCCGTTCTGGCCGAGCTGCGCGCGCGTGGCGAGAAGATCTGAGGAGTAACCGACCATGGCTTCCAAGCGCGACAAGATCCGCCTGATCTCCTCGGCCGGCACCGGCCACTTCTACACCACCGACAAGAACAAGAAGAACACGCCGAACAAGATGGAGATCAAGAAGTACGATCCCGTCGTTCGCAAGCACGTGATCTACAAGGAAGGCAAGATCAAGTAATACCGGTCGCCTTCCGGTGTTCTTCGCAGCAGGGCCCGCCGCAGGGCGGGCCCTGCCGTTTCCGGGCGGCGCCGGCGCCGCGTGCCTTTGCGAAACCTTAGCGGGCCGGCCGCCGGCCCCGGCTACAATCGGCCCATGCATTCCCGCTGCGACCTCGCCATCGTCGGCGGCGGCGCCGCCGGCACGCTTGCGGCGATCCACTGCCTGCAACGTGCGCGGTCGCCGCTGCGCATCGTCCTGTTCGACTCCGCCGCCGAACCCGGCCGGGGCGTGGCCTACGGCACCGGCCGCCCCGAGCACGTGCTCAACGTGCCGGCCGGCAGGATGAGCCTGTTCCCGGACCAGCCGGAGGACTTCGTCGACTACCTCGCCGGCCTGCCCGGGTACGCCGGGCAGCTGCGCCAGGCGCTGGCCGTGCGCTTCGTGCCGCGCCGCGACTACGGCGCCTACGTGCAGGCGCGCCTGGCGCAGGTGCGGCAGGACAGCGCGGCCAGCCTGGAGCACGTGGCGGCGAAGGGGGCCACCGCCGAACGCGCGGACGGCGCCTGGCGCCTGGCCTGGGACGGCGGCCGGCTGCTGGCGGCGCGGGTGCTGCTGGCCACCGGCAACGCGCCGCGGCCGCTGCCGGCGCGCGGCGCCGGCGCGGGGCCGGCCCCGCGCCGGGTCGCGGCCTGGGACTACGAGGGCGTGGCCGCGATCGGCCCCGACGCGGCGGTGTGCATCGTCGGCACCGGCCTGAGCATGGTGGACGCGGTGCTCACCCTGGACGCCACCGGCCACCGCGGGCCGCTGCACCTGGTCTCGCGCCACGGCCTGCTGCCGCGCGCCCACGACCCGGCGCTGGCGGTGGACGAGGCCTTCGACCACGCCGAGCTGCTGCCGCTGGGCACCCGCGCGCGCCTGCGCCGGCTGCGCCGCCAGGTGCAGGACGCGGCCGCACGCGGCCTGTCCTGGCAGGCGGTGATCGAGCGGCTGCGCCCGCACGGGCCGGCGCTGTGGCAGTCGCTGCCCGAGCACGAGCAGCGCCGCTTCCTGCGCCACGCCGTGCGCCACTGGGACGTGCACCGCCACCGCATCGCCCCGGAGGTGCACGCGGTGCTGGAGCGCCTGCGCGCCTCCGGCCGCCTGCACCTGCACCGCGCGCGCCTGGAGCTGGCCGCGGCCGGCCCGCGCTGCGTGCAGCTGGCCCTGCGCGACGCGGCGCGCCGGCCGCACACCCTGGAGGTGGACCACGTGGTCAACGCCACCGGCGTGGAGCTGCGCGTGCAGGCCATGGGCAATCCGCTGCTGGAGCAGCTGCTGGGCGAGGGCCATGCCGTGCCCGGCGCGCACGGCATCGGCCTGGCCACCGACGCCGAGGGGCGCCTGCTGGACGCCGACGGCCGGCCCCAGGACGACCTGCGCGCCATCGGCAGCCTGCGCATCGGCCAGGCCTGGGAAAGCCTGGCCATCCCCGACCTGCGCCTGCAGGCCCAGGCCCTGGCCCAGGCCTGGGCCGGCTGAGGCCTCAGTCCCGCAGCAGCGCCAGCGCGCGCCGCAGCTGCGCGGCGCGGTCCAGGGCCACCGGCACCACCGCCACGTCCGGCTCGCCCTCCGGCGCCTCCAGCGCGGCGTACTGGCTGTCCAGCAGCGAAAGTGGCATGTAGTGGCCCCGGCGGCCGCGCATGCGTTCGGCCACCAGCGCTGGTTCCCCCTCCAGGTACAGGAAGCGCAGCGGCAGGCCGGCCTCGCGCGGGCGCTGGCGGTGCGCGGGGCGCGGCCCGGGGAAGGCCAGGGCCCCCCGCTCGCCGGCCTCCACCCGCCGGCGCAGCTCGGCGGCGATGCGCTCCACCCACGGCGCACGCATGGCGTCGGTCAGCGGCCGGCCCGCGGCCATGTGCGCCCGTGCTTCCTGGCTGTGGAAGTCGTCGGCGTCGAGGAAGGTCGCCGGCCAGGCCTGCGCCAGCGCGCGCGCCAGGGTGGTCTTGCCGCTGCCGGACACGCCCATCACCACCGCCACGCGGACACCGCTCATGCCGGCAGCTCCACGTGCACGGTGTAGTGCCGGCCCGGCTCCACCCGCGGCAGCAGGCCCGCCTCCAGCGACCGCCCGTCCACGGTCACGCGCGCGGCGTCCACGCCGGCCACGCGCTCCATCCACACCTCGAAGCCGGCGCCGCGGAAGCGCCGGCGCACGCGCGCGCCCGGCCAGTGCGAAGGCAGCTGCGGGGCGATGCGCAGGCCGGCGCCCTCGCCGCGCAGGCCGAACAGCTCCTCGACCAGGCAGCGGTACAGCCAGGCCGCGGTGCCGGTGTTGAACAGCTGGCTGGAACGGCCTGCGGTGCGCGGATACAGGCGCCAGGCGCCGCGGTAGTAGTTGGGCACGAACACCGGCAACTGCCCGCGCTGCACCAGGTCCTCCGGATCCGGGCCGGGCAGCATGGCGCGCAGCACGCGCCAGGCGCGGTCGGCCTCGCCCACCCGGTACAGCGCATAGGCCCAGAACGCGGCGGCGTGGTTGTAGACCGAACCGTTCTCGGCCGAGCCGGGGAACTTCTGGGTCAGCCGGCCCACGTCCTCGCGCATGCCGGTGTAGGGCGGATCGAGCATGGCCACGCCGTAGGGGGAGACCAGGTGCCGCTCCACCGCGGCGACCAGGCGCGCGCGCCGTTCCGCGTCGGCCGCGCCGCTGAGCAGCGCCCAGCTCTGCGGATTGAGGTAGATGCGGCCCTCGGCGTCGGCGCGCACGCCGAAGGCCGCGCCGTCGTCGGTGATGCCGCGGCCGTACCAGTCCCCGTCCCACAGGTGCGCATTGACCGCGGCGTTGAACTCCTCCGCGCCGCGGGCGAAGCGCGCGGCCTGCGCGGCCTCGCCGCGACGCTCGCACACCTGCGCCCACAGACGCAGTGCCCAGGCACTGGCCAGCGACAGCCAGCCGGACACGCCGCGGCCCTTCCAGCCGACCATGTTCATCGGGTCGCACCAGTCGCCCTGGGCGATGTAGCTCAGCCCGCGCGGGTCGCGCGCCTGCAGCAGCCAGTCCATGGCCCGGCCCACGCGCGCGGCCACCGTGGCGGTGTAGCCTTCGCGGTCGGTCACCGGTTCGTCGAGCAGGGCCGTATCGCCGGTCTCGTCCAGGTAGGCCGACAGGCAGACCGGCAGCCACACGCAATGGTCGGTGTGCGGCACCTGGTTGATGTACTTCAGCTCGGCCCCCTCCACCAGCAGGATGCCGTCGGGCATGGCCCCTTCCGGCTTCTGCTGGGCCAGCGCGTGCAGGAAGGCCGCGCGCGCCACCTCCGGGCGCACGTAGGCCATGCCCATGTGGTCCTGCAGGTAGTTGCGCGTCTGCGGGTCGGTGGTCAGGCGGTTGACGTCGCCATGGTAGTGCACCTGGCGCGGCAACCAGTGGTTGGCGAAGGCGTCGAACCAGGCCTCCGGCGTGTCCTGGTGCAGGCAGCCGCGGCCCTGTTCCAGGTGGGCGGCATGGGCCGCCTCCGCGGCCGCGAAGCCGCCCGGGCCCAGGTGGCGCGCGCGCAGCGCGCGCACCTGCGCATCGTCGCGCGCCGGCGCGAACACGAAGGCGAACGCCTCCTCCTGCCCGTCAGCCAGCGCCAGCCGGTACTGCAGCACCGCCGCCGGCAGCTCGTAGCGGGCGTCGCCGCGGGCCAGGGTGTCGCGGCCGAGGATCGCGTCCGGCGCATGCAGGCCGCCCTGCCCCTCGAACGCGACCTGGTTGGCCTCCCAGGCATCCGGCGCGCGGTCGTGCAGCAGCACGGTGCGGTCGAGGAAGTCGCGCTGGCGGAAGTAGTCCTCAACCTTCTGGTACGGCGTGACGCTGCTGCAGACGATGCCGCCCAGGTCGGCGCGGTATTCGCCGGCCTGGTTCATCCACGACATGTAACCGACCGGAAAGTACGGATACAGGCTGATGCGCCGCCCGCGCCCGGAGCGGTTGCGCACGCGCAGGGTCCACAGCTCGGCCACATCGTCCGCGGGCAGGACCACGCGCCATTCCAGCTCCAGACCGGCGCAGGCCACGGTCCAGGCCGCATCGCCCGCGCCCACGGCGAAGGCGAAGGTGTCCGGGCGGCGCTGCACCGGCGCGTACGGCACCGAGAACAGCGCGCCGTCCTCCTCGTCCTTGACGTAGCAGAACCGGCCCGGGTGGTGGGCGTAGTACGGCTGTTCCGGCTGCATGAAGGTCCTGGCCTCCAGCACCGGCGCATGCGCGTAGCGCGCCGGTTCCGGCTGCATGAACTGCGCGGTCGCATAGCCGCGGCAGTTGAGCTGCAGCAGCATGCGCCGGTTCCACAGGAAGGTGGAGGCGTTGGGCATCGCCACCGGGTCGTGCAGCACCAGGCGGCGGCCGCCGTCGACGAAGGCGCAGGGGGCCGCGCTCATGGCGCCGCCTCCGCGCGGCGGCGGCGGCGCAGGTCCGCCTGCACCCGCTCCAGGGTGGGCCCGTCCAGCGGGTAGAAGCGCATCACCCATGCCGCCAGCAGCGCCACCACGCCCGGGATCACGGTCAGCAGCAGGACGATGCCGGTGCGCGAGGCCTCGCCCTGCACCTGGTTGGCCACGTAGCCCAGCAGCGACAGCAGCCAGGCGATGGCCGCCGAGGCCAGCGCCCCGCCCAGCTTCTGCGAGAAGGTGGCGGCGGCGAAGGTCATCGCGGTGGCGCGGCGGCCTGTCTTCCACTCGGTGTAGTCGGCGCAGTCGGCGTACATGGAGAAGGCCAGCGGCGACTTCGGCCCCAGCAGCAGGCCCACCAGGAGGTTCATCGCCAGCAGCGCCCACACCGCGTCCGGCGGCAGCAGGTACATGGCGCAGGAGGCCACGCCCACGCCCGCCATCAGCCGGGCCAGCAGCCGGGTCTTGTCCACGTGGCGGGTCAGCAGCGGGGTCAGCGCCGCGCCGGCGGCCAGCGCCACCGAATAGCTGCCCAGGAACAGCCCGGTCAGTTCCGGCCGGCCGACGTGGTACTTGAGGTAGTAGGCCAGGGTGCCGGCACGCATGACGATGGTGACCATGATGATCAGCGCCAGGGCGAACAGCACCAGCCACGGCCTGTTGTGCAGCAGGTCGCGCACGTCCTGCCACACCGGACTGCGCTGCGCCGGCGGTGGCTGGATGCGCTCGCGGGTGGTGGCGAACACGGCCAGGAAGCAGGCCGTGGCCAGCACCCCGTACAGGCCCAGGGTCAGCTGCCAGCCCAGCGCCTCGTCGCCGCGGCCCAGCCGGCGCACCAGGCCAGGGGTGAGCCAGTTGACCAGGGTGGTGCCGGCGAAGGCGGCGATGAAGCGCCAGCTGACCAGGGCGGTGCGTTGCTGGCTGTCGGCGGTCATCACCCCCGAGAGTGCCGAGTACGGCATGCTCAGCACGGTGTAGGCCAGCATCATCAGGGTGAACGTGGCATAGGCCCACAGCAGCCGCCCGCCCGGCTCCAGGTCCGGCACCGTCCAGGTCAGCACCCCGGCCATCGCCAGCGCCGGGCCGCCGTACAGCAGGTAGGGACGGAAGCGGCCGTGGCGGCTGCGGGTGCGGTCGGCCAGTGCGCCCATCAGCGGATCGGTGGCCGCGTCCACGATCTTGGTCGCCAGCATCATCGTGCCCACCGCCGCCGCGGCCAGGCCCATGACGTCGGTGTAGAAGATCAGCAGGTAGGCCGAGATGTTGGCCCAGTACAGGTTGAAGCCGAAGTCGCCGACGGCGTAGCCGGCCTGCTCGCGCAGGCGCAGGCGGGCCTCGCCGTCGGCGCGCCGCGTTGCGGCGGTGTCGCTGGCCTGTGCTGGTGCCATGTCCCCTCGCCCGGACGGGGCCGGCCGCGGCGCGGCCGGCCGTTGACAGCGTTGTCGAGCTTGGGCCCTCGGCGCCCGCATGGCAAGCGCGGCGCCCCCGTGCGCCGGAGAACGGAAGTACACTGCCTGCCTTCGGACTGGGTCGGAGGAGGGGCCGCCTTGGTCTCGAGCTGGATCCTGCTGCTGGTGTCCGTGGGCTATGCCGCGCTGCTGTTCGCGGTGGCGTGGTGGGGCGACCGCCGCCCCATGTACCCGGACCGGCCCTGGCTGCGCCCGGTGGTCTACAGCCTGGCGCTGGCGGTCTATTGCTCGTCGTGGACGTTCTACGGCGCGGTCGGCAGCGCCGTGCGCAACGGCCTGGGCTACGTGCCCATCTACCTGGGCCCGATCCTCCTGCTGCTGTTCGGCTGGCGCATCATCGAGCGCCTGGCACTGATCGCGCGCAGCCAGAACACCGTCTCCATCGCCGACTTCATCTCCGCCCGCTACGGCCGCTCACGGCGCCTGGCGGCGCTGGTGACGCTGATCGCCCTGGTCGGCGTGGTGCCCTACGTGGCGCTGCAGTACAAGGCCGTGGCCCTGAGCCTGGGCGTGCTCAGCGGCCAGGACACCGGGCAGGTCCCGGTGGCCGCCGACCCGGCGCTGTACGTGGCGCTGCTGATGGCGCTGTTCGCCGCCCTGTTCGGCACCCGCCAGGTGGACGCCACCGAGCACCACCACGGCATGATGCTGGCCATCTCGCTGGAGTCGCTGGTCAAGCTGGTGGCGCTGGTGGCGGTGGGCGTGTTCGCGTGGCTGTGGCTGGACGGGCGCGGCGGCAACCTGGAGGAGTCGGCCTACACCCTGTTCGCCAGCGCGCCGCCGACCGGCTTCCTGACCCAGACCCTGCTCAGCTTCCTGGCCATCGTCTGCCTGCCGCGCCAGTTCCAGGTGGCGGTGGTCGAGTGCGGCGACGTGGCCGACATCCGCAAGGCGCGCTGGATGTTCAGCGGGTACCTGCTGCTGGTGACGCTGATGGTGCTGCCCATCGCCGCGGCCGGCGTGGCCCTGTTCGGCCGCGACGGCGCGGTGCCCAGCGACACCTTCGTGCTGGCCCTGCCGCTGGCCGAGAGCCGGGACGCGCTGGCCCTGGCCGCGTACGTGGGCGGCTTCTCCGCGGCCACCGGCATGGTGATCGTGGCCTCCATCGCCCTGGCCACCATGGTCAGCAACGACCTGGTGATGCCGGTGCTGCTGCGCCGCGGCTGGGGCGAGCGCCACGCGGCCGCGGACGTGGCCTCGCTGGTGCTGTGGATCCGCCGCGCCGCGATCCTGTTGCTGTCGCTGTGCGCCTACGGCTACTACCGCTGGGCCGGCGGCGACACCACCCTGGCCTCCTACGGCCTGATGGCCTTCGCCGCGGTGGCCCAGTTCGGCCCCGGCCTGATCGGCGGCCTGTACTGGCGCGGCGCCAGCCGCCGCGGCGTGGAGTGGGGCCTGCTGGCCGGCTTCGCCACCTGGACCTACACCCTGCTGCTGCCGGCGCTGGCCAACTCCGGCCTGTTCGACTCGGGCTGGGTGCACGAGGGCCCGTTCGGGCTGGGCTGGCTGCGGCCGCAGCAGCTGTTCGGGCTCAGCGGCTGGGACGCGCTGACCCACGGCACGTTCTGGTCGCTGCTGATCAACAGCGCGGTGATGATGGTGGTGTCGGCCCGCTGGCGGCCCAGCGTGGACGAGCGCCTGCGCATCGCCCCGTTCCTGGACCCGTACGCCGAGCGCCAGATCCTCAGCCACGGCGACTGGCCGGGCAACGTCAGCGTCGGCGACCTGCGCGCGCTGGCCGTGCGCATCGTCGGCGACCGCCACGCCCGCCGCGCCTTCGCCGAGCAGGCCGCCGCGCTGGGCCGCGAGCTCAACCCGGCCGCCGCCGCCGACCGCGGCTGGATCCAGTTCACCGAACGCCTGCTGGCCGCCTCCATCGGCGCGGCCTCGGCGCGCCTGGTGCTGACCTCGGTGCTGCGCGGCTCGGGCATGCACCTGGACGAGGTGATGGCGCTGCTGGACGAGGCCGGCCAGGAACTGCGCTTCAACCGCGAGATCCTGTCTACCACCCTGGAGAACATCAGCGCCGGCGTGAGCGTGGTGGACCCGGACATGCGCCTGGTGGCCTGGAACCGCCGCTACCAGCAGATGTTCGGCTATCCGGACGGCATGCTCTACGTCGGCCGCCCGGTCGCCGATCTGATCCGTTACAACGCCGAGCGCGGCGAGCTGGGCGAGGGCAGCGTCGAGGAGCACATCCGCAAGCGCATCGAGCACATGCGCGCCGGCACGCCGCACGTGTTCGAGCGCGTGCGCTCCGACGGCACGGTGATCGAGATGCGCGGCCAGGCCCTGCCCGGCGGCGGCTACGTCACCAGCTACAACGACATCACCGCCTACAAGCGCGCCGAGCAGGCCCTGCGCGAGGCCAACGAGACCCTGGAGCAGCGCGTGGCCGAGCGCACCCGCGAGGCCGAGCTGGCGCAGCAGTCGCGCACCCGCTTCCTGGCCGCGATCAGCCATGACGTGCTGCAGCCGCTCAACGCCGCACGCCTGTTCGCCTCGGCCCTGCGCGACGGCAACCACGGGCCGGAGGAGCTGCGCCACCTGGCCGAGCGCGTGGACACCTCGCTGCGCGCGGCCGAGGAGCTGCTGGACGGTCTGCTCGACGTCTCCCGCCTGGACGCCGGCGCGCTGGAGATCGAGGTGCGCGAGTTCGACGCCGGCGGGCTGCTGCGCGAACTGGCGGCGCAGTACGCACCGGTGGCCTCCGGCCGCGGCCTGGACCTGCGCGTGCACGCGCGCAGCTGCGCGGTGCGCAGCGACCGCCGCCTGCTGCGGCGGGTGCTGCAGAACTTCCTGGCCAACGCCCTGCGCTACACCCGCCAGGGCCGCATCGTGCTGGGCATGCGCATCCACGGCGACCAGGTGCGGCTGCAGGTCTGGGACACCGGCCCGGGCATTCCCGAGCAGCACATGCGCCAGATCTACGAGGAGTTCCATCGCTACCAGCAGCCGTTCGACTGGGGCGAGCGCGGCCTGGGCCTGGGCCTGTCCATCTGCCAGCGCATCTCGCGCCTGCTGGACCACGCCCTGGACGCGCGCAGCCAGGTGGGCCGCGGCAGCATGTTCTCCATCACCGTGCCGCGCGCGGCCGGCCTGCCCGCGCCGGCGCCGCGCCCGGCCGCGGCGCTGCCGGCCTCCGGCTCGCTGGCCGGCCTGCGCGTGCTGTGCGTGGACAACGACCAGGAGATCCTGGACGGCATGCGCGCCCTGCTCACGCGCTGGGAGGCCATCGCCATCACCGCCACCACCGTGGACGAGGCGCTGGCGCGCATGGCCGACAGTGCACCGCAGGCGATGCTGGTGGACTTCCACCTGCACGACCGCATGGACGGCTTGGACGCGCTGGACGCGCTGCGGCGCGTCGGCGGACCGGTCCCCGGCGCGCTGCTGACCGCCGACGGCCGCGACGAGCTCAAGCGGCAGGCGCGCCTGCGCGGCTACCAGCTGCTGACCAAGCCGGTGAAGCCGGCCTCGCTGCGCGCCTGGCTGGCGGCGCAGGTGCCGGCCGCCGAGCGCGCCGAGGCCTCGCCCTGAGCGGTCAGGCGCCGCCGCGTTCGCGCTCCAGCAGCGCGCGCTTGCGCTCCACGCCCCAGCGGTAGCCGGACAGGCCGCCGTCGCTGCGCACCACGCGGTGGCAGGGTACGGCCACGGCCACCGGGTTGGCGCCGCAGGCCGCGGCCACCGCGCGGGTGGCGCCGGGATGGCCGATGCGCCGCGCCAGCTCGGCATAGGACACGGTCTGCCCGGGCGGGATGGCGCGCAGCGCCTGCCAGACCCGTTGCTGGAAGGCGGTGCCGCGCAGGTCCAGCGGCAGGTCCAGGCCGGTGGCCGGATCCTCGACCAGGGCCACCACCCGCGCCACCCAGTCCTCGAAGGCGCGGTCCGCGCCGACCAGCTCGGCCGCGCGGAAGCGGTCCTGCAGGTCGCGCACCAGCGCCTCGGGATCGTCGCCCAGGAACACCGCGCACACGCCCTTGTCCGAGGCGGCCACCAGCAGCGCGCCCAGCGAGCACTGCGCCACGGCGAAGCGGATCACCAGGCCGCGGCCGCACGCGCGGCAGGCACCCGGGGACATGCCCAGGTCGCGCCCCGCGCGCGCGTAGAAGGCACTGCTGGAACCGAAGCCGGCCGCGTAGAGCGCCTCGGTGACACGCGCGCCGCCGGCCAGACGCTCCTGCAGGCGGCGGGCGCGGTGCGCGGCCGCGTACGCCCGGGGCGTCATGCCGGTGATGCGGCGGAACAGGCGGTGGAAATGGAAAGGACTCAGCCCCGCCTCCGCGGCCAGCGTCTCCAGCGTGGGGGGCTCCTCCGCCGCCTCGATGCGCCGGCAGGCGGCGGCAACCAGCTCCGCCTGGCGCACGTGCGCCGGCGCCTGGTCCGGGCGGCAGCGGCGGCCGGCACGGTAGCCGGCGTGCTCGGCCGCCTGCGCGCTGGCGAAGAAGGCCACGTGCTCGCGCCGCGGCCGGCGCGCGCCGCACGAGGGCCGGCAGTACACGCCGGTGGTCGCCACCGCGTAGAAGAACGCGCCGTCGGCCCGTGGATCGCGTGCCAGCACCGCGGCCCAGCGTTCCCCGTCGCTGGCATAGCGGGCGTGCGGTCGAGTCGAGGTGGCCATGTCCATCGAAGCTATCCCATCGGCAGGCGTGCCGCCATCGCGGTCCGGCGGCGGTCGGGCGCAGTGTGCGCCGGGCGGCGCGCCGGCGCGTCCGGTTTCTTGCGCCCGAATCCGGGCCGCGTGCCGGCCACGTTGATCGGGTCCGGCCGCTGGCTTACCGTGGCGGGGCGTCCCGTCCCGCACCCCGATGAATACGTTCCGCCGCCTGCTGAGGAGGCCCGCGCCCTGCTGGAGCGCGCCGACCCGTCGCGCCCGCGCTTCCTGGAGCTGGCCCGCGAGTTCGACCGCACCGTGGCCCGCATCCACGAGCTGGCCGGCGCCGAGGAGCGCGTGCCGCTGGGGCGGGACTCCATGGCGGCCTGACTACCGGCGGCGCGGCCATCCCGCCGCGCCGCCACTCCCGCTTGGCCACAGGGACGCGGGGGCGGGAATGGTGGGCCACCGGGGCCTGCTCCTGTCAGCCGTTTCAGGCTGTCGCCTCCTGCGGCGACACCGCCCATGCCGCCGACAAGGCTTCGGCCTGCCGCAGCACCGTCTGCACGGCGGCGTCCTGGAGGTCCGGCGGGTAGCCGTACTTGCGCAGGATGCGCTTGACCAGCACCCGCATGCGGGCGCGGGCCGATTCCCGGTGCGCCCAGTCCACCGTCACGTTCTCCCGCAGGCTCACCAGCAGCTCGTGGGCGATCACCTTGAGCTGGTCGTCGCCCATCACCTGCACGGCGCTTTCGTTCTCGGCCAGGGCGTCGTAGAAGGCGATTTCCTCCTCGGTCAGCCCCTGCTCTTCCCCTCGCTGGCGCGCCGCGCGGATGTCTTTGGCCAGCTGGATCAGTTCCTGCAGCACCTCGGCCGTGGTGATGGCGTTGGCGTGGTAACGGGCCACCGCGTCCTCCAGCCGCTCCGAAAACGCCCTGGTCTGGACCACGTTGCTCTTGCTGCGCGAGCGGATGCCGTCGTTGATGAGCTTGCGCAGGGCCTCCAGCGCCAGGTTCTTCTTCTCCATCTGCTGCACCTCGGCCAGGAACTCGTCCGAGAGGATGGAGATGTCCGGGCTCCTGAGCCCGGCGGCCTTCAGGATGTCCACGATCTCGGTCGAGACCACGGCGCGGCTGACGATCTGCTGGATGGCCAGCTCGCGCTCCTGCCGGGTCGGGCCCGGTCCGGTGCCGCTCTTGACCAGCGCGGCACGGATGGCCTGGAAGAAACCGACCTCTTCGCGGATCGCGCGCGCCTCGTCCGAGGCGGCGGCCAGGGCATAGGCCCTGGACAGGGCCAGCACGGCGTCCTGGTAGCGGCGATGAGCTTTTTTCTTGCCCTCGTCCGTAGTCTCCTGCGCCGCCAGCCGCTGCTGCATGTCCAGCACCCATTCGATGGCCCCCGCCATCACTGCCAGCCGCTCCTGTGGTGTTCCACTCAACGCCGTGGCGTAGTCGAAGCCGTGGAACATGCCGCGCACGACCTCGTACTTCTCCAACATCACCGCGATGGCCCTGGCCTCGTCGATGCCGGTGTTCTCGCGGTCCTTCGGCGAGTACTGCGCCAGCGCCGACTTCAGGTTCTGCGCGATGCCGATGTAGTCCACCACCAGGCCGGCGGGCTTGTCGCGGAACACGCGGTTGACGCGCGCGATGGCCTGCATCAGGCCGTGGCCGCGCATCGGCTTGTCCACGTACATGGTGTGCATGCAGGGCGCGTCGAAGCCGGTCAGCCACATGTCGCGCACGATCACCAGCTTCAGGGGATCGTCCGGATCGCGGGCACGCCTGGCCAGCAGGTCGCGCCGGGCCTTGTTGCCGATGTGCGGCTGCCACTCGGGCGGGTCGCTGGCCGCCCCCGTCATCACGATCTTGACCACCCCGGCGTTGTCGTCCGGGCTGTGCCAGTCCGGGCGCAGTTTGACGATCTCGTCGTAGAGGGCCACGCAGATGCGGCGGCTCATGCACACCACCATGGCCTTGCCGTCCAGCGCGGCCACGCGGCTTTCGAAGTGCTGCACGATGTCGGCGGCCACCTGCCGCAGGCGCTTTTCCGCGCCCACCAGCGCCTCGATGGTGGCCCACTTCTGCTTGGCGCGTTCGCGGGCGGTCTCTTCCTCGCCCTCCAGGATCTCCTCCACCTCGGCGTCGATCCTGGGCTTCTCGTCCTCGTCCAGCTCGATGCGCGCCAGGCGGGACTCGTAGTAGATCGGCACCGTGGCGCCGTCCTCGACCGCGCGGCTGATGTCGTAGATGTCGATGTAGTGGCCGAACACCGCCGGGGTGTTGACGTCATCCGCCTCGATGGGCGTGCCGGTGAAGCCGATGAAGGAGGCGTTCGGCAGGGCATCACGCATGTACTTGGCAAAGCCGTAGGAGACTTCGCCGGTCTTCGCATCCACCCTGGCCTTGAAGCCGTACTGGCTGCGGTGTGCCTCATCGGCGATGACCACCACGTTGCGGCGGGTGGTCAACGGCGCCGTGACTTCGCCGAACTTCTGCAGGGTGGTGAAGATCACGCCGCCCGACGCGCGGTTCAGCAGCGCCTGCAGGTGCTCGCGGCTCTCGGCCTGCACCGGTGTCTGCCGGATCAGGTCGCGGCACATGGAGAAAGTGGCGAAGAGCTGGTCGTCCAGGTCGTTGCGGTCGGTCAGCACCACCAGGGTCGGGTTCTCCATCGCCGGGTGCCTGACCAGCTGCCCCGCGTAAAAGGCCATCAACAGGCTCTTGCCGGAGCCCTGCGTGTGCCAGATCACCCCCGCGCGCCGGTCGCCCGGGCGCTGGGACTTCACGCTGGGCAGACCGTATTCCGCGGGATCTTCGTCCACTTCCTGGACCTGCATGGCCGCGCGCACCGTGGACTCCACGGCCTTCTTCACCGCGTGGAACTGGTGGTAGCCGGCGATGATCTTCACCAGCCCGGAACCCGTCTCGCCAAAGACCGTGAAATCCCGCACCAGATCGAGCAGCCGGCGATGCTCGAACACGCCCTCGATCAGCGTCGGCAGTTCCGGCGCCCCCTTGGGCGCGACCTCCGTGCCGTCCGTGGTGCGCCACGGCATGAACCGCTCCAGGTCGGCCGACAGCGATCCCACCCGGGCAGAGATGCCATCGGACGTGACCAGCAGCGCGTTGGTGTGGAACAGCTGGGGGATCTGCTGCTTGTAGGTCTGCAGCTGGTTGAAGGCACCGGCCAGCGTGGCGTTCCCGCTGCCCGGCGCCTTGAGCTCGATCACCGCCAGCGGCAGGCCGTTGACGAACACCACCACGTCGGGCCGGCGGGTGTTCCGGCCGTTGATCACCGTGAACTGGCGCACCGCCAGCCAGTCGTTGTTCTCCGGGTGTTCGAAGTCGACCAGCACCACCTTGCCGGCGGTCAGCGTGCCATCCTGTGCGTAGTACTCGACGTCCACGCCCTCTGTCAGCAGCCTGTGGAGGCGGCGGTTCTCTTCGAGCAGGGCGGGCAGTTCGGACTGCGTGACCCTGCCGATCGCGTCCTGCCGCGCCTCCGGCGGCACCCCGGGGTTCAGGCGGGCAACGGCATCCTCGAACCGCCTGCGCAGCACCACCTCATTGTGGCTCTCGCGCTCCGGCCGGTGGCCGTCGGGGCCGATGTCCTCCTCGCGCTCGATGCTGTAACCGAGCGCGCGCAGCTGGTCCAGCAGCGCGCTTTCGATCTCCGCCTCAGACAGAAATGCCATGCGTCTATCCCTCTTCCCTGCCGCCCGGCAGGGCGAGCATGTTCTCGATCAGGCGGATCATCACGTCCTTGTTCTTGGCGTCGGACTCCGCCACCAGCAGCGCCAGCGCCGCCAGGCCCACATCGTTGATCACCGGTTCGCCGTTGCGCAGCAGGCGCCCGTTGCGTGCCAGGAAATCCACGAACAGGAAGGCCCCGCTGCGCTTGTTGCCGTCCGCGAACGGATGGTTCTTGATGACGAAATACAGCAGGTGCGCGGCCTTGGTCTCCACCGTGGGATAGGCCGGCTCGCCGAACACGGTCTGGTCAAGGTTGCCCAGCAGAGCCGCGAAGGCATCGCCGCGCTCGCGCCCGAAGAGCTCGGAAGCCTCGCCGCGCGCCATCAGATCAGCCTTCAGCCGCGCAATGGCGGCACGGGCCTCGTCCAGTGTCGGCAGCACGCCGCCCGGACTGCCCGCCGGTGCGGTCAGCAGTCCCTCGTCATAGCGTTGCAGCCACAGGAAGGTCTGGGTGTAGTGCGCGATCACGTCCACCAGCCCGCGGCCCTGATCGGCGGTCAGCGCCGCGCCGGCCGCGGCCCTGCGCACCAGCTGCAGCGCGGCTTCCAGCTCGGCGGCGTTGCGTTCGAAGCGCTGGCGGTTCAGGGTGAAGCCACGGGTCAGGTGCTCACGCAGTACGGTAGTTGCCCACTGGCGAAAGCGCGTGGCTTTCGCGGAACTGACCCGATACCCCACGGAAATGATGGCGTCGAGGTTGTAGTGCTTGAGCCGGCGTCGTACCTGCCGCGCGCCCTCCTGGCGAACTACCGAGAAATCCTCGGTAGTTGCCGCCTCCTGAAGCTCCCGCTCCTTGTAAATGTTCTTGAGGTGCAGGCTGATGTTGTCACTGGAAGTGCCGAACAGCTCGGCCATCTGCGCCTGCGTCAGCCACACGGTCTCTCCCTCCAGCCGCACCTGGACCGGACCGTTTTCAGCTTCGAAGATGACGAGTTGCCCAGCTTCGTTCATAAGTCACGTTCCTTGAGGAAGGCTTGGGCATCGGAGATACGCAGCGCGCCGGAAATCAGGCCGTGCGGATCATGCGCATCGAGCCGCGAGGCCCGCACGGCCTGTACGCCCCTGCGGATCGCGTCCTGCCGCGCCTCCGGCGGCACCGCGGGATTCAGGCGTTCGACTGCATGCTCGAACCGCCCGCGCAGCACCACCTCGTCATGGCTCTCGCGCTCCGGGCGGTGTCCATCGGGGCCGATGTCGTCCTCGCGTTCAACGCTGTAACCGAGCGCGCGCAGCTGATTCAGCAGCGCTTGCTCCACGGCGGCCTCGGATAGGAAGGCCATCAGTTTGCCTCCTCGACTCCTGGTTCCACGGCATCTTTTGCGACACTGGCGTAATGAATTTTTGTGAGCTCAGAGGTGAGAAAATCGTCCATCAATACCTTGATGAACAAGTCTTTGGAAACCTTGGTATCCAGAACTACCTTATTGTTTTCATCATTGAATCGAATGCGCCCGGCTAGACCAGGAAATGCACTGCAAAACTGGACGATGCTTTCGCCTGAAATACCAGCCTTAAGGACAGGCGACGCTTTAGCAATCTTGGTGAGGCGACGCGCATATTTCACATCATCGACAAGCTCACGCAAGACATCTGGATTGGCCACCAATTCCGCTGAGACGATGGCATTAATGCCCAGCGCTGCCTCCTTTTTAATCACATCGTGAAACCCGAAGTTATGCTCTAGCGCCTCAAGATTCAGCACCAGCAGGTTTCCATTAATCCGCATCATCTGGAACCCGGCGCTGACGCGTAAGAATTCGTCATCCAGCCGCTCAAGGCGACTCTCATGCTTTCGCAAGAAAAAACTTGATCGGCCAAAGATGTTGACGGGAGCCATGGTCTTGTACAAAACCAGCTGCCTTGCGTCATTGCCGATTTCAATCAGAAGAGCCCTGATTGAGGAAAGGCTTGCTTCATTCAGATCTAGAACCGGCAGGTTGTCTTGAGCAATTACAGTCTCAAGTGCTGTCAGCTCTTCAGGGATGTCGAGATCGTAAACATAGATGGCATTGACTCGCTCATCCGCGCTCGACAAGTCGAGTACCGTCAGTTCCTCTTTGCTGGAAATTTCGTCCCGCAGACTTTGCAGAAACAAGGTTTTGAGTCCAGCTTCTGCATCGGCTTCAATATCCAGCTTGAAGGGACCAGGACAATATGCATCCTTCATTAGCGCATACACGCAAACGCCGATATTGGCCTGGTCGTTATAGTAGTCCTGCAAGGCCGCTTTCAGTTCATCCGCGATCACCTTACCCCCCTGACGTAGTAAATTCGGTCATCCAGCCTTATGTAAGAAACTCTCTGATTATCCGCCAGTCGTTCGCGACAAATCAGCGTGATGCCTTCTCGCTCACCATTCTTGAAATGACCACTGGCGCGGTAAATATGAAAACCAAGCAACGCCAAGGACGGATTGGCATAAAACAAATCCGTCTTGATATGGCTCTGTTGAATTTCAAGTGGGTTGCCGGGCATGAGGGTTGATCACTGCGAAGTCGAGCTTGCCGGCGACCAGGAAGATGACGGTTCTGATAGTGGTGAAGCGGGTGAAGCCGCGAGCGCGGCGCTTGGCGGACTGAAACAGGCCGTTGAGCGCTTCGAGGAAGCCGTTGGTCTGGCGGGTCTGGGCCCAGGCGACG
>NZ_PDWK01000003.1 GCF_010093135.1 Pseudoxanthomonas taiwanensis | reverse complement strand
CCGCCGGCCCGTCCGCTGCCCCCCCCGCCCCTGCCGAACCTGCCCCGGCGCCCGCGCCAAGGCCGCGACCGCGCGCGCCGGCGGCGGTGGTGGTGCTGGCCGTGCTGGCGGTGGGCTACACCCTGTGGATGGCGCAGGGCGTGATCCTGCCGGTGCTGCTGGCGATGTTCTTCGCCCTGATCGGCAACCCGGTGATCCGCCTGCTGCGCAAGGGGTGGGTCCCGCGCTTCGTGGCCGCGCTGCTGGTGCTGGGCCCGGGCCTGGCCGGCCCCGCCGTGCTGGCGGTGCAGCTGGTCGGGCCTGCCACCGAATGGGCCGAGCAGGCCCCGCGCGAGGCGCGCAAGCTGGCCCGCCAGCTGCAGGACCTGGCCAAGCCCATGCACGAGGCCAACCGCATCGCCGAGGACGTGGCGCGCGCGGCTGCCGGCGAGGCCGGGCGCAAGGTGCAGATCGTGCGCACGCGGGTGGACGATCCCTACGCGGCGCTGACCCGCACCCCGCGCCTGGCCGCGGCGGTGCTGGCGGTGGTGCTGCTGACGTTCTTCTTCATGGTCTACGGCGAGAACCTGCAGCGGCACGCCATCGCCCTGCTGCCGGGGCGGCAGCAGCAGCGTTTCACCGTGGAGCTGCTGCAGTCCATCGAGCGCGAGGTCTCTCGCTACGTGCTGACCATCAGCCTGATCAACGCGGTGGTCGGCCTGGCCTACGCCGGCATCCTGTACCTGCTGGGCTTCCAGGCGCAGGAGGCGCTGTTGTGGGGCACGATGGCCATGCTGCTCAACTACGCGCCGTACGTGGGCCCGCTGATCGGCGTGTGCATGATGCTGCTGGTGGGCTACATCGGCTTCGACGACGGCTGGCGCGCGCTGTTGCCGGCGCTGCTGTACCTGGGCCTGCATACCCTGGAGGGGCAGATCGTCACCCCGATCATCCTCGGCCGGCGCATGGCGCTCTCGCCGCTGGTGCTGATCCTGGCGCTGATGGTGTTCGGCGCGCTGTGGGGCCTGGTCGGCCTGCTGCTGGCGGTGCCGCTGCTGGTATGCGTGAAGCTGGTGCTGGCCCAGGTGGACGGGATGCAGGGCTGGGCGCGGCTGCTGGAGTAGCACGCGCCCGTGGCAGGTGTGCCCGCGCGGGAAAGCCTGGCCAGTGCATTCAAATTTGAATGGAAGTTGCTGGCCCGCGCGGCCCGGAAGGCAGCGTTCCGGCCCTGCGCGGGCAGCGCTGGGGACGGCGACCTACAATGCCCGGGTGAGCTTCCCCGTCCGCGCCATCACCCTCGACCTCGACGACACCCTCTGGCCGTTCGCCCCGATCGCCGAGCGCATCGACCGGGTGCTGCACGAATGGCTGCTGGAGCACAGCCCCGCCACCGCCGCGATGTACCCGGTGGAGGCCATGCGCCGGCTGCGCGAGCGGGTCTTCCACGACAACCCGCACCTGCACCACGACCTGTCCGCGCTGCGCCGGCTGGCCCTGCGCGAGGCGCTGGAGACCAGCGGCGCCGACCCGGCCCTGCTGGAGCCGGCCTACGAGGCCTTCTACGCCGCGCGCAACCAGGTCCAGTGCTACCCCGACACGCTCGACGCGCTGGCGCGCATCGCCGCGCGCGTGCCGGTGGCGGCAGTGACCAACGGCAACGCCGACCTGCGCCGCATCGGTCTGGCCCACCTGTTCGCCTTCCAGCTGGGCGCGCGCGAGCACGGCGCGGCCAAGCCCGCGGCCAGCATCTTCCATGCCGCCTGCGCGCGGCTGGGCTGCGACCACGACCAGGTGCTGCACGTGGGCGACCATCCGGAGATGGACGTGGCCGGCGCCGCCCGCGCCGGGCTGCGCAGCTGCTGGATCAACCGCACCGGCGCGCGCTGGGAACATCCGGAGCTGCGCCCCGACCTCGAGTTTTCCACCCTCACCGCGCTGGCGGACTGGCTTGAGACCCGGGCCGTGCCTGCCGCGCCCCAATGCGAACCCGCCCTATGAGCCATCCCGCCTACGCCGCCCCCGACACCCCCGCCCTGCCGCTGCACCTGGTGGACGCGGCCGGCTTCTCCGCCTGGCGCGCCGCGCGGCCGGCCGCCATCGGCGCCTGGCTCGACGCGCAGGGCTTCGACGGCGCGGCCGGCAGCTTCGCCCTGCTGCCCGGCGACACCGGCGCCGCCGGCGCGGTGCTGGGCGTGGGCGACCGCCTGGATCCCTACGCCTACGCGCATGCGCCCACCGCCCTGCCCGCGGGCGCGTGGACGCCGGCCGCGGAACTGCCGGCCGCCGAGCAGGCGGCGCTGCAGCTGGGCTGGGGGCTGGGCAGCTACCGCTTCACCCGCTACCGCAAGGCCAAGGGTGCGCAGGCGCAGCTGCGCCTGCCGGCACTGGATGCCGAGACGCTGGCGGTGCTGCAGGCGGTCGAGCGCGTGCGCGACTGGGTCAACACCCCGACCCAGGACATGGGCCCGGACCAGCTCGAGGCCGAGGCCCGTGCCCTGGCCCAGGCGCACGGCGCGCAGGTGGAGGTATTCGCCGGCCAGGCGCTGCTGGAGCACAATTTCCCGGCCATCCACGCCGTGGGCCGCGCCTCGCACCGCGCCCCGCGCCTAATCGCGCTGCGCTGGGGCCACGAGCACACCGGCCGCCCGCACCTGGCCCTGGTCGGCAAGGGCGTGTGCTTCGACACCGGCGGCCTGGACCTCAAACCCGCCGATGGCATGCGCAACATGAAGAAGGACATGGGCGGCGCCGCCCACGCCCTGGCCCTGGCCGGGCTGGTGATGGCCCGGCAGCTGCCGGTGCGCCTGACCGTGCTGGTGCCGGCGGTGGAGAACGCGGTGGGTCCGGACGCGCTGCGCCCGGGCGAGATCATCGCCACCCGCAAGGGCCTGAGCGTGGAGGTGGACAACACCGACGCCGAGGGCCGCCTGATCCTGTGCGACGCGCTGGCCTACGCCGCCGAGCAGCAGCCCGGGCTGGTGCTGGACTTCGCCACCCTCACCGGCGCGGCGCGCATCGCCCTGGGTCCGGACCTGCCGGCGCTGTTCGCCAACGACGACGCCGTGGCCGAGGCCTGGCTGGCCGCCGGCCGCCAGACCCACGACCCGGTCTGGCGCATGCCGCTGTGGCGCCCGTACCTGCGCTACCTCCACTCCAACGTGGCCGACATCGCCAACGCCGGCTCACGCATGGCCGGCGCGGTCACCGCCGCGCTGTACCTGGAGCGCTTCCTGCCGGAGAACCTGCCCTGGGCGCACCTGGACACCTACGCCTGGAACGACAACAGCCGCCCGGGCCGTCCGGCCGGCGGTGAGGCCCTGGGCCTGCGCTCGGCCTGGGCCATGCTGCGCGCCCGCTACGCCGGTTGAGCCGGCCGCACCGGCGCCGTGGCGACACGGCGCCGGTGCCTACAGCCAGCCCTTCTGCCGCGCCAGGCGGTAGGCCTCGATGCGGTTGCCCACGCCAAGCTTGCCGATGGCCTCGGACAGGTAGTTGCGGACCGTGCCCTGCGACAGGCCCATCCGCGTGGCGATCTCGGCCGAGGACAGGCCCTCGCCGGCCAGGCGCAGCGCCTGGCGCTCGCGGTCGTTGAGCGGATCGGGCTCGGCCCACGCGCCCAGCGCCAGTTCCGGGTCCACCGCGCGGCCGCCGCCGTGCACCTGGCGGATCGCCTCGGCCAGGCGCTCGGCCGGCGCGTCCTTGAGCAGGTAGCCGCGCACGCCGGCCTCCAGCGCGCGGCGCAGGAAGCCGGCGCGGCCGAACGTGGTGACGATCAGCACCCGGGTCGGCAGCCCGTGGCGCTGCACGCGCTGGGCCAGCTCCAGCCCGGTCAGTCCGGGCATCTCGATGTCGGTGACCAGCACGTCCGGACGCAGGCGCTGCAGCTCGCGCCAGGCACCCTCGCCGTCGGCCGCCACGCCGACCACCTCGATGTCCGGTTCCATCCCCAGCAGCGCGGCCAACGCACCCCGGACCATGCCCTGGTCCTCGGCCAGCAGCACCCGGATCACGGCAATGTCGGCAGGTTCATGCACATGCCTCCGACGTTAGCAGAGCCTCCGCGCTCGTGGAGCCGCGTCAGCGGCGACCTGGCCGGCCTTCCCAGTGCCCGCGTTCAACCGCCAGGCAACCGGGGCCACCCGCCCCGGATGCGCCACGTTGAACGTCGGCTCCGGTCACGCCCTCGCGTCGCCGCGGACGCGGCGCCTACAGGAGGGCCGGGTGGTGGAGGGGCACTTCGGCGACCAGGCGCAGGCCGCGGCCGGAACCGGCCGGACCGACGTGCAGGCGGCCGCCAACGGCCTCCAGGCGCTCGCGCATGCCGCGCAGGCCGTTGCCAGGCTGGACCTGGCCGCCGCGACCGTCGTCCTCCACCTCCAGGCGCCAGGCGTGGCCGGCACGCGCGAAGCGCACCTGCACCCGCCGCGCCCGGGCATGGCGCTGCACGTTGGTGGCCGCCTCGCGCAGGCACAGCGCCAGCGCCGTCTCCTGCTCCGGCGGCAGGGTGGCCGGCTCCAGCTCGCCCTCCAGTGCCACGCCGCCGCTTTCCAGCAGCACCCTGGCCGCAGCCAGCTCGCCGGCCAGGCCGGTGGCGCGGATGCCGGTGACCGCGCGCCGCACCTGCGCCAGCGCCTCGCGCGCCACCTGGCCCAGCTCGGCGATCTGCGCGCGCGCCGCGTCCTGGTCGCGCTGCACCAGCTTGCCGGCCAGGTCGGCCTTCAGCGCCACCAGCGACAGGGTGTGGCCGAGCAGGTCGTGCAGGTCGCGGCCGATGCGCTCGCGTTCGGCCATGGCGGCCAGGCGCCGCACCTCCTCCTGCGACAGCAGCAGGGCCTCGTCGCGCTGCTCGGCCATGCGCTGCATCTGCACCAGCAGGCAGGTCACCAGCGCGGTCGGCGGCAGCCAGGCGAACGCCTGCCACGGCCGTCCCGCCCACATGCCCACCGCCAGCAGCACCGCGTTGGCCGCCACCAGCTTCAGCAGCACCAGGGCCACGGTGCGCGCGCGGCCCGGTGCCGAGGTGCCCCAGCTGATGTAGACGCAGCCGAACATGAAGTAGGTGACGCCGGCCAGGTACCAGGGCAGCAGGGCGATGCCCAGCGCGCACATGGCCACGCCCCAGCGCTGCACGTGTGCCGCCGGCGCGCGCAGCACCGCCACGAACAGCGCCAGGAACAGCGGGAACGAGACCAGGGTCAGCAGGAACCAGCGCAGGGTGTAGCCGGCGCCCTCGAAGAACGGGACGATGAAGGCCCACACCGACCACCCCAGCGGGATCAGCTGCGTCCACAGCGGTCGGCCGCGGCGCAGGGTGCAGGCGATCATCGAATCGGGCGCCGGCCGCAGCCGGTCGAGGAGCGTCTGGGACATCGGGCTTCCTGGCATGGGGTGTGGACGGCGCTTGTCGATCGGCCGCGCCCGCGGCCGTCGCTGATCGCGGATGGTACGCGGCGCGGGCGGGCGCGGACGCACCCGCCCGCACGCGCAGTGTCGCGGGCGTCGGCCGCGGCCGGCAGTCGCGGGACTCACCCCATCCGGATGACAGCTGTCACTGGCCCCGCCCACCCCGCGCCGGCACCATGCCGCCGTGGCCGCAAGCGGCCCGTGGCCTCCGTTATCGCCGCGTGAATCCCCGCCGCGGAGCGCCCTGTACCCTGCCCCGCACCGTGTCCAGGACCCCGACCAGGCCCATGAACGCTTCCTCCGAACTGCTCAGGCAACTGCGGATCGAGCGCGACACCGCCCCGCCGCCACCGCCGCGCCGCGGGCTGTGGATCGGGCTGGGCATCGCCGCCGTGGTGCTGCTGGCCGCCGGCGCCTGGCTGGCGTTCGGCCGCGACCGCGGCGTGGAGGTGCGCACCGCCACCGCCCTCGCGGCCGGCGGCGGCGGCAGTGCGACCTCGGTGCTCGATGCCAGCGGCTACGTCGTGGCCCGGCGCATGGCCACGGTCTCGGCCAAGGTCACCGGCCGGGTGAAGGAAGTGCTGATCGAGGAAGGCATGCGCGTGGAGGAAGGCCAGGTGCTGGCGCGGCTGGACCCGGTGGACGCCGAGCAGCAGCTGGCGCTGGCGGCCTCGCAGCTGGAAGCCGCGCGCAGCCAGCTCGGCGCGGTGCAGGCGCAGCTGAAGGAGGCCGAGGCCAATGCCGTGCGCCTGCAGGCGCTGGCCGCGCAGAAGCTGGTCTCGCAGGCGCAGTACGACCAGGCGGTGGCCCAGCGCGACACCCTGCGCTCGCAGCTGGCCACCGCGCAGCGCAACGTGCGTGTGGCCGAGGACGGCCTGCGCATCGCCGGCCAGGGCGTGGAGAACACCATCGTGGTGGCGCCGTTCTCCGGCGTGATCACCGCCAAGGCGGCGCAGGAGGGCGAGATCGTCTCGCCGCTGTCGGCCGGCGGCGGCTTCACCCGCACCGGCATCGGCACCATCGTGGACATGGACTCGCTGGAGGTCGAGGTGGACGTGGGCGAGGCCTACATCGGCCGGGTCCGGCCGAAGATGCCGGTGGAGGCCACGCTCAACTCCTACCCGGACTGGAAGATCCCCGCCGAGGTGGTGGCCATCATCCCGGCCGCCGACCGCGGCAAGGCCACGGTCAAGGTGCGCGTGGCGCTGAAGGAGAAGGATCCGCGCATCGTCCCGGACATGGGCGTGACGGTCAGCTTCCTGGAGCGCGACCCCGGGCGGGACGAGGCGCCGCGCCGCGGCGTGCGCGTGCCGGCCGCGGCCGTGGTCGAACGCGACGGCGCCACCGTGGTGTTCGTGGTGGACGAACGCCAGCGCGTCGAGCTGCGCCCGGTGCAGGCCGGCGACACGGTCGGCCAGGAGCGCGAGGTGCTCTCCGGCCTGGCGCCGGGCGAGACCGTGGTGGTCGGACCGCCGGAGCGGCTGGCCGACGGCGACCGCGTGCGCACCGCCGAGTGATTCCATCCGCGGCCGCGCCGGCCTGCGGCGGCGCGGCCATCCCCCGGGGATACCCCCCGGCCCACACGCACAACGAGGCAGCAGCCATGGCTTCCCTGGTTTCGATCCACGACCTGACCAAGACCTACCAGCGCGGCGCGGAGAAGGTGCAGGTGCTGCACGGCCTGGACCTGGAGATCGAGGAAGGCGACTTCGTCGCGCTGATGGGTCCTTCGGGCTCCGGCAAGACCACGCTGCTGAACCTGATCGGCGGCCTGGACACGCCCACCTCCGGCAGCATCGAGGTGGCCGGCCAGCGCATCGACAGGATGAGCAGCGGCCAGCTCTCGCACTGGCGCAGCCAGCACGTGGGCTTCGTGTTCCAGTTCTACAACCTGATGCCCGCCCTGAGCGCGCAGAAGAATGTGGAGCTGCCGCTGCTGCTGACCAGGCTCAATGCCGCCCAGCGCCGGCGCAACGCCCGGATCGCGCTGACCCTGGTGGGCCTGGCCGACCGCGCCTCGCACAAGCCCTCCGAGCTGTCCGGCGGCCAGCAGCAGCGCGTGGCCATCGCCCGGGCGATCGTCTCAGACCCCACCCTGCTGATCTGCGACGAACCCACCGGCGACCTGGACCGGCAGTCGGCCGAGGAGATCCTGGGCCTGCTGCAGACCCTCAACCGCGAGCACGGCAAGACCATCGTGATGGTGACCCACGACCCCAAGGCCGCGGAGTACGCCAGCCATGTCCTGCACCTGGACAAGGGCACCCTGGTCGAGCAGGCGCGGCACGCCGCCTGACCGCGCGGAGGACCGGCCATGAAGTACTTCCACCTGGTCTGGGCGGCGCTGTTCCGGCGCAAGACCCGCACCTTCCTCACCCTGGCCTCGATCCTGGCCGCGTTCCTGCTGTTCGGCCTGCTCGACGGTGTGCGCACCTCGTTCGCGCAGCTGGGGCAGAGCGCCGAGGGCGCGCAGCGGCTGCAGACCACCGCTCGGCTGTCCATGATCGAGACCCTGCCGCTGTCGCTGGGCAGCCGCATCGCACGGCTGGACAACGTCGAGGCGGTGACCTGGGCCAACTGGTTCGGCGGCGCCTACCAGAACCCGCGCAACCAGCTGTTCACCTTCGCGGTGGCCCCCAACTACCTTGACCTGTACCCGGAGGCGGAGGTGGATCCGCAGCAGCTGGAGGCGTGGAAGCGCACCCGCACCGGCATTCTGGTCGGCGAGGCGCTCATGCGCCGCTTCGGCTGGAAGGTCGGCCAGCGCATCCCCCTGCAGTCCACCATCTTTCCCAACAGCGACGGCACGCTGAACTGGCAGTTCGACATCGTCGGCACCATCACCACGCGCAAGGGCCGCGACGCCGGCTTCACCGACCAGCTGATCCTCATGCACTACGAGTATTTCGCCGAGTCCACGCCCTACGTGGACGGCGAGGTGGGCTGGTACATCACCCGTGTCTCCGACGTGCGCCGCAGCGACGCGGTGGCGCGCGCCATCGATGCGCTGTCGGCCAACTCGCCGCACGAGACCAAGACCATGAGCGAGCAGGCGGCGATGGCCTCGCAGCTGAAGCAGATGGCCGACATCGGCCTGATCGTCGGCTCGATCATGGGCGCGGTGTTCTTCACCCTGCTGCTGCTGACCGGCAACACCATGGCCCAGGCGGTGCGCGAGCGCACCTCCGAGCTGGCCGTGCTCAAGACCATCGGCTTCTCCGACGGCGCGGTGCTGGGCATGGTCCTGGCCGAATCGGTGCTGCTGGTGCTGCTGGGCGGCGTGCTGGGCCTGGGCCTGGCCGCGGTGCTCTCGCCAGTGGTCAGCGCCGGCAGTGGCGGCGTGATCACCCTGCCGCCGATCGGCTGGCGCAGCTGGCTGCTGGGCCTGGGCCTGATGGCGGGCATCGGCCTGCTGGTGGGTGCGCTGCCAGCGCTGCGGGCCATGCGCCTGAACATCGTCGACGCGCTGGCCGGACGTTGAGGAGATGGTGATGAAGATGCTCAAGTCCCTGCTGCGCGGCGTGCTGCCCGCGCTGGTGGTGGTGGTGTTCCTGGTGGCCTGGGTGGCCCTGCCCTGGCCGGCCCTGCTCGGCCTGGGCTTGCTGCTGGCGCTGTGGATGGCGCTGACCCGCACGGGCCGGCAGGCCGCCTCGGTGGCCTACGTCGGCATCGCCACGCTGCCGCAGCGCCTGGGCACGTCCTCGGTGGTGGTGGTCGGCATCGCCGGCGTGGTCGGCGTGCTGAGGGCGCTGCTGGCGATGGCGGTGGGCTACCGCCACACCCTGGCCAGCAGCGGCGATGAAAACACCGCCATCGTCCTGCGCGGCGGCTCCTCCGCCGAGCTGATGTCGGTGCTCTCGCACGAGGCGGTCACCGCCATCGTCCGTGCGCCGGAGATCGCCCGCAATGCCGAGGGCCAGCCGCTGGCCTCGCCGGAGCTGCTGGTGGCGGCCAACGTGCCGCGCCGCGGCAGTGGCGAGGACGGCAGCGTGACCCTGCGCGGCGTCGGGCCGATGGCCTGGGAGGTACGCCGGTCGGTGCGGCTGGTGGAAGGCCGGCGCTTCGAGCCGGGGCGGCGCGAGCTGGTGGTCGGCCGTGGCGCGCAGCGCCAGTTCGACGGCCTGGAAGTGGGCCGCGAGCTGCGCCTGGGCAACCAGGTGTGGACGGTGGTCGGGGCGTTCGAGTCCGGCGACTCGCTGGAATCGGAGATGTGGGCCGACGCGGAGATCGTCGCGGCCACCTACCGCCGCGGCAGCAGCCGCGCCTCGGTGGTGGCCCGCCTGGCCGACCCGAAGGCGATCGGCGCGTTCAAGGCCAACCTCGCCGCCGACCCGCGCCTGCAGGTGGAGGCCACCACCACCCGCGAGTACTTCCGCCGCCAGTCCGAGACGCTGACCCGGGTGCTGCGCATCATCGGCATCGTGGTCGGCTCCATCATGGCCATCGGCGCGGTGTTCGGCGCACTCAACACCATGTTCGCCACGGTGGCCACGCGGGCGCGCGAGATCGCCACCCTGCGCGCGATCGGTTTCCGCGGGATGCCGGTGGTCGCGGCGGTGATGCTGGAGACCCTGCTGCTGGCGGCGGCCGGCGGCATCGTCGGCGGCGCCGTGGCCTGGCTGCTGTTCAACGGCTACACGGCCTCGACCATGGCCGGCGGCGTGGCGCAGCTGAGCTTCGAGTTCCGGGTCACGCCCGTGCTGCTGTGGACCGGGCTGAAGTGGGCGCTGGCCATCGGCTTCGTCGGCGGCCTGTTCCCGGCCCTGCGCGCGGCCACCCTGCCGGTCAGCCAGGCGCTGCGCGCGGCCTGAGCGCCGCGTGCCGCCGGTCCCGCGCCCGGCCGCGTGCCGGGCGCGGCGCGCCCGCTCAGGCCGGCCGCTGCCGGCTGCGCCACAGGCCCTCGCCGGCGTAGATCGCCAGGCCCAGCCAGATCGCGCCGAAGCCCAGCGCGCGGGCGGCGTCGAACGGCTCGTGGAAGAACCACACGCCCAGCAGCAGCTGCAGGGTCGGAGCGATGTACTGCATCAGCCCGACCACGCTCAGCGGGATGCGGCGCACGCCGTAGGCGAAGCCGATCAGCGGCACCGCGGTGACCACGCCGCCGAACACCAGCAGCAGGTCGGTGCCCAGGCTCCAGCCGGCGGCGAAGCCGCCGCCATGGCCGGCCTCGGCCCACAGCACCCAGGCCAGGGCCGGCAGGAACAGGTACAGGCTCTCCAGGCCCAAGCCCGCCACCGGGTCCACCGCCACCAGCTTGCGCACCAGTCCGTACAGGCCGAAGGAGCCGGCCAGGCCCAGCGCGATCCACGGCGGCGAGCCGCCCTGCCAGGTCAGCCAGGCCACGCCGGCGGCGGCGCAGCCGACCGCGATCCACTGCAGCCGGCGCAGCCGCTCGTGCAGCACCAGCACGCCCAGCAGCACGTTGACCAGCGGATTGATGAAGTAGCCCAGGCTGGTCTCGACCACGTGCCCGGCGTTCACCGCCCAGATGTACAGACCCCAGTTGAAGGCGATCAGCACCGCGCTCAGCGCCAGTGCCGGCAGCGCGCGCGGCTGCGCCACCAGCCGGCGCAGCCAGCCCAGGCCGTCGCGCAGCAGCAGCCAGCCCACCACCAGCAGCGCGCTCCACACCACGCGGTGGGCCATGATCTGCATCGCGGGCACGGCCTTGAGCAGGTGCCAGTACACCGGCACCACGCCCCAGATCACGAAGGTGCCGGCGGTGACCGCCAGCCCGCGCCGGTCGATCGTGCCGCTCATCGCCGCAGCACCCGCGCCAGGGTAATCAGCACCACGCCGGCCAGGATCACCGCCATCGCGCCCAGGTCGTGGGCGGTGAAACGCTCGCCGGCCAGCCAGGCGCCCAGCGCCACGGCGATCACCGGGTTGACGTAGGCGTAGCTGCTGACCAGCACCGGACGCACGTGGTGCAGCAGCCACACGTAGGTGGAGAAGGCCACGATCGAGCCGAACACCGCCAGGTAGGCCAGCGCCAGGGTCCCCTGCAGGGTCGGCTGCAGGTCGTGGCCCTCGCCGCGCAGCAGGCCGATCAGCAGCAGCATCGCCCCGCCGCACAGCATCTGCCCGGCCGAGGTCATGAACGGCGAAGGCAGGTCGCGCCCGCGCGACCACACCGAGCCGAACGCCCAAGCCACCGGCGCGATGACCAGCAGCACCAGCCCGGCCGGGCTGGCACCGAGGCTGCTGCCGGCGTTGAGCCAGACCACGCCGGCGAAGCCCACGGCCAGCCCCAGCCATTCGATGCGGGTCGGACGCTGCCCGTAGAAGGCGCCGAACAGGCCCATCCACAGCGGCACCGAGGCCACCGCCACCGCGGCCAGGCCGGAGGAGACGTGCTGCCCGGCCAGCCCCCCGCAGCCGTTGCCCAGCAGCAGCAGGGTCGCCCCCATCACCGCCACGTTCCTCCACTGCGCGCCGGTCGGCGCCGGCACGCCGCGCCAGCGCAGGAACGCGTACATCACCCCGCCGGCCACCAGGAAACGCGCGCCGGACACCGCGGCCAGCGGCGGCCAGCCGCCCTCCAGGGCGAAGCGGATGCCCAGGTAGGTCGAACCCCAGACGACGTAGACGATCGCGAGCGCGAAAACGACGGCCAGTCCTCCGGCGCGGGCCGGAGCATGCACGGGTGAGGACATGCGGGTGAGAAGGGGAAGGATCGGCCGGTGATTCTAATTCCGCCACCCCCGCCGGTCGTGGAGGCGCAGCCCCCCCTGCGCGGGACAGCGCGTTCCGCCGCCCGGGCGCAAGCTGGCGCCACGCCAACGGCGGCTGAAGGCCGGGGCAACGGCCTCACCCCGGAGGCTTGTCCCGGCCGCGGGCACAGGCGCATATTCGGCCGCGAGGTACCGTCCGGAGGCCTGACGATGAACACCCTGCGAATGCGCACCATCGCCCTCGCCCTGGTGCTGGCGGTCGCGCCCGGGGTGGCCGCCGCGCGCAGCACCGTGACCGATCCGGAGCGTCCGCGCGAGCTGCCGGGCGAGACCGTCTCGGTGGCCTGGACCGACCCGGCGCAGTTCTCGGACCTGCGCTTCAGCGGCAACCGGTGGGAGGCCGCGCAGGGCGACTGGGTCGCCGAGCTGGCCCGCTACCTGCAGAAGCGCGCCGAGCGCCGCCTGCCCGAGGGCCGGAAGATGGAGGTGACCATCACCGACATCATGCGCGCCGGCCGCTACGAGCCCTGGCGCGGCCCGTACATGGACCGGGTGCGGGTCCTGCGCGACCACTACCCGCCGCGCATGACACTCAACTTCCGCATCACCGGCGCGGACGGCCAGGTGCTGGCCGAGGGCGAGCGCACGCTCACCGACCTGGGCTTCATGCAGAGCGTGTCGATCAACCACAACGACCTGCTGCGCTACGAGAAGCGCATGATCGACGACTGGCTGCGCCGCGAGCTGGCGCAGCCGCAGGTGGCCGCGCGCTGAGCGGCCGCGGCCGGTCCCGGGCGCGCGGCCCGGGGCCGCGGCCGGCGCCTACTGCTCGACCACCTTGGCGACCGCCCGCTCGATCTCCTCGCGGGTGGTGTTGGTGTAGTTGCGCGGCACCTCGGCCACCACCCGCGCCCGCGCCTGCTCGTTGAGCTGGGCACGGATCTGGCCCAGCGTCTGCGGGTCAGCGGCGATCACCAGGTGCCGGTAGCGGTCGTGCAGCGCGTCGTGGTTGATGCGCTGCGCCAGCTGGCGGGCGAAGGACGCCTCGTCCATCTCCCGCGCGTGCACCTCGCTGGGCAGCGCCGCCGGCATCACGCCCTCGGCCGGGTCCAGGGCCATCGCCTCCTCCTGGTGCAGGCGCACCTGGCCGCCGCTGCCCACGTTGCGGAACAGGCGGGCCGAGCCGCCATCGGCGACCCGGATCCAGGCATCGCGGGGAATCCTGAGCATCGTGCCTCCCGTGCTGCGGTGTGTGTCCCCCAGCGTGGCCGTTGCCGCGTTAGGGCCGCGCGCAGGCGGCGTCACGGCCGCGTCCGCACCGGCGGCCCGGGCTGCGGCATCATGGGCGCGCACCTTGCAGGAGGACGCCGATGAGCCGCTTCGACCTCAGCCCGCCCACCCAAGCCCAGTACCAGGCCCTGGTCGCCGCCCTGTCCGACGAGGAGCGCCGCGTTCTGCTGCACCACGGCACCGAGGCACCGTTCTGCGGCGCGTTCCTGGACAACAAGCGCGAGGGCACCTACGTGTGCAGGCTGTGCGGCCTGCCGCTGTTCCGCTCCTCGGCCAAATTCGATTCCGGCACCGGCTGGCCCAGCTTCTTCGCGCCCTACGACGAGGCGCACATCCGCCGCGTGCGCGACACCAGCCACGGCATGGTCCGCACCGAGATCGTGTGCGCCCGCTGCGGCAGCCATCTGGGCCACGTGTTCCCGGACGGGCCGCCGCCGACCGGCGAGCGCCATTGCCTGAACTCGGTGGCGCTGGGCTTCGTGGACGCCGGCCAGCCGTTGCCCGATCCGCTCGGCCGCGGCGGCGCGGAAGCCGGGCCGGCCTGAACGCCGGCGTACGCGGTTACCATGGCCGCCAGGCCATCCGGGAGGCACCCATGAAGTACCTGCTGCTGGTCTACCTCGACCAGGAACTGTTCGACGCCCTGCCGGCGGAGGAGTACGCGGAGCATATGCGCGCCTGCCTGCGCCACGCCGACGAGCTGAAGGCGCGCGGCACGCTGCTGGCCAGCGACAAGCTGGAACCGCCGGCGCAGGCGCGCACGGTGCGCGTGCGCCAGGGCCGGACCACGGTGTTCGACGGCCCCTTCGCCGAGACCAAGGAAGTGCTGGCCGGCTACAACCTGATCGAAGCCGGGTCGCTGGAGGAGGCGGTGGAGATCGCCCGCTCCTTCCCGTGGGCCCGCTACGGCAGCATGGAGGTGCGCCCGGTGGCCGACCTGGACGCCGAGCGCGCGCGGCTGGGCGCCTGAGCCTTCAGGCGCGGCAGGTGTCGCGCGCCCCGGTGGCGGCCACGCAGTGGCGGAAGTCCTCGGGCAGACCCTGCACCTGGCGGCGCCGCCCGACCTGCAGCTCGAACTCGTCCAGCACCACCCGCTGGCAGCCGGCGCGGGTGCCGGCGGCCTTCTCGCATTGCTCCTGGTACAGCCGGTAGACGCAGGCACCGCCGCTGGCGGCCAGGCACTCGAAGGTGGCCACGCCGTCCTCCAGCGTGGTCTTGCTGAACACCGTGTCCACCCCGTCCTGGCTGGCGCGGATGATGCTGGTCACGCCCGGGCGCGGGTCGCCGAACAGCGCGAGCAGGCAGGACAACAGGGCCGTCAGCAGTTTCATGGCATCTACCTCGTGAAACAGTACGACGCGGGGGACGGGGAGCCGGCGCGGAACGGGCCGCGCGGCGACGTGTTATGGATGCCGCAGGCGGCGGATCGGTCGCGCCTCACATGCCGCGGAAGAGGGCCATGAACGGCGGGCTGACCGGCAGGGTCTCCGGCCGCCGCTTGAGCCGCAGCCGGCCCTTGCCGCCCTCCTCGCGCACCACCGCCGCCACCGCGGCCAGGTTGACGATGGTGGAGCGGTGGACCTGGCGGAAGCGGTTCGGGTCCAGCACCTCCAGCAGCTCCTTCAGCGGCGTGCGCAGCAGCGCCTCGCCGTCCTCGGTGACCACCACCGTGTACTTGCTGTCGGCGCGGAAGTAGACCACCTCGTCGAGCATGATCAGGCGGGTCTCGCGCCCGGTGTTGGCGGTGATCCAGGCCAGCGGCGGCGGTGCCGACGGCTCCGGCGGACGGCGCGCCAGGTGGCGCAGCAGCTCGTCCAGCACCGCCGGGTCCGGGCGCCCCGCCGTGGCCCGCGCCTGCACCCGCTGCACGGTGGCCTGCAGGCGGTCGCGCGCCACCGGCTTGAGCAGATAGTCCACCGCGCCCTGCTCGAAGGCGTCGATGGCGTACTGGTCGTAGGCGGTGACGAACACCACCTGGGTGCGCGGGCTGACCTCGGCCAGCGCCGCGGCCACCTCGATGCCGGACAGGCCGGGCATGCGGATGTCGAGGAAGGCCACGTCGGGCTTGTGCGCGGCGATGGCCTCCAGCGCGCTGGCACCGTCCTCGCACTCGGCCACCACGCGCAGTTCCGGCCAGGCCTCCTGCAGCTGCAGCAGCAGCGAGGTGCGCAGCAGCTCCTCGTCCTCGGCGATCACGCACTCAAACATGGCGGGGCTCCTCCTGCGGCAGCGGCGGCGGTGCGGGCACGGCAGGCGCCGGGGCCGGCAGGGTCAGGGTCGCGGCGGCGCCGCTGGGGAAGTTGGAGACCAGGGCGAAACTGGCGCGCTCGCCGTAGGTCAGGCGCAGGCGCTCGCGCAGGTTCTTCAGGCCGATGCCGGTGCCGCTGCTGTTGCCGCCGAAGCCCAGGCCGTCGTCGGCCACGGTCACCGTGACCTGGTCGTCCATGCGCCGGGCCAGGATCCAGATGCTGCCACCGCCGGGCTTGGGCTCCAGACCGTGCTTGATGGCGTTCTCCACCAGCGTCTGCAGCATCATCGAGGGAAGCGGCACGGACTTCAGCTCTTCGGGCACGTGCACCTGCACCGCCAGGCGGCTGCCCATGCGGATCTTGAGGATCTCCAGGTAGGCGCCGACCCGCTCCAGCTCCTCGCCCAGGGTGGAGGGCCCGTCCTGCTCGCGCGGCAGCGAGCGGCGCAGGTACTGGATCAGGTGGCCCAGCATCTGCTCGGCGCGCGGCGGGTCGGTGCGCGCCAGCACCTGGGCATTGGCCAGGGTGTTGTAGAGGAAGTGCGGCTCCACCTGCGCCTGCAGCAGGTTGAGGCGGGCGATGGCCAGGGCGCTGTCGGTGTCCTTGCGGTGGGCGGCGTCGCGCTCGTCGCGGCGGCGCTCGGCCACGCGACGGGCGATGGCGCGCATCAGCGCCTCGGCGTTTTCGTAGTTGCTGCCCTCGTCCAGGGCGAACAGGTCCACCCAGTGCGGCGCGTCCGGCTCGCACAGCAGGGTCACACTGCTGGTGCCGTCGCCCGGCGCCACCGTGGCCAGCACCTGGTTGCGCTCCACCGCCAGGCGCGCCAGCAGGTTCCAGCGCGAGGGCTTGCGGCCGCCGGCGTCGGCACGGCGCACCTTGGCCCGCACCTGCAGGCTGTCGCGCCCCTCCTCCACCTCCTCCGAGCGCGGCAGCTCGCGCACCGCGGCGGCGACCATGGCGAAGGCCTCGTCCGCATCCAGCGGCACCTCGATGCGGCGCTGCTGGCGGCTGCTGAGCGTGGCCCCGTCCAGGCGCCCGGCGATCAGCCAGACCCGGCGCAGGTGGGTCAGCGCACCGAGCAGCGCGGTGACCATGGCGAGCATGGCCAGCAGGCCGAACAGCCAGCCCGGGCCGCGGTTCATGCCGTAGAACAGGCCGGACCAGACGAACCCGGCCAGGACCAGGGCCGCGCTCCAGGCCAGGAAGATGCGGGCGAGCAGAAACAGGCTGGAGAACACGGCGCACCACCAGGCGGGGAAGGTGCGTGGAGCATAGTGCCCCGGCGGCGGGCGGGAAGGCCCGTTGCGACGAAACCGCATCCGCGCCGACGAAACCGCGTCCCGGCGGACCGGAACCGGGCCCCTCAGGGCGCCGGCGTCCCCTGGATGCGCGACCAGACCCGGCCGAACACGTCGCGCGCCTCGGTCTCGGTCAGCGGACTGGCACGCACGCCCTCGCGCTGCAGGAACAGGTGCAGGCCCTCCTCGGCATCCGCGCGCGGATGGTTGAGGAACACGTCGTAGGCGGCGCTGAGCACCTGCCAGTAGCGGGCGAAGCTACGCATGGCCCGGGCCCGCGGCAGGTCCTGGTAGTGCTGGCGCCAGTAGTCGCGCTCACGCTCGATGTCGACCACGACCGTCCGCCGCGCGGGCGGCTGTGCGTTGTGCATGGTTCACCGGGTTCCGTGGGAAGGGCGCCGTGTCCGCCGGCGCGAGCCACCAGCGTCCCAGTCCGGGCGTGGCCGCCGGGTGAAAAAAGCCGGATGGCCTGCACGCCGGGCGCGCGCGGCCACCGCGGTTCCGCGACGGCGCGCACGGAAAAGGCGGCGCCGATGGATGCGGGGTGGCGCATCACGGGTGCACCGCGATGGCGCAAATCCGTATGCTTGCGCCACCGCGCCGGCGGTTCCGGCACGCACCGAGCCTTTCCACCGATGAGCGACACCCCTCCCGACCGCCTGGCCCTGGATCCCCGCAGCCCGTACCACGACATCGAGGCGATCAACCGCGGCGTGGGCGTGCGCTTCAACGGCGAGGAGCGCGACAACGTCGAGGAGTACTGCGTCAGCGAAGGCTGGATCCGGGTGCAGGTGGGCCGCGCGCGCGACCGCCGCGGCAACCCGATGACCATCAAGATCAAGGGCCAGGTCGAGCCCTACTACCTGACCTGAGCCGGGTGCCGCCTCAGCGCCGGCATCCGGACAGCTGGCGTCCGGCATACCACAGCGCGCGCCGCGCCTGGTCCCAGGCGCTGTTGGCCGCGTTCGGCAGCTCGTGCGCGCGGCGTATGGGGTCCGCGCCCCTGGCCCAGGCGTATTCGGCGCGCTGCAGGTTCTCCAGCGCCTGCAGTGCCGGCGCCAGCAGGCGGCGCACCCGCGCCGCGTCGCAGCCCTGGGTGGCCGCCTCCAGTTCGGCGATCTGCTCGCGGATGCGACGGCTGGCCCGGCCGTCCAGGCCGGGCGCCGGCTCGTAGCTGATCGGCGCCGCGCGCCAGGCATCGCCGGTGGCCTCGCTGCCCAGGTCCGCGGGCCGTTCGTGACGGGCCGGGTTGAAGCGCACCTCCGGCGAGGGCCGCGCCTGCGCGTGCTGGATGTCCTGGCCGAGCAGGAACTCGGCCACCTTCTTCTGCGCGCGGACCAGCTCCTGCCGGGTCACGTCGGCCAGGTCCCCGTCGCTGGTCCAGTCCTTGCCGAAGCGGGTGCCGCGGTAGTCCACCGGGTTCTTCCGCTCCATCGGGTCGCGCGGCGGCCCGGGCGGTGGCGCGGCGCCGGGCGGACGCCGCGTGGCCCGGGCCCAGGCATCGTCGGCCGGCAGCAGCACCCGGCCGCTGTCGTCGTGCAGGCGTGCCGGCGGCAGGATCGGGTCGGGGCCTTCGCCACCCCCCGCTTCGGCCTGGCGCGGTGCCTGCGCGGCCGGCGCGGCGGGCGTGGGCGGCGGGTGCGCCGGCTCCTCCACCGGTGGCAGTTCCGGCGTGGCCGGCGCGCGCGCCACGAACACCAGGCGCAGGCGCTCCAGTGGCCGCTCGACCAGCGCGCGGTAGCGGCCCTGCGGGGGTGCCAGCAGCAGGGCCACCATCAGCCCCATCACCACCAGTGTAGCGGCAAGGGCGGCCAGGCGCGGCAGCAGGTCGTCGCGTGCGGGCTGGGGGCTCAAGTCGGCGCCAGGAGGTGGACGGGCAACCGGGCGCGGCGCGGCGCACCCGGCCCCATGCAGACCACGGACCGGGCCCGCCGGTTCCCGCCGGCACGGCCGTGGCCGGCGCCGGTCACTCCCCGGTCATGTCGACCACGTCGAAGCTGACCACCGGATCCACGTCGGCGTCGTAGTCCACGTCGTCGCGCTCGAAGCCGAACAGCCTGAGGAAGTCGCGCTTGTAGCTGGCGTAGTCGGTGACCTGGAACAGGTTCTCGGTGGTCACCTGCGGCCACAGTTCGCGGCAGGCCTGCTGCACGTCCTCGCGCAGCTCGCGGTCGTCCAGGCGCAGGCGGTTGGACTCGTCGGTCGGCGGCGGGTTGTCGCTGTACAGGTGCTCGCGGAAGGTGCGGTCCAGCTGCTCGATCGGGCCCTCGTGCAGGCCCTTGTCCTTCATGATCCTGTAGACGATGGCGATGTACAGCGGCATCACCGGGATCGCGGCGCTGGCCTGGGTCACCACCGACTTGAGCACGGCCACGTTGGCCGAGCCGCCGGTGGGCTTGAGCCTGGCGTCGATGGCGTGGGCGGCGCGGTCCAGGTCCTCCTTGGCCTTGCCCAGCGCGCCGTGCCAGTAGATCGGCCAGGTGATCTCGGTGCCGATGTAGCTGAAGGCCACGGTCCTGGCGTCGGGCGCCAGCACGCCGGCCTTCTGCAGGGCGTCGATCCACAGCTCCCAGTCCTCGCCGCCCATCACCTTCACGGTGTCCGCCACCTCCTGCTCGGTGGCCGGCTCGACCACGGCCTCGATCACCTGGTCGCGGTTGGTGTCCACTGCGGTGGACCTGTACGGCTGGCCGATCGGCTTGAGCGAGGAGCGCTTGATCTCGCCGGTGTCGGGCATGCGGCGCACCGGCGAGGCCAGCGAGTAGACCACCAGGTCGATCGGGCCGCCCATCTCGCGGGCCAGCTCGATGGCCTTGGCGCGCACCTCGTGGGAGAAGGCGTCGCCGTTGATCGAGCGGCTCCACAGGCCGGCTTCCTTGGCGTAGCGGTCGAAGGCGGCGGAGTTGTACCAGCCCGGGTTGGCCGGCTTCTTGTCGCTGCCGGTCTTCTCGAAGAACACGCCCAGGGTGGCCGCGCCGAAGCCGAACGCGGCGGTGATGCGCGCGGCCAGGCCATAGCCGGTCGAGGCGCCGATCACCAGCACCCGCTTGGGTCCGTCGTTGCGCACGCCACGCGACTGCACGTAGCGGATCTGGTCCAGCACGTTCCGGTCGCAGCCCACGGGGTGGGCGGTGGTGCAGATGAAGCCTCGGACTTTGGGATGGATGACCACGCGGACTCTCTCTTGATCTCGGGAAGAGGGATGGCGCGGCGAAAGGCCGCGGCCGGAGCGCCGTAGTCTAATCGTTCCCCGGCGCCCCCCCGTTCCGCGGCGTATGGAGGTCAGGTGGCCGTGCAGCAGGCCGCCAGGCGCCGCGTGTGCGTGCGCTGCGCCCACAGGTACAGGCCCAGGCCGGCCAGCGCGGTGGCCGCGCCGACCGGGCCGGTCACGGTCCAGCCCAGCCCGGCGCTGATGGCCAGACCGCCCAGCCACGGACCCAGCGCATTGGCGGCGTTGAACGCGGCATGGTGCGAGGCCGCGGCCAGGGTCTGCGCCTCGCCGGCCACGTCCATCAGGTGCGACTGCAGGATCGGCCCCAGCCCGCCCATGGCGCCGATGGCCACCGTGGCCAGCAGCAGGCTCCACGGCCAGCGCGCGGCCAGCGGGAACAGCAGCAGCATCAGCAGCGCCCAGCCCAGCAGCACCGCGGTGGCGCGGAACTGCAGGCGGTCGAACAGCCAGCCGCCGGCGATGTTGCCGATCACCCCGCCCAGGCCGAAGCCGGCCACGCCCAGCGGGATCCACGCCGGGGCCACGCCGGTGACCTCGACCATGGTCGGCGCCAGGTAGCTGAAGACGCAGAACATGCCGGAGAAGCCGATGGCGCCGATCAGCAGCGCCTGCCACACCGGCAGCCGGTTGAAGGCGCGCAGCTCGCCCAGCGGATTGCCGCGCGGGGCATCGGCCACCACGCGCGCCGGCAGGGCCAAGGCGATCAGCGCCACGGTCAGCAGCGCGATCACCGCCACCGCCGCGTAGGCCCAGCGCCAGCTGCCGTGCTGGCCGACCCAGGTGGCCAGTGGCGTGCCCAGCAGGATGGCGATGGTCAGGCCCAGCATGGTCAGGCTCACCGCGCGGCCGCGCGCCTCCGGCCGGCTGATCGCCACCGCGGTCAGCGCCGACACGCCGAAATAGGCGCCGTGCGGCAGGCCGGCGATGAAGCGAAACAGCAGCATGCTGTGGTAGTCCGGCCCCAGCGCGCTGGCCAGGTTGCCGGCGGCGTAGAAGCCCATCAGGCCCAGCAGCAGGGTCTTGCGCGACAGCGCTCCGCCGAGGAGGGCCAGCAGCGGCGCGCCGACCACCACGCCCAGCGCGTAGGCGCTGATCAGGTGGCCGACCCGCGGCTCGTCCACGCCCAGATCGGCCACCATGTTGGGCATCAGGCCCATGCCGGCGAACTCGCTGGTGCCGATGGCGAAGCCGCCCAGAGTCAGGGCGGTGAGGATCAGGGCATGGCGGCCACGGCCGATCACGGGAACGGCGGCGGCCGCCGAGGTGGCGGCAGGGGAAGGGGAAGGCATGGCCCGGATTATGCTGCGTTGCATCAAGGCCGAACCACCCCTGCCGGCGGTACACCGGGGGTGCATTCATGCAACAGCGGCCGGTGGCAGGGGCGATGCCGGCCCTCGGGGCGCGAGCCGGCAAGGTGGCGCATGACAGGCGCCCCCCCTCCTCCACACCCCGCACGCCGCCACTCCGTCCGGCGCGCCAGGGGCCGGGCAGCCGGGGCCTTTGTCCCTGCCGGGTGGCGTGCGACGGACCGGCCGTTGATCGGGATCAACGAGGCCCGGCCAGGGGGACGGGATGATCGGGATGCGGCGGACCGGTCCCGCCGCAACAAGGAGGTGGGCTATGGATATCTCCCTGATGAACCTCGGCCACGCCGCCCTGCTGTTCGCCCTGCCGGCCAGCCTGGCCGGCGTGTGCAAGCTGGCCTGGCGCCGCGGCGAGGAGATCGAATACGGCTGGTTCGCCATCCTGTTCATCGCCCTGTGCCTGGGCGTGGCGCTGGAATCCATCCTCGGCCGCCTGCTGTAACGCTCCGGCGCCCCTGTCACGCACCGCGCCACGCCTGCAGGCGCCGCGTTCGCGGCTTCCGGCCGGCACATCCAGCGGCCACGTCCAACCGCCACGCGATCGGCCCCTTGCCCGCGCAGCCCCGGTGCAGGAGCGCCCGCCGCGACCGGGCCCGCCCGTCGCGTCGCCGCTGACGCGGCTCCTACAGCCGCACGCCACCACGCCGATCTGCAGGCGCCGCGTACGCGGCGTCCGGCCGGCGCATCCAGCGGCCACGTCCAACCGCCACACCCGATCGGCCCCTTGCCCGTGCAGCCCCGGCGCAGGAGCGCCCGCCGCGACCGGGCCCGCCCGTCGCGTCGCCGCTGACGCGGCGCCTGCAATGGCACGCCGGCAACCCGGCCGGCACCTCGGCACCACCGTCCCGGCAACGCCGCGGCGGGCGGCGAAGGCCGCGGTTCAGCGGCCCGTGCCAGAATGGCGCGGTGAACTACCTGGCCCACCTGTACCTGGCCGCGCCCGATCCGGAGGCGATGCTCGGCGCGCTGCTGGGCGACTTCGTGTTCGGTTCGGCCGGGCTGGCGGCGTACAGCCCGGTGGAACAGCGCGAGATCCTGGTCCACCGGCGCATCGACCGCTACACCGACGACCATCCGCAGGTGGTCCAGGCCCGCTCGCTGTTCGAACCCGGCCTGCGCCGCTACGCCGGCATCGTCCTGGACGTGTACTTCGACCATCTGCTGGCACGCGACTGGGCGCACCACACGGACGAGCCGCTGGAGGCCTTCACCGCGCGCTTCTACCGCCACCTGCTGGCACAGCGCTCGCGCCTGCCCGCGCGCCTGCAGGCCATCGCCCCGCGCATCGCCGCGCACGACTGGCTGGGCTCCTACCGCCGGCGCGAGAGCGTGGACCTGGCGGTGAGCCGCATCGCCACCCGGTTGTCGCGCAACGGCGAGCGCCTGGTGGCCTGCCTGCACGGCCTGCGCCGGCACGAGGCCGACATCGCCGCCGGCTTCGAGGCGTTCTTCCCGCAACTGCAGGCCTACGTGCCGTTGGCGCGCGCGGCCGTGGCGGAGGCCGTGCCCCAGGACTGAACCCCTTGCCGCTTCCATCGCGGGACCGGTGCCAGGATCGGCCCATCACGCGCCCAGGAGGCTGCCATGTTCCGATCCCCTGCCTTCCGGTTCCTGTTCGTGCTGACCCTGCTGTCCGGCGCCATGCGCGCCGCACCGGGCTTCGACCTGCGGCGCTTCGTCCAGGCGCACTTCGTGCTGCCCGGGGACGTCGCCGCCACCGACGTGCCGGAGCACGACGGCCTGCGCGCGCACATCGACGCGCTCTGGCCGCTGCTGACCCGCACCAGCCCCGCTCCGCAACCGCACGACAGCCTGCTGCCGCTGCCGCATCCCTACGTGGTGCCCGGCGGCCGCTTCCGCGAGGTGTACTACTGGGATTCGTACTTCACCATGCTTGGCCTGGCCGAAAGCGGCCGGCACGGGCCGGTGCGGCAGATGCTGGACAACTTCGCCCACCTGCTGGACACCTGGGGCCACATCCCCAACGGCAACCGCAGCTATTACCTCAGCCGCTCGCAGCCGCCGTTCTTCTCGCACATGGTCGCGCTGGCGGCACGGGAGGATCCTTCGGCGCCGCTGCGCTACCTGCCGCAGCTCAGGCGCGAGCACGCATTCTGGATGGACGGGTCCGCCACGCTGCAACCCGGCCAGGCCCACCGGCGCGTGGTGCGCCTGGCCGACGGCAGCCTGCTCAACCGCTACTGGGACGACCGCGACACGCCGCGCCCGGAATCGTTCGCGCACGACCGCCGGACCGCGGCTGCCTCCTCGCGTCCGGCCGCGGAGGTGTACCGCGAGCTGCGCGCCGGCGCCGAAAGCGGCTGGGACTATTCCAGCCGCTGGCTGGACGAGCCGATGCGGCTGGACAGCATCCACGTCACGACGCGGATCCCGGTGGACCTCAACAGCCTGCTCCACCACCTGGAGAGCACCATCGCCGGCGCGTGCGCCCGGGCCGGCGACGCGGCCTGCGCACGCGACTATGCCACCATGGCCCGGGCCCGGGCCGCGGCCATCGAACGCCACCTGTGGCACCCGGACGGCTACTACGGCGACCTGGACCTGCGCACGGGCCAGGTGCGCGCGCAGCTGACCGCCGCCGCGCTGTTCCCGCTGCATGCCGGCATCGCCACGCCGGAACGCGCGCGCCGCACAGCGGCGGCGGTGCGCGCGCAGCTGCTGCGGCCCGGCGGCCTGGTCGCCACCACCGTGGACAGCGGCCAGCAGTGGGACGCCCCCAACGTCTGGGCGCCGCTGCAGTGGATCGCCGTGGACGGGCTGCGCCGCTACGGCGAGGACGCGCTGGCCCGCGACATCGCCGCCGCCTTCCTGGTCAACGTGCGGACCCTGTTCGCGCGCGAGCGCCGACTGGTCGAGAAATACGACGCCGACGGCGCGCTGCAGGGCGGCGGTGGCGGCGAGTACCCGCTGCAGGACGGCTTCGGCTGGACCAACGGCGTAGTGCTGGCCCTGCTGGCGCTCTACCCCGAGCTGGAAACCGCCGCGTCCCCCGCCCACGCCACCGCCCCGCCCCTGCAGGCGCCGCGCACGCGGCGACCCGGGTGGCGAACCCCAAGCCCGCGGTCGACCGCCACACGAATCGACCCGAGCGCGCGGAACGCAGGCGACATGCCTGCGTCCTCGGCGCAGGAACGGGCGAGGTGACGCGGCTGCCGCAGGGGCCGCTGGCGGGGCTTCCACGGATTCCGTGATGCGGCGCAGCGGGCAGATCGCGCGCCCGGATGTTAGCGTTCACATCGGACTTGCCGGGGAGACTGTCCGATGCGTCGTACGTCCGTCCGCCGTCTGTACCGTCCTGCGCTGGCCGCGCTGCTGCTGTGCGTGGCGCCGGCCTGGGCCGCCCGCCTGGAACTGCAGGAAGGCGACTACCTGGGCACCCGCGGCCTGGATGTGCTGGTCTTCAACAACTACTACGACGGCAACTTCAGCGACTCCAAGATCGCCGGCGTGGAGCTGATCCACCACGGCGTGCGCACCGCCACCAACGGCGACGTGCGCCTGTCCCCCACGCCGGAGCAGTGGGATCCGGTGGCCACCCTGGTCGAGCGCCAGGTGGACCGCGCCACGGGCGCCATCCAGGCGCGCCTGCGCTACGACGACCCGGCCTTCGAATACACCATCCGCGTCAGTCCCGGGGACGACGGCGTGCGCATCCAGGTGCTGCTCGACCGGCCGCTGCCCAGGGCGCTGGAAGGCCGGGCCGGCTTCAACCTGGAGTTCCTGCCCTCGGCCTACTGGGGCAAGCCGTACCTGGCCGACGAGGGGCGCGGCGGCCTGCTGCCGCGCTATCCGGCCGGCCCCACCGGCCGTGGCGCCGACGGCAAACCGGTGCGCCTGCCGCTGGCCACCGGCACGCGGCTGACCCTGGCGCCGGAGGACCCGCAGCGGCGGGTGAGCCTGCACAGCCACGGCGGCGAACTGGCCCTGTACGACGGCCGCAACCAGGCACAGAACGGCTGGTACGTGGTGCGCGGGCTGCTGCCGGCCGGGCGCAGGGGCGTGGTGCTGGAGTGGACCCTGCAGGCCGGGATCGAGCCGGACTGGACGCGCCCGACCGTGATCGGCCATTCCCAGGTGGGCTACCCCCCGGCGCAGCGCAGGGTGGCGGTGCTGGAACGCGCCCGCCACGCCCCGCCGCCGGGCACCGTGCGCCTGCTCAGGGTGGAGGCCGACGGCAGCACCCACGAGGTGCTGGCGGACACGCCGCACCACTGGGGCCGCTACCTGCGCTACGACTACCACACCTTCGACTTCTCGCAGGTGCGCGAGCCGGGCCTGTACCGGATCCAGGCCGAAGGCCAGCTCAGCCACGCTTTCCGCATCGCACCGGACGTCTACGCCAACGCCTGGCAACCGACCCTGGACGTGTTCTTCCCGGTGCAGATGGACCACATGTTCGTCAACGAGGCCTACCGGGTCTGGCACGGCCGCTCGCACATGGACGACGCCCGCCAGGTGGCGCCCAACACGCACCACTTCGACCTGTACGGCCAGGGCCCGGAGCTCGACTCGCCGTTCCAGCCGGGCGAGCACATCCCCGGGCTGGCGGTGGGCGGCTGGTTCGATGCCGGCGACTTCGACCTGCGCACCCAGACCCACTACGCCACCGTGCTGGCACTGGTGGACACCTGGGAGCGCTTCCGCCCGCTGCGCGACGAGACCCGCATCGACCAGCAGCGCAAGCACGTGGAACTGCACTGGCCCGACGGCGTGCCCGACCTGCTGCAGCAGATCGAGCACGGCACGCTGATGCTGATCGCCCAGCACCGTGTGTTCGGCCACGCCATCCCCGGCATCGTCGAACCGGACCTGGGCCAGTACACGCACCTGGGCGATGCGGTCACCAAGACCGACGGCCGGGTGGACGACCATGCCGACCCGGATTCCCCGCGCGACGACCGCTGGGCCTTCACCACCGCCACCACCGCGCTCAACTACGGCTCGGCGGCAGCGCTGGCGGCGGCCAGCCGGGCCCTGCGCGGCTACAACGACGCCCTTGCGGAGGAATGCCTGGCCACCGCACGCCGGGTGTGGGACTTCGAGCAGGGGCGCGAGCCGAACCTGTTCCGCGTCGGCAACACCACCGGCGGCCACCCGCAGGACGAGGAGCTGCGCGCGGCGGTGCAGCTGCTGCTGGCCACCGGCGAGGCCCGCTACGCCGAGGCGGTGGCGCGGCTGTGGCCGGCCATCGACGAGCGTTTCGTGTTCAACGCCCAGCCGGCGGTGCAGGCGCTGCCGCACATGGACGCCGCGTTCCGCGAGCGGCTGCGCCAGCGCGCGCAGCGCTTCCTGGAGGAGCGCGCCAGCATGATGGAGGCCAACCCGTACGGCGTGCCCGTCACCCGCGGCGGCTGGGCCGGCAACAGCGCAGTGGTCGGCAGTGCCATCACCCACTACTACCTGCACCGCGCCTTCCCCGACCTGTTCGACATCGGGCCGGTGCTGCAGGGGCTGGACTACCTGTACGGCACCCACCCGGACTCCAACATCTCGTTCGTCTCCGCGGTGGGCGCGCACTCCAAGACCGTGGCCTACGGCAACAACCGCGCCGACTTCTCCTTCATCGCCGGCGGTGTGGTGCCGGGAGTGCTGATCCTCGACCCGGATTTCCCGGAGAACAAGGAGGACTGGCCGTTCCTGTGGGGCGAGAACGAATACGTGATCGAGCTGGCCGCCCGCTACGTGTTCCTGGTCCACGCCGCGCAGGAGGTGCTGGGCGAACTCGCCCCGGTCCAGCCGTAGGTGGCCCCACCTGCAGCCGCCGCGTACGCGGCGGCCCGGCCGGCACGGCCACGCCGGCGTTCCAGCACGCGGGACCGGCCGGGCGCCACCGGCGCCGGCGCACGCGACGCGACCGGACGCATCCGTCGCGTCGCCGCCGACGCGGCTCCCGCAGGGGATATACGCGGCGACACGGCAAGGTGGCAAGGGGCGCGTGCGCGTCAGGCGGTGCGCTGGTACACCACCCGCTCGGGGCGGTGGAGGAGGAAGCCCTGGGCGCGGTCCACGCGCAGCTCGTGCAGCGCCTCCAGCGTCTGCTCGCTGTCCACCCACTCGGCCACCACGTCCATCCCGCGCAGGTGGCCGATCTGGACGATGGCGCCGACGATGGTGCGGCTGACCGGGTCGTTGCCCAGGTCGCGCACGAAGCTGCCGTCGATCTTGATCACGTCGGCCGGCAGGTTCTTGAGGTAGCCGAAGGAGGACATGCCGGCGCCGAAATCGTCCAGGGCGATGCGGCAGCCGGCCGCGCGCAGGCGTTCGATCACCCGGATCACCCGCAGCAGGTTGCGGACCGCCACCGTCTCGGTGATCTCCAGGCACAGGCGCGATGGCTCCACCCCGAACTCGTCCAGGCTGGCGAGGATGAAGTCGGCCAGGCCCTCGTCCTCGATGCTGGCGCCGGAGAGGTTGATCGCGCAGGTATGCAGGCCCCGGCCGGACGGGTGCAGGCGGTCGAAGTGGGCCAGCGCCTCGCGGATCACCCAGCGGTCCACCTGCGGCATCAGGCCGTAGCGCTCGGCCGCCGGCAGGAACGCGCCAGGCGGCACCACGCGGCCCTCCTCGTCGTTCAGGCGCAGCAGCAGCTCGATGGCCGGGGCACCGCCACCGCGCAGCGGCACCACCTCCTGGTAGTCCAGCAGCAGGCGGCCCTGCTCCAGCGCCGCGCGCAGGCGGTTGGCCCATTCCATCTCGCTCTGGCGGCGGCTGGCGTCGGCGTCGTCGCGGTAGACGTGGACGCGGTTGCGGCCGTTCTCCTTGGCCTGGTAGCAGGCGCTGTCGGCCCAGGCCAGGAGGTCCTTCAGGGTCACGCCCGGACGGTCCACCAGGACGATGCCGATGCTGGCGGTGACCGCGTAGGTGCGGCCCTGCCAGGCAAACATCACGTCCTCGATGCAGCGGCGCACGTCTTCGGCCAGGGTGCGGGCGCGCTGCTCGTCCACGTCGAAGGCCAGCACGCCGAACTCGTCGCCGCCCAGGCGCGCCAGCACGTCCTCGGGGCGCAGCTTGCGGCGCATGGCCCAGACCAGCTCCACCAGCAGCTGGTCGCCGGCCATGTGCCCGGACAGGTCATTGATCAGCTTGAACTGGTCCAGGTCGATGTACATCAGCGCGAACGGCGGGCGCGCCGGCCCGGCGGCGTGCGCCGCCAGCGCCTGCTGCACGCGTCGCTCGAACTCGCGGCGGTTGCACAGGCCGGTCAGCTCATCGTGCGCGGCCTGGTGGCGCAGCAGCTCGGTCAGGCCGCGCTGCTCGCTGATATCGATGGCCACCATCAGCAGGTGTGCGGCGCGGTCCACCTCCACCCGGGTCAGCGACACCTTGGCCCAGAACGCCCCGCCGTCGCGCAGCGCCAGCGCTGCCTCCTTGCCGTCCCAGCCACCCTCGTGCGCGGCCTGGATGGCGGCGCGGCCCTCCTCCTCGTGCATGAACAGCCGCGCCAGCGGCGCCCCGACCACCTCGCCCAGGCGTTCGCGCGCGGCCTGGTTGGCGTAGGTGATCCGCCCCCCGCCGCCCTCGGCCAGCAGCACCAGCGCCGGCAGCAGCTCGTTGAGCGCGCGGAAGCGCGCCTCGCTTTCGCCGAAGCGGGCGCTCATCTGCCGGCCCAGCTCCACCGCGCGACGATGGGTGGTGGCCCAGGACCACAGCAGCAGCGCCGCCAGCACGCTGATCACCGTGCCGGCGACGGCGATCAGGCCGGCGCGGCCGGTGTCCGGTCCCATCCGCGGCCACAGCCGCACTTCCCAGCGGCGGCCGCCGAACTCCATCTCCCGCACCTCGACGTGGTAGGCCTCCGCCGCCGCACCGCCGGTGCCGAACACCAGCGAAGCCTCCACCGGCGCGTCCAGGTCGCGCACCTCCACGTGCATGAACTGCAGGACGCGGCCTTCCAGGGTCTCGCGCACCATCGGTTCCAGGCGCAGGCTCACCGCCAGCGCGCCCAGCTCGCGCGCGCGCCGCTCGGCCAGGGTCACCGGCTGCGGGCCGCGCGAGTACACCGGCAGGCGCACGGTGACGCCACGGGCCGCCTTCTCGCCGGCATCGCGGAACTGCACCAGCTGGAACGGCGCCGACACGGTGGGCACGTCGGCGTCGCGCGCGTGCTCCAGCGCGGCCAGGTTGGCCGGCTGCATGGCGATGTCGAAGCCCAGCAGGGCCTCGTTTCCGGCCAGCGGCGTCACGAACGAGTACGGGTAGCGGGTGCGGGCGGGATCGGCCGGGTCCGGCTCGCGGTAGGCGAAGCCGGTCATCACGTGGCCCGGCACGCGCCAGGCCAGGCGCAGGTTGTGGTGGTAGGCGGCGAACGCGTCCGCGTCCATCCGGTCGTTGGACAGGAACACGGTCTGCAGCGCCCGCAGCAGCACCGCCGCGGCCTCCAGCGGCTCGCGCAGGCGGACCTGCGCCGAGTCGGCCAGCGCGCGGTACATCTCCTCGGCCGAACGGCGCGCCTCCCAGCGCTCGCGCTCGACCAGGGCGGCGGTCACCACCAGGCCGGCCAGCAGCAACGCCAGGGCCCATGCCCACGGCGGCACCACGGAGGTCCGCAATGCCCTTTCGGTGGCATCCTGCACGGAAATCTGCTGCATGGCTGGGTGTTCCGGCCTGGCGACGACCGGGTACGGAAGCGGACGGGCGGCATGCATGCGCCTCCGGACTGGCGTGGTGCTCCTTCCCCCTGGTAGTGCGTGCCCGCCCTGTTGCAATGGCCGGATCATACCCCGCCGGGTACGGGGCCCGGGAAGCCCTTCAGCCGTGCCTCGGGCCCGCCACGGCAGGGCGCGGCCAGCGCGCCAGCACCGCGCGGGTCACGCCGATCCGGCGGCAGGCGCGCACCGCCGGGCCGTCGTCCAGGGCGCGGCGGAAGGCCGGCGCCAGGCGCACCAGCGCCGCCGCGGCCACGCGCCGGCGCAGGCCGTCCAGGCCCAGCGTCCGCGCGGCCCAGTCCGGCAGCAGGGCCGCGCCCGCCCCCAGGAACAGCTCGCGCGACAGGCCCGGCCCGGGCCCCGGCAGGCGCATCGCGCACAGCCCCGCCAGCACCTCGCGCGCACGCGCGTCCAGCCGCAGCCGCGGGCGCATCGCCTCCAGATGGGCGTGCACCGCCGCTTCCGTGGCCGGCACCTCGCGCGCGCCCAGCGCCTCGGCCACGCGGCGCACCTCGTCGTAGTAGCGGTCGGCCATCTCCGTCGGCACCGGCCGGCAGTAGCGGCGGTAACCCTCGAGGAAGCCGTAGGCCTCGGTCACGTGCACCCAGGTCAGCAGTTCCGGCTCGCTGGCCGCGTACGGCCGGCCGTCCGGGAGGGTGCCGGCCACCTGGGCGTGGATGCGCCGCACCCGCTCGATCATCGCGCGGGCCTGCGCGCCGCCGGCGTAGGTGGTGCCGGCGACGAAGGCGGTGGTGCGGCGCAGCCGGCCGACCAGGTCCTGGCGGAAGTTGGAGTGGTCGTACACGCCGGCCAGCGCGCGCGGGTGCAGCAGCTGCAGCATCAGCGCGCACAGCCCGCCGGCCAGCATGCCCGGGAAATCCGCGTGCACCCGCCAGGTGACGGTGTCCGGTCCAAACAGGCCGGGATCGCCGATCGGCTCGTCGTAGTCGATCCCGCTCTGCCCGCGCGGGAACGCGTGCAGGACCCAGCTGCGGACCTGCCGCGCGAGCGGATCGGGAAGGGCCAGGGCGATCATGCGGCCATGCTAGGCCGCGCCCGCGGAAGCGGACCTGACCACGGGCGCAAGGCGCGATGGCGGTTCATGCGGCGTCCATCTACGCCTGCCCGCCGGCGTTCCGGGGTACGATGCCGGACCGTCCACCTCCCGCCACGCCGTGCCGCACTACACCGGCCCCCTGCTCACCCGCGCCACGGCGCATGCCCTGCGCCAGGCGCACGACGCCGGCGCACCGCACTGGACCGGCTCGCTGGACCTGGGCCGCAGCGTGGACAGCGTGACCCTGGCCGCCGACCGCTGGCTGTGGCGGGGCCGCGCCTGGCCCTGGCCCGGTCCGCTGAAGGAGCGCACGCTCTACTGGTTCGACGGACAGGACTGGGTGCCGGTGTCGCGCTATTCCGGGGCGCTGATCAAGCTGGTGCCGACCGGGTGGGACGTGCCCACCTTCGAGATCGACGGCATCAAGATGCTGCCCACGGCGAAGGCGTCGCCGCTGGAGGACGCGCGGCGCAAGGTGGCGCTGGTGCAGCCGCGCGGGCGCACGGTGCTGGACACCTGCGGCGGGCTGGGCTATTTCGCCGCCTGCTGCCTGGAGGCCGGCGCGGCACGCATCGACTCGTTCGAGAAGAACGACGATGTGCTGTGGCTGCGCACACTCAACCCCTGGTCGCCGGATCCGGAGGCGCCGGAGCACGGTGGCCGACTGCAGCTGCGCCATGCCGACATCACCGCGGCCATCGCCGCCCTGCCCGATGCCGCGTACGAGGTGGCCCTGCACGACCCGCCGCGCTTCGCCATCGCCGGCGAGCTGTACTCCCGGGCGTTCTACGGCCAGCTGGCACGTGTGCTGCGCCGCGGCGGCCACCTGTTCCACTACACCGGCAGCCCCAACCGCCTGACCAGCGGCCGCGACGTCCCGCGCGAGGTGGCCCGCCGCCTGGACGAGGCCGGCTTCAGCACCCGCCTGGCCCTGGACGGCGTGCTGGCCTGCAAGCGGTGATCCCCGGCTGCAGCCGCCGCGAACGCGGCGACCCGACGGCGTGGCCACGGTCCGCGTTCAACCGCCACATCGGAACGACCCGACGTCCATAAGGGGGGCGGGGACGACGTGCACACGCCACCGGCGCAGGCACGCCCCACATCCTCTCGCCGGGTGGACGCGGCCTGTCAGCGGCGCGCGTGCCAGTCGCCGTCCTCGCCCTTCTCGTACTTCTCCTTGACCGCGGCCCAGGCCACGCGGTGGGCCACCTCCTCGCGCGAGGCGTCGCCGCGGCGGTCGTCCGGATCGGCGTACTGGTCCCAGGCGCTGTTGAACGCCTCCTTGTAGATCTCCTGCGCGTGCTTGGGCACGTGGTCGAGCACCGATTCAGGCAGGTCCTGGATGCTCCGGTAAGGCATGGGTTGGCCTCCGCTGCAACGGATGCCCAGCCTCCCACCGGCCCGGTCAGGCACGCGGCAAGGAACCATGTGGCCCGCGTCAACGCCGCAGCCCCTGCGGGAGCCGCGTACGCGGCGACCCGGCAGGCGCGGCCGGGCCCCGCGTTCGATCGCCATGCAAAACCGGCGCCATGCCCACCCGGAACCGGCACGGGAGCCTGGGACGCGGCCGGATGCGTCCGTCGGATCGCCGCTGACGCGGCTCCTGCGGATTTCCGGTGTACGAATGCGACGGCGCCCGGATGCGGGGTGATCCGGGCGCCGTCGCGGTTGCCGGGCTGCCGCGCCTCACCAGGGCAGCGGGGTGCCGTTGGCGTGCCAGAAAGTGCCGCTGTCGGCGAGCGTCAGACCGTCCAGGCGCGCAATCAGATTGGTGGCGGCCTCGTCCGGGGTGATGTCGCCCTGGCCGCCGAGCATGTCGGTGGCCACGCGGCCCGGGTGCAGCAGGAATACGGCGATGCTGCGCGGGGCCAGGTCCACCGCCAGCGACTTGCCGATCGCGTTCACCGCGGCCTTGGAGGCGCGGTAGCCGTAGTAGGCGCCCGAACCGTTGTCTGCGATCGAGCCCATGCGGCTGGTGATGATGCCGATCTTGCCGCCGTCGGCCAGCAGTCCCTGCACCGCCGCGGCCACGCGCAGCGGGCCGAGGGTATTGACCTCGAACTGGCGCTGGATGCGGGCGAAGGCGTCGGCATCCAGCGCCTCCAGCGTCTCGTTGGTGAAGATGCCGGCGTTGAGCACCAGCACGTCGATGCGGCGGCCGGCCAACTTCTGCGGCAGCGCCGCCACCGCCTGCGCGTCGGACACGTCGACGCCCTCGATCACCTCCGCGCCGGTGGCCTGCAGCGCCGGGCTGCCCTGACGGCAGACGGCGATGACCGTGTCGCCGCGGGCACGCAGCTGCTTGGTCAGGGACAGGCCGATGCCGCGGTTGGCACCGGTGATCAAATAGGTGGCCATGACGACTCCTTCAACGTGTGGGGGACGGACATTCTAGGCCAGCGCCGTCCGCGGACCGGCCGCCGCATCCCGCCGTGGCCGGCGCTACTCGCAGCCGATGCCGTCGTTGTCGCGGTCCAGGTGCAGGCCGTAGCCGGGATCGCCGCGGCGCACCGGGCGGCACCGGCGGCGCGGGCCTCGGCGCAGTTGCGGAAGGCACGGCCATTGGCCGGGGCCGCGCGCGCGGGCGCCTGCAGCGACTGCGCCTGGCTGGCGGTATTGCCGGCGGGCGCGCGATGGCAGTGGTAGCCGCCGTTGCGGCGGTCGTGGTGGCAGCCCTCGGCGTTGAGCCCGCCGGGGTGGGCCTGCGCCAGCGGGGCCAGCGGCGCGAGCAGCACGACCAGCAGCAACCACCAAGACCTGGACTTGCGCCTGTTGCGCATGGATCCCCCTCCCTCCCGGTGTCCGCACACAGGTACCGCCAAATGCCCTGGCATGCAATCGGACACTGGTTCACCCCTCCGGGACTGGGGCCGGGGCGGACCGGTCGTCGACGCAGGCGCATGCCTGCGCCGACGGGAACCCCGCATCCTGCAACGCCTGCTCCGCCTCCGTCCTGCTGCATTTGCCCGCACGCGCCGCGGCGTGCATGCGTGGCCCAGGCCCTGCGGATTGCGGCCGGCATGGCCCGCGCTTGACCCAGGTCAGGGCACCACGAAGCGGCGACCGCCACAGTGCGCGCGTGGGCATCCGCCCATGCACGCGAGGACTGCAACACGCCATGGACATGGATCGCTACCACCGCGACCACGCGACGATCCTGGAGCAGATCGAGACCCTGCGCTCGCTGTCACGGGCCGGGATCGCCGGCAACGCCGGTGCCATCAGCCAGGCCATCGTCGGCACCGCCAGCCTGATCAAGTTCCACCTGGCGGCCGAGGACCAGGTGCTGTACCCGCGCCTGGCGCGCAGCGGCCGCGCCGACCTGGCCGCGCTCAGCTCCCGCTACCAGGCCGAGATGCAGGGCCTGGCCGAGGCCTTCGGCCGTTTCGTCGAGCGCTGGCGGGTGCCGGCGCGGCTGCAGGCCGACCCGGAAGCGTTCCGCAGCGACGCCAACACCGTGCTGCGGGCGCTGTACGAACGCCTGCGCCGCGAGGACCGGGAGCTGTATCCGGCCGCCGGCCGGCTCTGAGCGCGGCGCCGCCACCGGCGCGACGAAGGCGGCGGCGAAGAACGCCAGCGAGCCCAGGCCAGGCCCCAGGAACGGCATGTCCGCCATCGCCGGCACCTCGTGGCCGCGGGCAGCTAGGCCGCCTGCGGTACCGGCGGCAGCTCCGGTGCGTCCAGTCCGGCGAAGGGATCGGACCAGGCCGGAAGCGCCTCGATCCGCGCGTACNAGGCGCGGATCGCCGGATAGTCATGCAGCGGCAGGCCGGCGATCTCGTGGTGCGGCAGGAAGCTGGCCAGGCGGAAGTCCGCATAGGAGATCCCGTCGCGCAACAGCCAGGGCCGCGCGGCCAGCTGTTCCTCCAGCAGCGCGGCGCTTTCGGCGAACAGCGCCAGGCCCTTGGCCACCTCGCCCCGGTCCACCGGTCCCAGGCCGTAGCACTGCTTGGTCACGTACTCGAACTGGACCATGTCGCAGGCGCGCACGAAGTTCTGCTTGCCCCAGCTGAGCCATTGCAGCATTGCCGGCTCGTCCATGCCGGTGCGCCAGAACGGCGAACGCACCTCGCGCGCCAGCCGGCAGGCGATGGCGTCGGTTTCCCACAGGCTGCTGCCGTCGTCGTACACCAGGATCGGGACGCGCAGCGCCGGGGTGAGCGGGCGGTAGCGCTCGGCCTGGCCCGGCGCCAGCGGCGCGGCAAACTCGAACTGCACCGGCGCCTGCAGGTAGCGCGCGGTGGCCACGGCCAGGCGCGGGTTGGGGTTGCGGCTGTACAGCAGCTTCATGCGCCCCTCCCCTGCCGGCTGCGGTGCCAGGCGACGAGGGCATTGGCATGGCCGTGGCCCAGGCCGTGGGTCTGCCTGAGCAGGGCCACCTGGTCCATGTGCGCCAGTCCGGCGGTCTGGTCCAGCACCGCCAGCCAGTGGGCGATGGGCTTGCCGTAGGTTCGTTCGATCGAGGGGAAGTAGGACGCGGGCCCGGTGGCCCCTGCTGGATTGCCCATGGCGTGCTCCGTGCGCGGGGATGTCGCCGGTACGACGTCCCGGGCGCGCCCCGATCGACATTGCGGGCGCGCCGCCTAGCGCAGTCCGTAGTGGGCGAAGTACCGCAGCGGTGGCAGCAGGGGCAGGACCAGCAGGAAACCGATCCCGAACCACCCCGGACGCACCAGGAAGGCGCGGTGGTGGCGGGTCGGGTGGTGCAGCACCCGCACCCGGTCGCCGTCCGCGTGCACGCCCAGGCGCTGCAGCTCGAGCAGGCCGCGGAGGGCGCCGGAGGCAGCCAGCGGCCAGGCCGTCACCCGCGAGCCACGGTAGCGACGGCCGTCCACTTCGTACTCATAGTCGGCCTTCATGCGGTAGGTACGCTCCGCCCGGAGCAGGGCCACGCCGATCTGGCGCTGTTCCAGCATGCGCAGGGTGCCGGCCACCGCGGGCCAGCGGCGGATGCGCAGCAGGTACCACGCGCCGTAGCCGCAGCACAGCGAGGCGTACATCCACATCCAGAACAGCAGCGCCTGCCTGTCGCCGGCGGCCGCGCCGTGCCACATGCGCACCAGGTACTCCGCCACGCTCACGTGCCGGCCTCCGCGGCCGGGCGCCCCCTGCGCCACGCGCGCCGTTCCAGGTACAGGCACAGCAGGCCAAAGCCCATGAACACCAGCCCGCCGAACAGGGGCAGGCGGGCGGCCGCGGTAATCCCCGGCTGCAGCACCGCAAGCTCCGGCCGGGCGGGGTGGTGGAACACGGCCACCTTCCGCCCCGGTGCCAGGCCGGCAAGCATGGCTTCGGCGTCCTTGCGGTCGCTGGAAACCGGCAGGCCGGAGAAGTACAGGCGGGGGGACTCGTAGGACTGCCCGCGCACCTGGTAGCGGTAGTGCACGCGCGGGAGGAAGGTGTGGGAGCGGCGGACGTCCAGCCCGGCATCCAGCACCACGCCTTCCACGGCCGGCCAGTCGCGCGAGGCCGCGGCGTGGGACAGCCCGTGCAGGCCCGCGGCCAGCAAGGCCGCGCCCAGCAGCACGAACAGCGCGCAGAACAGCTGCTTCAACACCTGTGTTGCCCGTCCCCTTGTGGCCCCGGGCAGGCGACCACCAATCCCGTGGCGGGGCAACTCCCCCCGCCCCGCGTCTGCCCTGTCGGCGTCGGATCATCCGGCACCACGGCGGCCGCTGGCAACGGCCGGGGATGCTCAGTGCAGGGTCAGGACGATGGGCGCGTCGCGGGTGATGACCAGGGTGTGCTCGTACTGGGCCGAGCGGTTGCCCGGCGCGCCCAGCAGGGTCCAGCCATCGCCGGCTTCCTCGACCACGCGGGTACGGGTGGAGATGAAGGGCTCGATGGTGATCACCATGCCCTCCTCCAGCACGCGCGCGTCGGTCGGGTCGTAGTAGCCGGGGATATGGTCCGGCTCCTCGTGCAGGCTGCGGCCCACGCCGTGGCTGCCCAGGTTCTCGATCACCCGGAAGCCGAACCGGCGCGCAGTGGCCTCGATGGCCTTGCCGATCAGGTTCAGCGGCTGCCCGGCGCGGGCGACCTTCAGCGCCTCCGCCAACGCAGTGCGCGAGGCGTGGCACAGCCTGGTATCGCGCGCCGAGGCCTTGGGCAGCACGCGGGTGCCGCCGGTGTCGGCATAGAAGCCGTCCAGCTCGGCCGACACGTCCACGTTGAGCACATCGCCGGCGCGCAGCACGCGGTCGCCCGGCACGCCATGCGCGGCCTCCTCGTTGACGCTGATGCAGGTCGCGCCCGGGAACTGGTACACCGCACGCGGTGCAGGCGTGGCGCCTGCCTCGGCCAGCATGCGCTCGCCGATGGCGTCCAGCTCGGCCGTGGTCATGCCCGGCACGGCCGCCGCCAGCATGGCCTCGCGCACGCGCCCGACGATGCCGCCAATGCGCTGCAGGGCCGCCAGGTCGGAAGGGGATTCGATGGTCATGCGCGGAGTCTACAACGAGAAGAATCGCTCCCTCCTAGCGGCGAACGGGCATGCTTTGGCCAGCGCGGCCTGAGACAAGCGAAGACGGCGAGACGAGGTGGGAAGCCCACTGTCCCGGAGATGCCCAACGCCTGACGCATGCCGCCCCACCATCCCCATGGTGGCGGGATCCTTACGATCCGCGCCCACAGCTGCAGCGATCACCCGCATGCACTGGGGCGCGACCGCCAGCCGCCTACTCAGCGCTCGGCTTCGACCTTGAAGCGGAACAGATAGTCCTCGCCAAAAAGAAGAAAGGCGGCCCGAAGCCGCCTTTCCTTTGATCCAACAGGAAGCCGCGATCAAACCCCCACAGGGTTCGCCTTCTCCGGATCGATCTTGTACAGCTTGATCGCCCTGGCCACGTCCTTGCCGGTCATCTTGCCCTCCTTCGCCAAGGCCGCGATCGCGGCGTGGGCGATGTAGTAGCGGTCCACCTCGAAGAAGCGGCGCAGGTTGGCGCGGGTGTCGGAGCGGCCGAAGCCGTCGGTGCCCAGCACGGTGTAGTGCATCGGCACGAAGGCGCGGATCTGGTCGGCGAAGCCGCGCACGTAGTCGGTGGCGGCGATGGCCGGGCCCTGGCGGCCTTCCAGCAGCTGGGTGACGTACGGCTTGCGCTGCGGCTCCTCCGGGTGCAGGCGGTTCCAGCGCTCGGCGGCGAAGCCGTCGCGGCGCAGCTCGGTGAAGCTGGTGCAGGACCAGATGTCGGCGGTCACACCGAAGTCCTTGTCCAGCAGCTCGGCGGCAGCGATGGCCTCGCGCAGGATGGTGCCGCTGCCCAGCAGCTGCACGCGCAGCTCGCCCTTCTTGGGCTTGCCGGCGTCCCTGAGCAGGTACATGCCCTTGACGATGCCCTCCTCCGCGCCCTCCGGCATGGCCGGGTGCGGGTAGTTCTCGTTCATCAGGGTGATGTAGTAGTACTCGTCGACCTGCTCCTCCAGCATGCGCTTCATGCCGTGCTGGACGATGACGGTGACCTCGTAGCCGAAGGTCGGGTCGTAGGCGCGGCAGTTGGGGATGGCGCCGGCCAGCAGGTGGCTGTGGCCGTCCTCGTGCTGCAGGCCCTCGCCGTTGAGCGTGGTGCGGCCGGAAGTGCCGCCCAGCAGGAAGCCGCGGGTGCGCATGTCCGCCGCCTGCCAGGCGATGTCGCCGACGCGCTGGAAGCCGAACATCGAGTAGTAGATGTAGAACGGCAGCATCGGCACGTCGGACACCGAGTAGCTGGTGCCTGCGGCCATCCACGAGGCCATGGCGCCGGCCTCGCTGATGCCCTGCTGCAGCACCTGGCCGGCCTGGTCCTCGCGGTAGTACATCAGCTGGTCGGCGTCCACCGGCTTGTACTTCTGGCCGAACGGCGCGTAGATGCCGATCTGGCGGAACAGGCCCTCCATGCCGAAGGTTCGGGCCTCGTCGGCCACGATCGGCACGATGCGCGGACCGATCTCCTTGTCGCGCAGGGCGATGTTGAGCGTCTGCACGAAGGCCATAGTGGTGGAGTAGGCGCGCTCGCCGCTCTCCTTGAGCAGGCGCTCGAACTTGTCCAGGGCCGGGACCACGAAGCTCTTGCTGGCCTTGCGGCGGCGCTGCGGCAGGTAGCCACCCAGCGCGGCGCGGCGCTCCTTCAGGTACTGCACCTCCGGCGAATCCTCGCCCGGGTGGTAGAACGGCACCTGCGGCGCCTCGGCCAGCTGCTTGTCGCTGATCGGGATGTTGAAGCGGTCGCGGAAGGCGCGGATGGCCTCGTCGTCCAGCTTCTTGGTCTGGTGGGTCGGATTGAGCGACTCGCCGGCCGAGCCCATGCCGTAGCCCTTGACCGTCTTGGCCAGGATCACGGTGGGCATGCCCTTGGTGTTCACCGCGGCGTGGTAGGCGGCGTAGACCTTGTGCGGGTCATGGCCGCCGCGGTTCAGGCGCCAGATGTCCTCGTCGGACAGGTTGGCGACCATGGCGCGGGTCTCCGGATACTTGCCGAAGAAATGCTCGCGGGTATAGGCGCCGCCGAAGGCCTTGCAGTTCTGGTACTCGCCGTCGACGGTCTCCATCATCAGCTTGCGCAGCACGCCGTTGGTGTCGCGCGCCAGCAGCGGATCCCAGTACGAACCCCACAGCAGCTTGATGACGTTCCAGCCGGCGCCGCGGAAGACGCCTTCCAGCTCCTGGATGATCTTGCCGTTGCCGCGCACCGGGCCGTCCAGGCGCTGCAGGTTGCAGTTGACCACGAAGATCAGGTTGTCCAGGCCCTCGCGGCCGGCCAGCGAGATGGCGCCCAGGCTCTCCGGCTCGTCGGTCTCGCCGTCGCCCAGGAAGCACCAGACCTTGCGGTCGGACGGCTCGATCAGGCCGCGGTGCTCCAGGTAGCGCATGAACTGCGCCTGGTAGATCGCCGCCAGCGGGCCCAGGCCCATGGACACGGTCGGGGTCTGCCAGAAGTCCGGCATCAGCCACGGGTGCGGGTAGGACGAGATGCCGCGGCCGTCCACCTCCATGCGGAAGTTGTCCAGCTGGCTCTCGCTGATGCGGCCTTCCAGGAAGGCACGGGCGTAGATGCCCGGCGCGCTGTGGCCCTGGATGAACAGCAGGTCGCCCGGGTGCCCGTTGCCCGGGGCACGCCAGAAGTGGTTGAAGCCGACGTCGTACAGGGTCGCGGCCGAGGCGAAGGAGGCGATGTGGCCACCCAGGTCGCCCGGCTTGCGGTTGGCGCGCACGACCATCGCCATCGCGTTCCAGCGGATGATCGAGCGGATGCGCCACTCCAGGTCCGCATCGCCCGGGGACTTGGCCTCCAGGTGCGGCGGAATGGTGTTGATGTACTCGGTGGTCGGCGAGAACGGCAGGAACGCACCGGAGCGGCGGGTCAGCTCGACCATGCCCTCCAGCAGCCGGTGCGCGCGCTCGGGGCCATCACGGTCGATGACCGCCTTGAGCGACTCGATCCATTCCCGGGTTTCGGTCGGGTTCGGATCGTCCTCGAGAACCTCGTTCAACCAGTTCATATCACTCCCATACCGCGCGGGGGGCCGCGGCTGCAAAACCGACACAAATTCGTGGACTTGGGAGTTTAGCGCATGGCGGGGTGCGCCCATCTCGCTACGCAGGCGTATGTGGGCACGTGCAAGCAGGCGGCCGCGCAACCGTGACGCGGGTGGACCGGGCAACCGGATGCTCCGGTCCGGCCAGGCCGCAACCGCGCCGATGCAGGCGCCGCCTGCGATGGCGCGGGATTGTCCACGGGACACTGCACCGCAGCATGGAAACGCGTCATGACGCGCTCCCCGGGGCCACGTACCGGCCGTCGCCACCGGCGCGGAACGAACCGTTGCGGCACCCGTGACGACGGAGCGGGTGCGCGCTCCGGCCGTCGCGGACGTGACGGCTCCGGCGCGCGCCCGCCCGTGCACCTTCTGCGCCCGTGCACGGAGCGCCGGATGGGCGCTCATGGTTTCACCGGCAATGCCCGCAGGCGCACACGCGCCGGCATCAGGGCCGCATCTGCACGGCCGGAGGGTCGGTCGGCCCTTCGGGCGCGGACGGGACGGCCGGGCTCTCCAGCCTGCGGGTGGTCACGGTGCCGGCCTCGCCCGAAGCCGCAGCGGTGAATCTCCGGGAACAGCGACAGCGTGGATCGGCCCGCGGCCAGGCCCGGATGCCACTCGGCCCGTGGCATCCGGGCCCCGATCACGGTGGCGACCTCGACACCCGCGGTGAACAGGCGGACTCCGGTATCGTCCGGGAACAGGGCGGCGCGGAAACGCCCGCACCTGTCCAGGCGGCCGCGGAAGGTTGCCGAACGGGCGCAGAACTCCGCCGGCCACGCCCCGGAAGGCCTTGTGGTGGAGGTACGCGCGCCGGCATCGAGGCCTGCACGGGCGCGTGCCGGGGCGGCGCAGTCGACCGCCTTCCCCGCCGCCACGTCCCGGTACATGCCATCGATGGCGTCGCCGAGGGCCTGGAAGCGGTGGCCACCGGAGCAGGCGGCCACCAGCCCGGGCTCGGGCCCCGTCACCACCACCGGGCGGTTTGTACCGACCCCGTTGTAGTCCTTTTTCCAACTCGCACAGGAAAAGGCCCCGCCGAAGCGGGGCCGTATTCCGAGGCCACCGGCGCCGGACCGGTCAGCCGTTGTTGCGGCCTTCCTCCAGCTGCTGGCGGATCTGCGCGTCCACCGCGGCAATGGCCGTCATGTTGACGATGCGGCGCGGGGTGGCGCTGTTGGTGAGGATGTGCACCGGCTTGCTGATGCCCATCAGGATCGGGCCGATGGCCACGCCCTCGGTGAACACGCGCACCAGGTTGTAGGCGATGTTGGCCGCGTCCAGGTTCGGCAGCACGAACAGGTTGGCCCGGCCCTTGAGGGTGCTGTTGGGCATGATCTTGCCGCGCAGCACCTCGTCCCAGGCGGTGTCGCCCTGCATCTCGCCGTCCATGTTCAGGCGCGGAGCGCGCTTGCGCAGCAGCTCGCGCACGCGCTGCATCTTCTGCGCGCCCGGGGTGTCGTGGCTGCCGAAGTTGGAGTGCGACAGCAGCGCCACCCGCGGCTCGATGCCGAACAGCTTCAGGCGGTAGGCCGCCTGCAGGGTGGCCTCGGCGATCTGCTCGGCGGTGGGATCGTCCTGCACGTGGGTGTCCAGGAAGAACCACACGCCCTGGTTGTTGATGACGCCGGTCATTGCCGAGGTGGACTGCACGCCCGGATCCAGCGGGATCACGCTGCGCACGTAGCCCAGCTTCTTGTGGAAGCGGCCGACCATGCCGGTCAGCAGGGCGTCGGCCTCGCCGCGCGCCACCATCACCGCGCCGATCAGGGTGGTGCGCGAGCGCATCAGGGTCTTGGCCGCGGCCACGGTCACGCCGCGGCGCTCGGTCAGCGAGTGGTAGTACTGCCAGTACTCGTTGAAGCGCGGGTCGTTGTCCTGGTTGGTGATCTCCACGTCCACGCCCGGGCGGATGCGCAGGCCCAGGCGCTTGATGCGGTTCTCGATCACCTCGGGGCGGCCGATCAGGATCGGGAAGGCCAGGCCCTCGTCCACCACGGTCTGCACCGCGCGCAGCACCACCTCCTCCTCGCCCTCGGCGTAGGCCACGCGCTTGCGGTCGGCGCGCGCGCGGTCGTACACCGGCTTCATCATCAGGCTGGTGCGGTAGACGAACTGGCTCAGCTTCTCGCGGTAGGCGCGCATGTCCTCGATCGGACGCTGCGCCACACCGGAGTCCATCGCCGCCTGCGCCACCGCCGAGGACAGCTCCACCAGCAGGCGCGGGTCGAACGGGCGCGGGATCAGGTAGTCGGGACCGAAGCTGGGCACGTCGTCGCCGTAGGCGCTGCCCAGGTCGGTGGCCTCCTTGCGCGCCAGCGCGGCGATGGCGTGCACGCAGGCGATCTTCATCGCCTCGTTGATGGTGGTCGCGCCCACGTCCAGTGCGCCGCGGAACAGGTACGGGAAGCAGAGCGCGTTGTTGACCTGGTTCGGGTAGTCGGAGCGGCCGGTGGCGATGATGCAGTCCGGACGGACGCGCCTGGCCTCCTCCGGCATGATCTCCGGGTACGGGTTGGCCAGCGCCAGGATGATCGGGCGCTCGGCCATGGTGGCGACCATCTCCGGCGTGAGGATGCCGCCGGCCGACAGGCCCAGGAAGATGTCGGCGCCCTCGACGATTTCGGCCAGGGTGCGCTTGTCGGTGTCGCGCGCGTAGCGGCGCTTCTCCGGGTCCAGGTCCTCGCGGCCGGTGTGGATCACGCCGCCGCGGTCGTAGGCCAGGATGTTCTCCGGCTTCAGGCCCAGCGAAACCAGCATGTCCACGCAGGAGATGCCGGCCGCGCCCATGCCGGTGGTGGCCAGCCTGACCTCCTCGATCTTCTTGCCGACCACCTGCAGGGCGTTGACCACCGCGGCGCCGACGATGATGGCGGTGCCGTGCTGGTCGTCGTGGAACACCGGGATCTTCATCCGCTCGCGCAGCTTGCGCTCGACGATGAAGCACTCGGGGGCCTTGATGTCCTCGAGGTTGATGCCGCCGAAGGTCGGCTCCAGCGAGGCGATGATGTCGACCAGCTTGTCCGGGTCGGTCTCGTCGATCTCGATGTCGAAGACGTCGATGCCGGCGAACTTCTGGAACAGGACGCCCTTGCCTTCCATCACCGGCTTGCCGGCCAGCGGGCCGATGTTGCCCAGGCCCAGCACGGCGGTGCCGTTGGAGACCACCGCCACCAGGTTGCCGCGCGCGGTGTAGTCGGAGGCCAGGCGCGGGTCACGGGCGATCTCCTCGCAGGCGTAGGCCACGCCCGGGGAGTAGGCCAGCGACAGGTCGCGCTGGGTCAGCATCGCCTTGGTCGCGGTCACCTTGATCTTGCCCGGACGCGGCGAGCGGTGGTAGTCGAGGGCGGCCTGTTTGAAATCTTCTTGTTCGGACATCGAGACAGGATTCGACGGCGCGGGAGGGGCATCGATTCTAAGGCTTTCCACGGCGGCCGCGGCGCCCGGCCGCCGCCGCGGTGCGTGTGCGGCTGCAGCAATCCGGCTGCAGGATGCAAGTGCCGCCGGTCCCGGAGCAGGCGTGTTGGCACTCACATGCGGGACGGCGTCGGCGGGCCGGGCCGCCACCTGTGGACGCGGGACCGCCCGGCCCCGGATCATTGGCGGTCCTGACGGAAACTCCCAGGCAGCCGCGGCGCCGCACGGACGCCCCGTGCGGACGGGAGGCCGCGTCCTCGCGCGGGCCGGCGGCCCGGGCGTTCCCGTCGCCCGTTCTCCCCCCACCGAGGTGTCCCCCCGATGATCCAGCTTGATGCCGTGCAAACCGTGGCCTTTGGCGGGCTGGCCCTGTTCCTGGGCTACGGTCTGTGCCGGGCGATCCCCGTCCTGCGCCGCTACAACCTGCCCGAGCCGGTGGTCGGCGGCCTGCTGGTGGCGCTGGCGTCCTGGTGGGCGTTCCGCAACGACGTCACGCTGTACCAGCTGGACACCTCGCTGCAGTCGCCGCTGATGATCGCCTTCTTCACCACCATCGGCGTCAACGCCAGCCTGTCGCTGCTGAAGGTCAGCGGCCGCCAGGTGCTGGTGTTCCTGCTGCTGGCCAGCGGCTTTGCGGTGCTGCAGAACCTGGTGGGCATCGCCGTGGCCAAGGTGTTCGGGCTGCATCCGATGTTCGGCGTGCTGGCCGGCTCGGCCACCCTCACCGGCGGCCCGGCCACCGGCCTGGCCTTCGCCCCGCTGTTCGAGGCCGCGGGCCTGCAGGGCGCCGAGTCGCTGGCGGTGACCGCGGCCATGGCCGGCATCGTCATGGGCGGCGTGGCCGGCGGCCCGGTGATCACGGTGCTGCTGCGGCGCTTCCACGTGGTCAACCCCAACGCCGGCTGGCAGGCGCCGACCCCGGTGGCGGACCTGGCCACCGGCCAGGCCGTGCACGTGGAGTCCGACGCCCAGCGCGAGTTCCAGGCGCTCAAGAGCATCATCCTGATCCTGGTGGCGATGTGGGCCGGCTCCTGGCTGGGCAAGGGCTTCGACGCCCTCGGCCTGACCCTGCCGGCCTACATCGGCGCCATGCTGGTCGGCGCGCTGCTGCGCAACATCGACGACTTCACCGGCTGGCTGCGCATGTCGGTGCACACCATCGAACTGATCGGCAACGTCTGCCTGGCCCTGTTCCTGGCCGTGGCGCTGATGAACCTGCGCCTGTGGGAGCTGGCCGGCATGGGCCTGCCGCTGGTGGTCAACCTGGTGATCCAGGTGGCGCTGGTGGCGCTGTTCGCGGTGCCGGTGTTCTGGGTGATGGGCCGGGACTACGACGCGGCGGTGATGGGCGGCGGCTTCATCGGCTTCATGCTCGGCACCACCGCCAACGCCATGGCGGTGATGCGCACCCTGGTGCAGCGCTACGGCGTGGCCCCGCGCGCATTCCTGGTGGCGCCTCTGGTGGGCGCCTTCTTCATCGACTTCACCAACGCGCTGATCATCACCGGCTTCATGAACTTCTGGCCGATGTAGCGCCCACCCTTCCGGATCCCTGCCATGTCCTCCTCCCTCCCCGGCGGCGAAGCCGCCATCGCGGTCGTCGGTGCCGGCGTGGTCGGCGTGGCCACGGCCTACGCCCTGGCCCGCCGCGGCGCCCGCGTGGTCCTGGTGGACCGCGCTGACGGCCCCGCGCAGGGCGCCTCCTTCGCCAACGGCGCCCAGCTCAGCTACGCCTACACCGACGCGATGGCCGGTCCCGCACTTTGGAAGCAGCTGCCGGACATCCTCGGCGGGCGCGACGCGGCCTTCCGCACCCGGCTGGCGGCCGATCCGGACTTCCTGCGCTGGGGCCTGGCCTTCCTGCGCAACGCCACCCAGGGGCGGCTGGAACGCAACACCCTCAACACGCTGGAGCTGGCGCTGGAGTCGCAGGCGGCGCTGCACGCGCTGCTGCAGCGGCATCCGCTGGAATTCCACCACCGGGTGGCCGGCAAGATGCACCTGTACTTCAAGCCGCAGCCGCTGCAGGCGGCCGGGCGGATGATGGCGCTCAAGCGCGGGCACGGCGTGCGCCAGGAGCTGCTGGACCCGGCCCGGGCCACCGCGATCGAGCCGGCCCTGGCCGGCGCGCGCGGGGTGCTCGGCGTGGTCCATTCGCCCGACGAGGAAGCCGGCGATCCGTACCGCTTCAGCACCGGCCTGCTGGAGGTGCTGCGCGGGCAGTACGGGGTGCAGGCGCAGTTCGGCTTCGAGCTGGCCGACCTGCGCCGCGAGGGCCGGCAATGGCGCCTGCGCGCGCGCGACGGCCGCGACCTGGCCGCCGCCGCGGTGGTGGTCTGCGCCGGCATCGACAGCGCGCGCCTGCTGCGGCCGCTGGGCATCCACGTGCCGCTGATGGCGATCAAGGGCCATTCCTTCACCGCGCCCTGCGGTCCCAACCCGCCCTCGGCGAGCATCACCGACACCTCGCGCAAGCTGGTGTTCTGCCGGCTGGGCGACCGCATCCGCGTGGCCGGCCTGGCCGACCTCAACCACTGGGATCCGACCCCGGTGCCGGAGCGGGTGCGCGAGCTGGTGGCCATGGCCCGCGCCTCGCTGCCGGAGGCGGCCGACTACGACCGCATCGAGAGCCACTGGGCCGGGCTGCGTCCGGTCACGCCGTTCTCCAGCCCGATCATCCGCACCGCGCGCGAGGGCCTGGTGCTGAACGTGGGCCACGGCATGCTCGGCTGGACCCTGGCCATGGGCAGCGGCGAGCGCGCCGCGGCGCTGCTGCTGGACCGGCGCGGCTGAGCCGCACCGGGCGCGGTGGCGGCAGGTCCACGCTGGCCGATCGCAGCGCCGGCCTCCAGCCCGCCCAGCGGCGGCGGGAGCGGCCGGGCGGGCGCGGCGGCCCCTTGCGCGCCGGCCCGCGCGCGTCGGCCTTCTGCGCCAGGCGCGAAGCCAGGCGGTGGGCGGCGCCGGCCACCTCCTCGCGCAGCTTGAGGTAGTTGGCCAGGCGGCTGGCGTCCAAAGTGCCGGCCTCGACCGCGGCACGCACCGCGCAGCCGGGCTCGCTGCGATGGGCGCAGTCGTTGAAGCGGCACCGCGCCGCCAGCGCCTCGATGTCGGCGAAGCCGCCGTCGGCCAGCTCCTCCTCGCCGGTGGGCTTGAGCTCGCGCATGCCCGGGGTGTCGATCAGGCAAGCGCCCGAAGGCAGGGCCAGCAGCGCGCGGTAGGTGGTGGTGTGGCGGCCGCGCGCGGCGCGCGCGCGCACCTGGCCGGGCTTCATCCGCGCCTGGCCCGGCAGGGTGTTGGTGGGGGTGGACTTGCCGGCGCCGGAGGAGCCGACCAGCACCCCGGTGCGGCCGGGCGCCAGCCACGGCGCCAGCCCCCCGGCCGCGCGCGGATCGCGCGCGACCAGCGCCCCCACCGCCACGCCCAGTGCGGCCACCGAGGCCAGCGCCGAGCGCGCGGCCTCGGCGTTGGCCCCGTCCAGGTCGGCCTTGGTCAGCACCACCACCGGCTGCACCCCGCCGCCGCCGACCAGCAGCAGGTAGCGCTCGATGCGGCGCGGGTTGAAGTCCAGGTCCAGACCGCAGACCACGAAGGCGGTGTCCACGTTGGCGGCGATCACCTGCTGCTGGTAGTGCTCGCCGGCGGCGGCGCGCTTGATCGCGGTGCGCCGCGGCAGCAGGGCGAGGATGCGGCGGCCGTCGTGCAGTACCCAGTCGCCGACCGCCGCGCGCTCATGGGCGGGCACGCCGTCGGGACGGAACACCGGGCGGCGCATCCACTCGGGCGGGGACTCGGCGCGGAAACCCACCTCCGGTGCCTCGGCCAGCACATAGCCGGTGCGGTGCTGCTCGATCACCCGGGCCGGGCGCGACCCGGGATGGGCGGCGGCCAGGGCCTGCCATTCCGGGTCCTCGGCCGGCCCTTCCCACGGCCAGCCGATCCGGCGGAGGGTGGCGTAGTCGGGGGCGGCATCGGTCATGCCCGGCATTGTATAGGCGGCCGGCCGGGCGACCGTTTCCGGTGCAACGCTTGCGCCCGCCGCGGCCGGTCGGTACGGCGCCGTTGAGGGCGTGACTTTTCCGTTACCATGGCCCGTCCATCCCCGCCGGGCGTGCATCCCATGTCCACCGAACACCCGCTGCGCGTGCGCGAACGCCTGTCCGAGGTCCGCTACGAGATCCGCGGCGAACTGGCACGGCGCGCCCACGCCCTGGAGGCGGCGGGGCGGACACTGATCAAGCTCAACATCGGCAACCCCGGCGCGTTCGGCTTCCGCGCCCCGGCGCACCTGCAGCGGGCCATCGTCGACAACATCGACCTCACCGACCCGTACACCCACCAGCTGGGCCTGCCGGCCGCGCGCGAGGCGCTGGCGGCGACCTACCGCGCGCGCAACGCGCCGCACGTGGACGAGGAGGGCGTGTTCATCGGCAACGGCGTGTCCGAGCTGATCGACATGTCGCTGCGCGCCCTGCTCAACCCCGGCGACGAGGTGCTGGTGCCCTCGCCCGACTACCCGTTGTGGTCGGCGGCCACCATCCTCAACGACGGCCGCCCGGTGTACTACCGCTGCGCGCCGGACAACGCCTTCCTGCCCGACCCGGCGGAGATCGAGGCGCTGGTGTCCTCGCGCACCCGCGCCATCGTCCTGATCAACCCGAACAATCCCACCGGCGCGGTGTACCCGCGCGGACTGCTGGAGCGCATCGTCGCCATCGCCGCCCGCCACGACCTGCTGCTGCTGGTGGACGAGATCTACGACCAGGTGCTGTACGACGGGGCGGTGTTCGAGCCGGTGGCGCCGATCGCCGGCGACCACCCGTGCATCACCTTCTCCGGGCTGAGCAAGGTGCACCGCGCCTGCGGCTGGCGCGTGGGCTGGGCCATCCTCACCGGCGCGCCGTCGCGCACCGCCGGATACCGCAACGCCATGGACCTGCTGTCCGGCCTGCGCCTGTGCGCCAACGTCGCCGGCCAGTACGCGGTGGCCGCGGCCACCACCGGTCCGGACACCATCAGCGCGCTGTGCGCGCCGGGCGGGCGCCTGTACGAGACCCGCCGCGCGGTGGTCGAGGCCTGCGCGGCCAGCGAGCACCTGGAACTGGTGGCGCCGCACGGGGCGCTGTACGCGTTCCCGCGCGTGGTCGGCCCGGCCGCGCGCGGCTTCGACGACCACCAGTTCGCCCTGGACCTGCTGGAGCAGGAGGACGTGCTGATCGTGCCCGGCTCCAGCTTCAACGTGCCCTACCGCGACCACTTCCGGGTGACCCTGCTGCCGCAGCCGGAGGTCATGCGCGAGGTCTTCGTGCGCATCGACCGCGCCCTTGCGCGGCGCGCCGAGGCCGTGACCAAGGTGGTATCGCTGCAGGCGCGGGCCCGGCACGCGGCGGCCTGATCCGGCGATGGCGGCGGGCGGCGTTTCCGGTTCCATGCCCGCGGCGCGCGGCTTCCTGGCCCTGGGTGATTCCTACACCATCGGCGAGGGCGTGGCCCCGGACGGCCGCTGGCCGGTGCAGCTGGCCGTGGCGCTGCGTGCCGAGGGCCTGGACGTGGGCCAGCCGCGCATCGTGGCCACCACCGGCTGGACCACCGCCGAGCTGGCCGCGGGCCTGGACCACGCCGAAGCCGAGGGCCCGCTGGGCGACCAGGCCCTGGTCAGCCTGCTGGCCGGCGTGAACAACCAGTACCGCGGCCTGCCACTGGAGGCGTTCGAACGCGAGTTCGCCGCCCTGCTGGAGCGCGCGGCCGGCTACGCCGGCGGCGATCCGGGGCGGGTGCTGGTGCTGGCCATCCCGGACTGGGGCGTGACCCCGTTCGCCCCCGCCGAGGGCCGCGACCCGGCACAGGTGGCCGCGCAGATCGACGCCTTCAACGCGGTGTGCCAGGCCCAGGCACTGCGCGCCGGCGCGCACTGGGTGGACATTGCGCCGGTCGGCCGCGCGCGCGGCGGCGAGGCGGCGATGCTGGCCGCCGACGGCCTGCACCCCTCGGCGGCGATGTACGCGCTGTGGGCGGCGCTGGCCCTGCCGGCGGCGCGCGAGGCGCTGGCGCGATGAACGCACGGGCCATGGATGCACGCACACCGCTGGATGCCGGCAGCGCGCGGCGCATCGCCTCCGCGTTCCTGCCCGGCACCGTCCTGGGCAACCGCTACCACTACTTCTACGCGCGCGCCAAGCTGCGCAGCGATCCGCTGTACCCGGGTGTGTGCGCCGCCCTGCACGGCACCGCCGTGCCGCTGCTGGACCTGGGCTGCGGCCTGGGCCTGCTGGCGCACGTGCTGCAGGCGGCGGGCCTGGGCCTGCGCTACTTCGGCGTGGACAACGACGCGCGCAAGATCCAGGCCGCGCGCCGCGCCGCGCAGCGCGCCGGCCTGCGCGACGCCGGCTTCGAGACCCTGGACCTGGCCGCCGGGCTGCCGCCGCACCGCGGCAGCGTGGCCATCCTCGACGTGCTGCAGTTCCTGCAGCCGGACCGGCAGGCCGCGCTGGTGGACCAGGTGGCCGGCATGATCGTGGCGGGCGGCCGGCTGGTGATCCGCACCGGCCTGGACGACGGCAGCCGGCGCGCGCGCATCACCCGCACCATCGACGTGTTCGCGCGCCTGGTCGGCTGGATGAACGCCGCCCCGGTGCACTACCCGGAACCGGAGATGCTGCGTGCACACCTGGCCGCGGCGGGGCTGCGCGCGGAGTTCTCGCCCCTGGCCGGCCGCACCCCGTTCAACAACTGGCTGGTGGTCGCCAGCCGCGACTGAGGCCGCGGCCGGATTTTTCCGATAGGCAGGTCGCGGCGGCCCCCGCTAGCTTCGGCACCGGGTTTCCTCCCGGAGCACGCCGCGATGATGGTCATCCTGCAGTACCTCCTGCTGGCCGCCGGTATCGCCCTGCTGGCCTGGGGTTACCGGCACAACCTGCGCAACCGCATGCTCGGTGGCGCGCTCGTCCTGTTCCTGGCCGGCATCGCGCCGGACCTGGCGGACGGCTTCGGCGCCGGAGTGCGCCAGAGCTTCGGCTACCACCCGGGCGGGGAGGCGCCCGCGGCCCGGCCCGGGCCGGCGGCCGGCGGCTGAGACGGCCACGCCTCAGTCCGGGATCACCGTGGCATAGCCCTGCTCGCGCAGCAGGCACAGGGCCGCCTCGACCAATTCCACGCTGCGGCCGTGGCGGGCGCCCTCGTGCAGCAGCACGATCGCGCCCGGCCGCAGGCCGCGGCGGAGCCGCTGCAGCACCCGCACCGGGTCGCCGTCCACCGCGTCGTAGCCACGCGTGGTCCAGGCCACACGGGTGAGCCGGTGCGCGCGCAGCGGCGCGGCCACGAAGGGATTGGTGTGGCCGGCCACGGCACGGAACCAGCGCGGCGCCGAGCCGGCCAGCGCCGCCAGGGTGCGCTGCGCCTGGCCGACCTCCTCCGCCATCGCCCGCGGACCCAGCGCCCAGAAGCGGAACTGCGGGTGGGTGTGGGTGTGGTTGGCGACCTCATGCCCGGCCTCGAGGATCGCCGTGACCAGCTCCGGGCGCGCCAGCGCGCGCTCGCCGACCAGGAAGAACGTGGCCCGGGCGCCGTGGCGCGCCAGCGCCTCGAGGATGGCCGGCGTGTCGTCGGAGGGACCATCGTCGATGGTCAGCCAGACCTGGCGCCCGGCGGCGGGCAGGCGCGTCACCACAGGCGCATACAGCCGCACGCGCGGCAGGAACACCGGCACGATGAAGGCGGCGTGGGTCAGCAGCAGCGCCGGCAGGCCCCAGGTCCAGCCCAGGCGCCACCACAGCAGCAGCACCAGCAACTGCGAGGCGGCCGCCCACGCCAGCCAGGCGTGGGGATGCCGGGGGATGCGATGCAGTGTCGCGGCCGCGCTCATCGCCGCATCATGCCACGGGGCGTAGAATGCCGGGTTTCCGGAAAAATCCCCCGCGAGTAGCCATGTCCCTGGATCCCGCCCTGCGTTCGCGCATCGAATCGCTGCTGCAAGCCAACCGTGTCGTGCTGTTCATGAAGGGCCAGCCCGGCATGCCGCAGTGCGGCTTCTCCGCCAAGGCCTGCGGCATCCTCGAGGACCTGGGCGCGGAGTTCGCCCACGTGAACGTGCTGGCCGACCCGGAGATCCGCGAGGGCATCAAGGTCTACGGCAACTGGCCCACCATCCCGCAGCTGTACGTGGACGGCGAGCTGGTCGGCGGCAGCGACATCATGGAGCAGCTGGCCGCCAGCGGCGAGCTGTCGCAGCTGCTGGGCCTGCCGGTGCCGGACCGCACCCCGCCGCAGGTCACCATCACCGACGCGGCCGCCGAGAAGCTGCGCGGCGCCATGGCCGAGGCCGGCCCGGGCATGGCCCTGGCGCTGGCCATCGACGCGCGCTTCCAGCCGCGTTTCCAGATCGTGCCGCGCAACGACAACGCCATCGCCGTGGAGACCCAGGGCCTGCGCCTGCAGTTCGACCTGGGCAGCGCGCGCCGCGCCAACGGCATCACCATCGACTGGGTGGACGATTTCCGCGGCCAGGGCCTGACCATCGACAACCCCAACGCGCCCAAGCCGGTGCAGGCCCTCAGCCCGGCCGAGGCCGACCGCCAGGCGCGCGCCGGCCAGCTGGTGCTGGTGGACGTGCGGCCGCCGGAGGAGCGCGCCATCGCCGCGGTGGCCGCGCCGTTCCGCACCTTCGACGGCAACGGCCGCTCCGAGCTGGAGGCCCTGCCCAAGGACACCCCACTGGCCTTCCTGTGCCACCGTGGCGGGCGCAGCGCCCAGGCCGCCGAGGCCTTCCGCGCGCTGGGCTTCACCCGCGTGTACAACGTCGAGGGCGGCATCGACCGCTGGTCGCAGGAAGTGGACGGCAGCGTGCCGCGCTACTGAGCCGCGCGACCGCCGCCGGCCCGGAACCGCCGCGCCCCGCCGCGGCGGTTTTCTTTTGCGTGGCCGCATCCGGCTTGCGGACGTGGGTGCTTGCGCTGGCCGGGCTCCCCCGAGCCCTCGTTCCGGTGCGGCGGGTGTGCGGTTTCGGCTGTGCCCGTGCCGGCGGTGCGCACGCCCGGGCCCCGGGCGCGGCACCCGGGGCCGCGCGGCGTCAGAAACCGCCGCCTGCGTCCAGCCAGGCTTGTTCCGCGGGGGTGGTCTCCCGGCCCAGGGCGCGGTTGCGGTGGGGGAAGCGGCCGAAGCGGGCGATCACGTCCTGGTGGGCGATGGCGTAGTCCAGGTAGGTCTGCTCGCCCAGCGCCGTGAACAGCGCCACCGAGCGCGCCTGGTCGGCCGGGTCCTCGGAATGTTCGAACGGCAGGTAGAAGAACGCGCGCAGGGCCGGGGCGAAGGCCTGGTCGTGGCCGGCGGCCAGGGCGCGGTCGGCCAGGTGCCGGGCCAGGCCGTCGGTGGCGGAGGCGTGGGCGCTGCCGCGGAACACGTTGCGCGGGATCTGGTCCAGCAGCAGCAGCAGGGCCAGGGCACCCTCGGCCGTGTCCAGCCAGCCGTCCAGCCCGCGCCGGGCCGCGGCCGGGTGCGCGGCCGGGAAGCGCCGCTCGCATTCCCGGTCGAACGCCCCCCCGCCGCCGACCCAGGCCTGCGGGCCCGCCCCGGTCCCGAACCGCACCACCTCCGCCGCCGTGACCTGCGCCATCGCCGCTCCTCCGGTTGCCTGCTGCCAGCCTAACCGCCGTCCCGTGGCCGCGGCGTGCCGAAGCGTGATTGGGCGCAAACGCCAACCATCGGCACATTGCGCCCGGCGCGGGCGGGCGGCTAGGTTCGGGAATCCACCGACCCAGGGGATTCGATCGATGCGACACCTGTTGCTCATGGCGGCAGGCGCCCTTGCCTGCTGCGTCCCACCGGCCGCCTCCGCGGCCAAGTCCCTCGGCCCGGACCCGTCCCCGGGCCCCTACAAGCCGCTGCCGTCCGAACCGGTGCTGCTGCGCAACGCCACCGTGCTCACCGGCACGGGCCAGCGCCTGGACAACGCCGACGTGCTGATGCGTGACGGCCGCATCGAGGCGGTCGGCCCGGGCCTGCAGGCGCCGGCCGATGCGCGCGTGGTGGACGCCACCGGCAAGTGGGTCACCCCGGGCGTGATCGACGTGCACTCGCACCTGGGCGTGTACCCCAGCCCCGGGGTGCGTGCGCACAGTGACGGCAACGAGATGACCAGCCCGGTCACCGCCAACGTCTGGGCCGAGCACTCGGTCTGGCCGCAGGACCCGGGCTTCGCCGCGGCGCTGGCCGCCGGCGTGACCACGCTGCAGATCCTGCCCGGCTCGGCCAACCTGGTCGGCGGCCGCGGCGTGACCCTGCGCAACGTCCCGGCCACCACCTACCAGGCCATGAAATTCCCGGACGCGCCGTGGGGCCTGAAGATGGCCTGCGGCGAGAACCCCAAGCGCGTGTACGGCGGCAAGGGCACCGCCCCGTCCACCCGCATGGGCAACGTGGCCGGCTACCGCGCCGCCTTCATCGAGGCCGCCGACTACCTGGCCAAGCACGGCAAGAAGGAGGAGCAGCCGCGCCGCCGCTGGGGCCGCTCCGGCGAGGACAAGGGCAACGGCAACGGCGGCAAGCGCGACCTGAAGCTGGAGACCCTCGCCGGCGCCATCGCCGGCGACATCCGCGTGCACATCCACTGCTACCGCGCGGACGAGATCAACACCATGATCGACCTGTCCAAGGAGTTCGGCTTCCAGATCGCCGCCTTCCACCACGGCGTGGAGGCGTACAAGGTGGCCGACCGCCTTGCCCAGGAAGGCATCTGCGCGGCGCTGTGGGCCGACTGGTGGGGCTTCAAGATGGAGGCCTTCGACGGCATCCAGGAGAACATCGCCCTGGTGGACCGCCAGCCCAACGGCTGCGCCATCGTCCACTCCGATTCGGAGGAAGGCATCCAGCGCCTCAACCAGGAGGCGACCAAGGTGATCGCCGCGGCGCGGCGCGCCGGCATCGAGATCCCGCCCGAGCGCGCCATCGCCTGGCTGACCGCCAACCCGGCCCGCGCCCTGGGCATCGCCGACCGCACCGGCACGCTGGAGCCGGGCAAGCTGGCCGACGTGGTGGTGTGGAACGGCAGCCCGTTCAGCTCCTACGCGCTGGCCGAACAGGTCTACATCGACGGTGCCCGCGTGTACGACCGCCACGACCCGGCCCGGCAGCCCGTGCCGGACTTCATGCTCGGCCAGACCGTCGCCCCGCAGGGAGGTGTCCGCTGATGCGCACGTTCCGCAACCGTCTTTCCGCCCTGGCGCGCGCCGGCCTGCTGGCCGCCGGCCTGGGCTGCGCCGCCGGCGCCGCCGCGCAGGACCTGCTGATCCGCAACGCCACCGTCCACACCGCCGGCCCGCAGGGCACCCTGCGCGGCGCCGACGTGCTGGTGCAGGGCGGAGTGATCCGCGCCGTCGGCTCCGGCCTGGCCGCGCCGGCCGGCGTGCCGGTGGTCGAGGCCCAGGGCAAGCCGCTGACCCCGGCCCTGTTCGGCGGCATCAGCGGCATCGGCCTGGAGGAGGTCTCCGGCGAGGCGCCGACCGTGGACATGGCGGTCTCGCTCAAGGACCAGCCTGTGCGCCCGGAGTTCGACGTCACCCTGGCCTACAACCCGGCCTCGGTGCTGGTGCCGGTGGCGCGCATGGAAGGCATCGGCTTCACCCTGCTGGCGGCCGACGCCGGCGGCGCCTTCGTCGCCGGCCAGGGCGGCGTGGTGCGCCTGGACGGCAGCGCCGATCCGGTCGGCCCGCGCATGCTGTTCGTGCGCCTGGGCGCCGGCGCCTCCGACCTGAGCGGCAAGTCGCGCGCGGCGCAATGGATGCTGCTGGACCAGCTGGTGGCCGAGGCCCGCGGCAAGGTGCCGGCCGACTCGCCGCACGCCCTGCTGACTCCGGCCGGGCGCGCGGTGCTGGCCCGCTACCTGGCCGGCCAGGGCCGGATCATGGTCAAGGTGGACCGCGCCGCCGACATCCGCCAGCTGCTGCGCTGGGCGCAGCGCGAGCAGGTGCGCATCGCCATCGCCGGCGGCGCCGAGGCCTGGCAGCTGGCCTCCGAGCTGGCCCGGGCCAGGGTGCCGGTGTTCGTCGACCCGCTGGCCAACCTGCCGGCCAACTTCGACCAGATCGGCGCCACCGCGCGCAACGCCGCGCTGCTGCATGCCGCCGGCGTCGAGGTCGGTTTCACCCAGGGCGGCGATGCCTCGCACAACGCCCGCAAGGTGCGCCAGCTGGCCGGCAACGCGGTGGCCCACGGCCTGCCCTGGGAGGCGGCGCTGGCCGGCCTGACCCGGGTGCCGGCACAGGCGGCCGGCGTGGACGACAGGCTGGGCACCATCGCTCCCGGCCGCACCGCCGACCTGGTGCTGTGGACCGGCGACCCGCTGGACGTGATCAACACCGCCGAGCAGGTCTGGCTGGGCGGCCGGGCCATGCCGATGCGCTCGCGCCAGACCGAGCTGCGCGACCGCTACCTGCGCCGCGGCGAGGGCGGGCTGCCGCCGGCCTACATCCGCTGAACCGTTGCCCCTCCACCGGGCCGGCCCGCGCCGGCCCGGCTTTTCCGCAGTCGCCGGGCCCCGGGTTTTGCGCTAGGGTTCGCCTCCACGCCACTGGCCTGGAGGGGGAGCCATGCGTATCGGAATCGTGGTCGACTCGGCCTGCGACCTGCCCAACGACTTCATCCGGCAGCACAACATCGTGCTGCTGCCGATCACCGTCCGCATCGGCGAGGCAATCCTCGCCGACCACCGCGACGAGGAGGCCACGCTGGGCTTCCTGCACGCCCACGTGGCCGAACGCGGCCACGAGGCCGAGACCATCCCGTACTCGGTCGAGCAGATCCGCGACCTGTTCCTGGGCAAGCTGGTGGTGGACTACGACCACGTGTTCTGCCTGACCATCACCAGCACCCGCAGCCCGATCCACGAGCACGCCGTCCAGGCCAGCTTCGCCATCCTCAACGACTACAAGCCGATCCGCCAGGCGGCCGGGCACAACTCGCCCTTCGCGCTGCGCGTGATCGACACCCAGAACCTGTTCGCCGCCCAGGGCGTGGCGGTGGTGGAGGCGGTGCGCATGCGCCAGGCAGGCGCCAGCGTGCAGCAGATCCGCGAGCGCCTGGAGCAGCTGGCCCTGCACACCCACGGCTACATGGTGCCGCGCGACCTGTACTACCTGCGCGCGCGGGCGCGCGCCAAGGGCGACCGCAGCGTCGGCCTGCTCAGCGCCGCGCTGGGCACCGCCCTGGACATCAAGCCGGTCCTGCACGGCCACCGGGGCCAGACCGCGCCGGTGGCCAAGCTCAAGGGCTTCGAGACGGCCACCCAGAAGCTGTTCGACGTCACCGTGCAGCGCATCCAGGAGGGCCTGATGACCCCGACCGTGTGCGTCAGCTACGGCGGCGAGCTGTCCGAGCTGCACGCCCTGCCCGGCTACGCGCGCCTGCGCGAGGCCTGCCAGGCCCACGGCGTGGAGCTGTACGAGAGCCTGATGAGCCTGACCGGCATGGTCAACGTCGGCAAGGGCGCGGTCGTGGTGGGCTTCGCCGCCGGGCCGCACCGCTTCGGCTGATCGGCGGCGGCGCGGCCTGCTAGATTGGCCGCATGGTTCCCCACACGGAGCACGCCATGCCGATCCGTTACCTGATCCGCCTGCCCGATCCCGCGCAGGCGCGCGGCAGCGATCCTGCGCTCTCGTTCACCGCGCAGGGCGCGGAGACCTTCGCCGAACAGCTGCAGGAGGCCCTGCGTACGCAGGGCCTGTTCGAGCGCTGGCGCGCGACGCAACCGGAGCCGGACGAGGTGGATCCCGCGCTGGGCGTGACCGATCCGGCGGCCACCGTGGTCGGCACCCAGCACGACCTGTACATCGACCTGGTCGTGCGCACCTCCATTCCCGGCGACGTGCTGCGCCACCGCCTGCGCCTGCTGGCCGGCAACCGCTGGGAAATGCGCGACGTCAGCACCTGATGGCCCGCCCGGTCCTGCTGGCCTGGAGCGGCGGCAAGGACGCGGCCTGGGCGCTGCACGTCCTGCGCCGGCGCGGGGACGTGGCGGTGGTGGGCCTGCTGTCCACCGTCACCGCCGAGCACGGCCGCGCCTCGCTGCAGGGGGTGCGCCGCGAGGTGCTGCAGGCGCAGGCCGCGGCGGCCGGCCTGCCCCTGCTGGAGGTCGCGATCCCAGCCGCCTGCGACAACGCCACCTATGCCACGGTCATGGCCGATGCCCTGGCGCGCGCGGCCGTGCGCTGGCCGGGCCTGCGCACGGCCGCCTTCGGCGACCTGCTCCTGGAGGACATCCGCCAGTGGCGGGCGCAGCAGCTGGCCCGCGCCGGCTGGGAGCTGCTGACCCCGCTGTTCGGTCAGGACACCGCCGCCCTGGCGCGGCGGATGCAGGCCGAAGGCCTGCGCGCGGAACTGTGCTGCGTGGACACCATGCAGCTGGATGCCGGCTTCGCCGGGCGGCCATTCGACGCGGCGCTGCTGGACGCGTTGCCGGCGGCGGTGGACCCGTGCGGCGAGAACGGCGAGTTCCACACCTGCGTGTGGGCCGGGCCGATGTTCTCCGCGCCGCTGTCCCTGGAACGCGGCGAAACGGTGCTGTGCGACGGCCGTTTCCTGTTCACCGACTACCGGCTGGCCACGGCCGCCGGCTCCGGGCATGGCGGTTGACAGCGCGGCCCGGCCCCGCCGGCCACGTCGACCCACCGTGCGGCGAACGTTCCACCGTGGCGGTTGAACGCGGACCCGGGCCTCCGGCCGGGTCGCCGTGCACGCGGCGCCTGCAGGGTCCCTGTCCGGCGACGCGACGGAGGTTTCCGTCGCGGCACGCGGTGCCAGGGCAAGCGGAGGATCAGAAGCCGGTGGCGGCGGTGGCGTCGCAGGCCTGGCGCAGGAAGTCGAGCGCCGTGCGCACGCGGCCGGCGATCTCCTCGCCCTCCAGGTGCAGCACCGCGTCCACCTGCTCGCCGGCGAAGCGCAGGTGCACGCGCGGTCCGTCCTGGCGCAGCGCACGGATCGAGCCGAAGTGCATGCCATCCGGCCGGCCCACGTAGTCGTCGCCGGCCAGTTCCGACAGCCAGGCCTCGCTGCTGCCGGACCCGGCCGGGTCGACGACGATCAGCCGGGTGGGGCGGATGTCGGCCACCAGATAGGAGCGGCACCCCTCGACCGGATCGGCGTCCACGATCACCGGCAGCGGCTCGAAGCGGCTGCGCAGCCCCTCGCGCGTGGCCTTGGCCTGGATCTCGGACATCATCGAGGACACGTAGCGGTTGCCCGGCAGCACCTGGCGCAGGAACTCCTGCGCGCCGGCCACCGTGCGCTGCGCCGTGCCCACCGCCTCCCCGGCCGCGGCATGGCCTGCCAGCGTGCCGAGCAGCACCGCGGCCGGCAGCTTCCAGCCCCTTCCCCCTCGCATGTCCGTCCCCCTGTGCCTGGTTCCGGGGGACACGATGCCACAGCCCCGGCGCGGCTTCACCGGGGCCGTGTGGGCGGGCTTCAGCCGCGCAGGGCCGCGGCGTGGTGGGCGATGTGCTGGCCGATGAAGCTGGCCACGAAGTAGTAGCTGTGGTCGTAGCCCGGGTGGATGCGCAGGCGCAGTGGATGGCCGGCGTCCTCGGCGGCGGCCTGCAGCAGCTGCGGCCGCAGCTGGCCCTCCAGGAACTCGTCGTCCCCGCCCTGGTCCACCAGCAGCGGCAGCCGCTCCTGCGCCTGCCGCAGCAGTTCGCAGGCGTCCCATTCGCGCCACGCCTCGTGGTCCCCGCCCAGGTAGGCGGTGAAAGCCTTCTGTCCCCACGGCACCTGCGACGGGGCCACGATCGGCGCGAACGCCGACACGCTGCGGTAGCGGCCGGGATTGCGCAGGGCCAGCACCAGGGCGCCGTGCCCGCCCATGGAATGGCCGCTGATGCCGCGTGCGTCCGAGACCGGGAAGTGCGTCTCCACCAACGCGGGCAGCTCCTGCGCCACGTAGTCGTGCATGCGGTAGTGGCGCGCCCACGGCTCGCAGGTGGCGTTAAGGTAGAAGCCGGCGCCCTGGCCCAGGTCGTAGCCCGGGTCGTCGGCCACGTCCTCGCCGCGCGGGCTGGTGTCCGGGGCGACGACGACGATGCCGTGCTCGGCCGCGTAGCGCTGCGCGCCGGCCTTGGTGATGAAGTTCTGCTCGGTGCAGGTCAGGCCGGAGAGCCAGTACAGCACCGGCAGGCGCGCGCCGGGCTGCGCCGCCTGCGGCGGCAGGTACACGGCGAAGTTCATGTCGCAGCCCAGCACCTGCGAGCGGTGCCGGTAGACGTCCTGCCAGCCGCCGAAGCAGGCGCGGTGTTCGATGCGTTCCATGGCCTGTCTCAGTAGTGGATCACGGTACGGATGGACTTGCCCTCGTGCATCAGGTCGAAGGCCTCGTTGATGCGCTCCAGCGGCAGGGTGTGGGTCACGAACGGGGCCAGCTCGATCTCCCCGCGCATGGCCTGCTCGACCATGCCCGGCAGCTGGCTGCGGCCCTTCACCCCGCCGAAGGCGGTGCCCATCCACTTGCGGCCGGTGACCAGCTGGAACGGGCGCGTGCGGATCTCCTGGCCGGCGCCGGCCACGCCGATGATCACGCTCTGGCCCCAGCCGCGGTGCGCGCACTCCAGCGCCGCGCGCATCACCTCGACGTTGCCGATGCACTCGAAGCTGTGGTCCACGCCCCAGCCAGTCATCTCGATGATCACCTGCTGGATCGGCTTGTCGTGGTCCTTCGGGTTGACGCAGTCGGTGGCGCCGAAGTGGCGCGCGAGCTCGAACTTGGCCGGGTTGGTGTCGATGGCGATGATGCGGCCGGCCCTGGCCTGGCGGGCACCCTGGATCACCGCCAGGCCGATGCCGCCCAGGCCGAACACGGCCACGCTGTCGCCGGGCTGCACCTTGGCGGTGTTGTGCACCGCGCCGATGCCGGTGGTCACGCCGCAGCCGAGCAGGCACACGTGCTCGTGGTTGGCGTGCGGATTGATCCTGGCCAGCGAGACCTCCGCCACCACGGTGTACTCGCTGAAGGTGGAGCAGCCCATGTAGTGGTAGACCGGCTGGCCGTTGTAGGAGAAACGGGTGGTGCCGTCGGGCATCACGCCCTTGCCCTGGGTGGCGCGCACCGCCACGCACAGGTTGGTCTTGCCGCTCTTGCAGAACAGGCACTGGCCACATTCGGCGGTGTACAGCGGGATGACGTGGTCGCCCGGCTTGACGCTGGTCACGCCCTCGCCCACCTCCACCACCACACCGGCGCCCTCGTGGCCCAGCACGCACGGGAACACGCCCTCCGGGTCCTCGCCGGACAGGGTGAAGGCGTCGGTATGGCACACGCCGGTGTGGCTGATCTTCACCAGCACCTCGCCGGCCCTGGGCGGGGCGACGTCGATCTCGACGATCTGCAGCGGCTGGCCGGGGGCGAAGGCGACGGCGGCTCGGGATTTCATGGTCGGGCTCCTGGGACGGTGGGACGGCGGATCACTTGAGGTAGCGGCGCACCAGCGCCAGGGTGGCGTCCAGCGCGGCGCGGCGCCGCTGCGGCGGCCCGGCCGGCCGGGCCAGCACCCCGCGCAGATGGCTTTCCAGCACTTCGGACATCAGGCCATTGACCGCGCCGCGCACCGCCGCCAGCTGCTGCAGCACCGGCGCGCAGTCGGCGCCGGCCTCCAGCGCGCGCTCCAGCGCGTCCAGCTGGCCACGGATGCGGCGCACGCGCGCCAGGGCCTTCTTCTTCTCCTCGGGAGAATGCGGCATGGCACAGGCTCCGGCGGATACTCGGGGGGAGTATAGGCCAGGCCGGCGCGGTGGTGGCTTCACCTTGCTGACGAGGGAACGCCGCGCCCTGCTCCGCAGCCGCCGTGTCAGCGGCGACGCGACGGGGCCGGCCGGTCGTGGCGCGGGCACCCGTGCCGGGGACGCGTGCATGCCCCGCCGTTCGGCGCGACAAGGGCATCGGTGGGCGCCCGCGGGATTCGTTCCGGCGGGGCGGAGGCATCGGCATGGCGGGCCGCCACGGGGGATCTCCGTTCCGGCGGGGCGGTTGAACGCGGGTCTGGATCCGCCGGTCGGGTCGCCGCGGACGCGGCTCCTACAGGCGGGCGGCGCATGCTCCTGCAGCCGCCGTGTCAGCGGCGACGCGACGGGGCCGGCCGGTCGTGGCACACGCGCCTGCGCCAGGCGCACCACCCGGCCAACGCCGCCGCGTGCGGCCCACGCGGGTCGGGCACCGGAGGCAGGCCCGGCCGGCGGGCGGGTCAGTAGGCGAACTCGCGGAAGACGCGGTCGATGTCGCCGTTCCAGGGGCCGTGGAACAGGGCGAGCTTGCGCTCGGCCGGGGTCTCGTTGGCCTCGGCGAACTCGACCAGCGGCTCCAGGAAGCGGCTCTCGTCGATGCCGTCGGCGTTGCAGCGGGCGCGGCGGCGCAGGCCGGCGGCGGAGATCTTCAGCGCCTCGATGGCCAGCTCGCGCACGGTGGCGCCGCGGAACGGCAGCTTGAGCGCGTGCCTGGGCACGCCATCACGCAGGGCGTGGCGCTCCTCCATGCTGAAGTCCTTCACCAGGTCCCAGGCCGCGTCCAGGGCCGCGTCGTCGTACAGCAGGCCGACCCAGAACGCCGGCAGCGCACACAGCCGGTTCCACGGGCCGCCGTCGGCGCCGCGCATCTCCAGGTACTTCTTCAGGCGCACCTCGGGGAAGGCGGTGGTCATGTGGTCGGCCCAGTCGCGCAGGGTCGGCAGTGCGCCGGGCAGGCCCGGCAGCCGGCCCTCGAGGAAGTCGCGGAAGCTCTGCCCGGCCACGTCGTGGTACACGCCGTCGCGGTAGACGAAGTACATCGGCACGTCGAGCAGGTAGTCCACGTAGCGCTCGTAGCCGAATCCGTCCTCGAACACGAAGTCGAGCATGCCGGTGCGGTCCGGGTCGGTGTCGGTCCAGATGTGCGAGCGGTAGCTGAGGAAGCCGTTGGGCCGACCCTCGGTGAAGGGCGAATCGGCGAACAGCGCCGTGGCCACCGGCTGCAGCGCCAGCGAGACCCGGAACTTCTTCACCATGTCCGCCTCGGAGGCGAAGTCCAGGTTGACCTGCACGGTGCAGGTGCGGGTCATCATGTCCAGGCCGAGGTTGCCGACCTTCGGCATGTAGGCGCGCATGATCCGGTAGCGGCCCTTGGGCATCCACGGCATGTCCTCGCGCCGCCACTTGGGCTGGAAGCCCATGCCGAGGAAGCCGATGCCCAGCGTGTCGGCCACCTCGCGCACCTCGCGCAGGTGGCTGCCCAGCTCGATGCAGGTCTGGTGGATGTCCTCCAGCGGCGCGCCGGACAGCTCCAGCTGGCCGGCCGGCTCCAGGGTCACCGACGCGCCGCCGCGGGTCAGGGCGATGACGTGGCCGCCCTCCTCCACCGGGGTCCAGCCGAAGCGGGTCAGGCCCTTGAGCAGGGCCTCGATGCCGCGCTCGCCATCGAACGCCGGCGGGCGCAGGTCGTCCAGGCGGAAGCCGAACTTCTCGTGCTCGGTGCCGATGCGCCAGGCCGCCTCCGGCTTTTCACCGGATGCGAGTGTCTCCACCAGCTGGCTGCGCTGGGTGATGGGCGTATCGGCGACGTGGCTGGGGCTCGACAAAGGCGGGCTCGCTGGATCAGGGTGGCGGGAATGGGCGCGGGCGGCCCGCGCTGCGGCACTATATCGTGCCGGCCCGCCGGCCATGTTGCGCGCCCGGCGTCACAGAGTTCCGCCAGACCGGCTCCACGGCCCCCCCGGTCGTGGTGCAGGAAAGCCCTCGAGAGGACCACCATGAGCCGCAAGCAGGATCTCCCCGGCCCCTCCCCGGAAGTGCACCGTACCGCCCGCGTCGGCTGGCTGCGCGCCGCGGTGCTGGGCGCCAACGACGGCATCGTCTCGGTGGCCGGCACGGTGGTCGGCGTGGCCGCCACCGGCGCCGGGGCCGGGGCCATCCTCGCCGCGGGCGTGGCCGCCACCGTGGCCGGGGCCATGTCCATGGCCGCCGGCGAGTACGTCTCGGTCAAGTCGCAGGCCGACACCGAGCAGGCCGACATCGCCATCGAGCAGCGCGAGCTGCGCGAGTTCCCCGAGGCCGAGCTGCAGGAACTGGCCGCCATCTACGAACGCCGCGGCCTGGACCCTGCGCTGGCCCGCCAGGTGGCCGAACAGCTGACCGCGCACGACGCCCTGGCCGCGCACGCGCGCGACGAGCTGGGCATCAGCGAGGAGCTGCGCGCCCGGCCGGTGCAGGCGGCGCTGGCCTCGGCGTCGGCATTCTTCGCCGGTGCGCTGCTGCCGATGCTGGCCGCGGTGCTGGCGCCGGCCGGGGCGATCGGCACGGTGGTGATCGCCGCCACCGTGGCCGGGCTGCCGCTGTCCGGCGCGCTGGCGGCCTGGGCCGGCGGCGCCTCGCCGCTGCGCGGGGCGCTGCGCGTGGGCTTCTGGGGCGTGGCGGCGATGGCCGCCGCGCAGGCGGTCGGCAGCCTGGTCGGGATTTCCGTCTGACCCGGCCGGGCCGGACGGGGCCTACGCCAGCTCCAGCCAGCCGGCCANCCCCGCGCAGGCCTCGTCCACGCCCTGGCGGGTCTGGCTGGAGAAGGCCTGCCCCCCCCCCCCGCCGGCGCCGGCGGCGGCCAGCTCGCGGCGCCCGGCCTGCACCGCCTGCGCCTGCTGGCCGCGGCCGAGCTTGTCGGCCTTGGTCAGCAGCACGTGCGCCGGCAGGCCGCGGGCGACGGCGTAGTCGAGCATCTGCCGGTCGTAGTCCTTGAGCGGGTGGCGGATGTCCATCACCACCACCAGGCCGCGCAGGGCCTGGCGCTGGCGGAAGTAGCCGTCCAGGAACTTCTGCCAGTGCGCCTTCATCTCCATCGGCACCTTGGCGTAGCCGTAGCCGGGCAGGTCCACCAGGTAGCGCTGCGGCGCGACCTCGAAGAACACCAGCTGCTGGGTGCGGCCGGGGGTCTTGGACACCCGCGCCAGGGTGTTCTGCCGGGTCAGGGCATTGAGCGCGCTGGACTTGCCGGCATTGGAGCGGCCGGCGAAGGCCACTTCGTGGCCGCCGTCGGCCGGCAGCTGGGCGGGCGTGTGGGCGGCGCCCAGGTAGCGGGCTTTCTCGAGGGGGTTGGCCATCGGCATAGGATGGCACGGCCGGGGCGGGCCGCGGCACGGACCGGCGTTTCGTTGACCGTACTGCCCCGGCGCGAGGATAATCCGGGTGTTTGCGACCGGGCATCGCGCCGGCCGCGCCGATCGAGTTTCCGGAGCCCAAGCATGCGCCACGCTCGCGTTTTCGTCCTTGCCGGCCTGGCCGTCGCGGTCGTCACCGCCGCCTACGCCGCCCAGACCACGGTCGTGCCGATCCCGGACAGCGAGCCGGTGGAAACCGCGCCGCTGGAGGTGGACCTGGGCAAGACCCACTGGGGCGACGCCGAGGCCGGCCAGGCGAAGGCCGCGACCTGCGCCGCCTGCCACGGCCCGGACGGCAAGTCGATCGATCCGACCATGTACCCGCACCTGGCCGGGCAGAGCGAGCGCTACATCGCCCGCCAGCTGGCCCTGTTCGCCAGCGGCGAGCGCCACACCGGCATGGCCGCGGTGATGGTGCCCTTCGCCCAGGCGCTGAGCCCGCAGGACATGCGCGACGTGGGTGCCTACTTCGCCCAGCTGCCGGCGCCCGCGGGCGTGGCCGACGACGCCGAGGTCACCGACGGCCCGTACGCCGGCATGAAGTTCTACGAGATCGGCCAGAAGCTGTACCGCGGCGGCGACCCGGAGCGCGGCATCCCGGCCTGCATGGCCTGCCACGGCCCGTCCGGCGCCGGCAACCCGGGCCCGGCCTACCCGCGCGTGGGCGGCCAGGTGGCCGACTACACCGCCCGCCGCCTGACCGAGTACAAGGCCGGCGTGACCAGCGAGCGCGACCCGAAGCTGTTCCAGATCATGGCCCAGGTCGCCGGCAAGCTGACCGACCAGGAGATCAGCGCCCTGGCCAGCTACCTGGAAGGCCTGCACAACCGCGCCGACGACGTCGCGGTCGCGGAAGCACCGGGCTCGTGAACTTGCGGAGCGGACCGCGGTCTGAGCGATCGCGGTCTCTCTCTCCCGTTCACGCCGGCCCGCGGGCCGGCGTCCTTTTTTCCGGCCCGGGCGGAGACGGGGCCGCCAGACCTCCGAAGCTGCCGATGAAGCCGCTGCTGACCGTCCTCCTGCTGCTGACTTCCCTGGCGCTGCCCGCCGCCCGCCCGGCCGGCCCCGAGCCGGTCGAGGGCGTGGACTACGTGCGCATCGAGGCCGGCGCCTGGGACCCGCGCCCGGGCCGCATCGAGGTGGTGGAGATCTTCGGCTACACCTGCCCGCACTGCGCCCACTTCGAGCCGCGGCTGCGCCAGTGGCACCGCCGCCAGGGCAAGGACGTGGACCTGGTGCCGGTGCCGGTGGCCTTCGGCGGGACCAGCGACGCCTGGGCGCGGGTGTACTTCGCCTCGGTCAGGCTGGGCGTGGCCGGGCGCACCCACCCGGCCGTGTTCGAGGCCCTGCACGAGCGCGGCAGCCTGCCGCGCAACCCCACCCCGCAGGAGCTGTCCGACTTCTTCGCCGGCTTCGGCATCGAGCCGGAGCGGTTCCGCGCCACCCTTGCGGACCCGGAGGTGCAGTCCCATATCGACAAGGCCCGGACCTGGCTGCGCCAGACCGGCCTGGAAGGCACGCCGACCCTGGTGGTCAACGGCCGCTGGCGCGTGGCCGGCCGCAGCTTCGAGGACACGCTGCGCACGACCGAATGGCTGATCGCCCGGGAACGCGCCGCCGCGCGCGCCGCGGCATCCCAGACTTCCCGTTGACGGCCGCTGGCCGACCCTGACCCGTCTTTGGAGACCGAACGATGAAAATGCGCCCGAGCCTGCTCCTGCCGCTGCTGCTGTGCCTGGCCGCCTGCTCCGGCCAGGGCGAAGCCCCGGCCCCGGCCCAGCCCGGAGCCGCCGGGGAGGCGGCGGACACGGCTCCGGCCGCCAGCGAGGCGGCCCCGGCCGCCGACGCCCCGGCCGGGACCCCGGCCGCCGGGGAGACCACCGCGGGCGAGCCGACCGCCCCGGCGCCCGCGCCGCAGCCGCCCGCCGGTCCGGCTCCGGTCGCCGGCGTGGACTACATCGAGATCCAGGGCGGCCAGCCGCTGCAGCCGGTGGCCGGCAAGATCGAGGTGGCCGAGGTGTTCGGCTACACCTGCCCGCACTGTGCCCAGTTCGAGCCGCTGTTCCAGGCCTGGAAGCGCCGCCAGCCGGCCGACGTGAACGTGATCTCGGTGCCGGCCCCGTTCGGCGGCTACTGGACCCCGTACGCCCGCGCCTACTACGCGGCCGAGACCCTGGGCGTGCTCGAGCGCACCCACGACGCCACCTTCGCCGCCATCCACCTGGAGCGCAAGCTGCCGGTGGGTCCGAACGTGAAGGCCGAGGATCTGGCGCCGTTCTACGCGAAGTTCGGCGTGGACGCCAAGCGCTTCACCGACACCTACAACAGCTTCGGCGTGGACGCCAAGGTCAACCGCGCCCGCCAGTTCGTCACCCGGGCCAAGGTGGACGGCACCCCATCGCTGGTCGTGGCCGGCAAGTACACCATCGCGGTGGACCAGCAGGGCTTCGAGAAGATGCTGCGCACCGCCGAGTGGCTGGTGGCGCGGGAGCGCGGCGGCGCCAACTGAGCGCCGGTCCCGCGATGAGCCAGGCCCTGTCCGCCGCCCCGCATGCGACCGCCCCCGCCGCCGAGGCGGCGGGGGCCGAGGGCCTGCGTACGCTGCGCGTGCTCAGCGCCAACATCCAGGCCGGCTCGAGCACGCGCCGCTACAGCGACTACTTCACCCGCAGCTGGTCGCACGCACTGCCGGCCGGGCGCAAGCGCAGCAGCCTGGACGCCATCGCCCGCCTGGCCGCCGAGCACGACATCGTCGGCCTGCAGGAGGCCGACCCCGGCAGCCTGCGTTCGGGCTTCACCAACCAGACCCACTACCTGGCCCAGCGCGCCGGCTTCCACTACTGGACCCATCAGCCCAACCGCAGCGTCGGCGGCGTGGCCTCCAGCGCCAACGGCCTGCTCAGCCGGATCGAGCCGGTGCGCACCGCCGACTACCCGCTGCCGGGCCGGATCAAGGGCCGCGGCGTGCTGCTGGCCCACTTCGGCGACGACCGCGAGGGCCTGACCGTGGCCGTGGCCCACCTGTCGCTGGGCGCACGCTCGCGCCACTCGCAGCTGGCCTTCATCGCCGAGCTGCTGCAGGACCACCCCAACGCGGTGCTGATGGGCGACTTCAACTGCCAGCCCGACCAGCCGGAGATGGAGGTGCTGTACCGGCGCGCCGGCCTGCGCCCGCCCGAGTGCCCGGTGCCGACCTTTCCAAGCTGGCGCCCGCAGCGCGCGATCGACCACATCCTGGTCGGGGGCCAGATCCGCTGCGCCGGCGCGCGCGCACTGCCGGCGGCCCATTCCGACCACCTGGCCCTGGCTATGGACATCCAGGTGCCCGAGTACGCGCTGCGCACGTAAGGCGCGCGCGCCCGCGGGCGCGCGGACGGTCAGAAACCGTAGCGCAGGAAGCCGCCGTCCACGGCGATGCACTCGCCGGTGATGTAGCTGGCCGCCGGCAGGCACAGGAACGCCACCGCCGCAGCCACCTCCTCCGGCTCGCCGATGCGGCCCATCGGCGTGCGCGCGACCACCTCGTCGTGGTAGGCCGGGTCCGAGAGCGGGCCGGCGGTGCGGCGGGTGCGGATGTACCACGGTGCCACCGCGTTGACCCGGATGCCGTCGGCGGCCCATTCGCAGGCCAGGTTGCGGGTCATCTGGTGCAGCGCCGCCTTGGTCATGCCGTAGGGCGCGCCGCTGCGCACGTGGGTGATGCCCGAGACGCTGCCGACGTTGACGATGCACGAGGCCGGGTGCCGGGCCAGCAGCGGGTGGGCGTAGCGCGACAGCTCGAAGGCCGAGAACAGGTTGGTCTCGAAGATGCCGCGCCACTCGCCCTCGGTGTACTCGACCGCGGGCTTGGTGATGTTGCCGCCGACGTTGTTGACCAGGATGTGCAGGCCGTCGCCCTGGTCCTCGGCCCAGTCCAGCAGCGCCTGGCGGTCCTCGTCGTCGGCCACGTCGGCGGACATGGCCTGGAAGTCCTGCGCCGGGTAGCGGTCGGCCAGCTCGTCGCGCACCTCCAGCAGCGGGTCCTCCTCGCGTGCCACCAGCAGCAGGTCCGCGCCCAGCGCCGCCAGCTCGCGCGCGATCGCCAGGCCGATGCCGGCCGAGGCGCCGGTCAGCAGCGCCAGTTGCCCGTCCAGTCGCCAACGGTTTCCGTTCATGGGCGTAGCATAGCCCGCAGGCCCTCACCCCGGGAGCGCAAGCGCATGTGGAGGATCCCGATCCGCCTGGCCGCGGCCGCCGCGGCCGCCGTGCTGCCGGTGCTGGCCGCGTGCCGGCCCGAGCCGCCGCCGACCGAGCGGCCACCGGAGCCGAAGGCCACCGCGCTGCGCGACGCCATCCAGGCGCCGCAGCAGAAGGCGCGGGCGGTAGAGCAGGCGGTGCAGGACGGCACGGCCCGGCGCGACGCCGCGGACGACGCCGGCCGCTGAGCCGGCGCCGCCGGCGGGCTCACAGCCCGCAGAAGCAGTAGGCCAGCGCCTTCACCGGCGTGCCGTGGCGGTCCTGCAGGGCGCGCTCGACGAAGCGCAGCTGTGCCTCGGCCTCGGGCCTGGCCCGGGCCAGGGCCAGCCGCGCCAGCCCGGATTCGCGCAGCAGGCGCGCGCCCAGGTGGCTGCCGGCCATGCCGGCCATGAACTGGGCGAACGGCGAGGCGGGCTTCTCGACGTAGCGCACCCGGTACTTGCCCTCCTCCAGCTCGGCGCGGTTGGCGGCGTCGGCGATGGCCTCGGCCAGGCCGCCCAGCTCGTCCACCAGGCCGCGTTCCAGGGCCTGGGCGCCGCTCCACACGCGGCCGCGCGCCACCGCGTCGATCTCCTCCACCGTGCGGCCGCGCGCCTGCGCGACCTTGCCGGTGAACTCGGCGTAGCCCTTGTCGATCACCGCCTGGATGACGCGGCCCACCTCCGGGTCCAGCGGGCGGGTGACGTCGAAGGCGCCGGCATAGCGGGTGGTGCCCACGCCGTCGGTGTGCACGCCGATCCTGTCGAGGGTGCGGGTGAAGTTCGGCACCAGGCCGAAGATGCCGATCGAACCGGTGATGGTGGACGGATCGGCGTAGATGCGGTCGGCGTCCATGCTGATCCAGTAGCCGCCGGAGGCGGCCAGGTCGCCCATGGACACCACCACCGGCTTGCCGGCGTCCTTCAGCAGCTCCACCTCGCGGCGGATCTTCTCCGAAGCGAACACCTCGCCGCCGGGCGAGTCCACGCGCAGCACCACCGCGCGCACGTCCTTGTCCTCGCGCGCCTGGCGCAGCAGCGCGGCGGTGGAGTCGCCGCCGATGCGGCCGGCCGGCTGCTCGCCGCCGACGATCTCGCCCTCGGCCACCACCACCGCCACCTGCGGACGCTTGTCGATCGGGTTGCGGCGCGCGTCCAGCTGCTGCAGGTAGCCGGACAGTCCGACGCTGCGGAAGCCCAGATCGCTGTCCTCGTCGGCCACGCCGCGCTCGGCCAGCAGGTCCAGCACCTCCTCGCGGGTCTTCAGCCCGTCCACCAGGCCCAGCTCCAGCGCGTGGCGCGCCAGGTCGCCGCCGGCGGCGGTGATGCCGTCGGGCAGGTTGTCGATGGCCGCGGCCAGCGCCTGCGGGTCCAGCCCGCGCGCGCGGGCCACGTCGGCCAGGTAGCGCTGCCAGACGTCGTTCATCCAGTACAGGTCGGCCTCCTTCGACTCGGGCGAGGCCGCGTCGAGGATGTAGGGCTCGGCCGCCGACTTGTACTCGCCGACGCGGAACAGGTGCACGTCCACGCCCAGCTTCTCCTGCAGGCCCTGGCGGAAGTACAGGCGGTAGCGCGCCAAGCCCTCCAGCAGCAGGCCACCCATCGGATCCAGGTAGATCTCGTCGGCCTCGGCCAGCAGCAGGTACTGCGCCTGGCCGATGTTCTCGCCGAAGGCCACCACCTGCTTGCCGGACTCGCGCAGGCGCGCCAGCGCGCGCGCCACCTCGCGCAGCGAGGCGTAGCCGGAAGGCTGCAGGCGGTCCAGCTGCAGCAGCACGCGCTCGATGCGCTTGTCCTCGCGCGCGGCGTCGATGGCGCGCAGCAGGTCGCGCAGCTGCACCTCCTCGGTGGAGTCGTCGCCCAGCGCCTTGCCCAGGGCGCGGGTGAACGGGTCGGCGGTGTACTGCTCGACCAGCCGGCCCTGCGGCGCCAGGACCAGGGTGGTGCGGTCCTGCAGCGGCTTGGTGCCGCCGCCGGCCACCGCCGCCATGAAGCCGACCAGCAGCAGGAACAGCAGGCCGAAGAACAGCAGGTTGAGGACCAGCCGCCGGGTGAAGTTCATCACGTCCCACAGCCCGACGAAGAAGCGGGCCACGGGGTTGCGACGCGGGGGCAGGGGCGGCGGGATGCTCATGGGGACTCCGGCGGGGCGGAATTCTGGTCGGGGATGTGCGGCGCAGCATACAGGCAGCCGCGCTGCGTGGCATGGGTCTCAGGTCACCGGGCCGGACGGCAGGCGGCGCAGGCTGTGGGCCAGGCGCAGGCCCAGCAGCAGGGCGGCCACGGACAGGCCGGCGATCAGTCCGGCCCACATGCCCGGCGGGCCCCAGCCCAGGCCCAGGCCGAGGCCGGCGCCCAGCGGCATGCCCAGGCCCCAGTACGCCAGCACCGCCAGGAACATCGGCACGCGGGTGTCCTTCAACCCGCGCAGGGCGCCGGCGGACATGACCTGGATGCCGTCGGGGAACTGGAAGGCGGCCGCGTACAGCAGCAGCGAGGAGGCCAGCGCCGCCACCGCCGCGTCGGAGGTGTAGACCGCGACGATGGCCTCGTGCCCGGCCAACAGCAGCGTCGCCGAGGCGGCCTGGGTGCCCAGGACGATGGCGTAGCCGGCGCGCGCGGCCCGGCGTACGCCGTCGCCGTCGCCCGCACCCAGGGCGTGGCCCACGCGCACGGTGGTGGCCTCGGCCAGGCCCATCGGCAGCATGAAGCACAGCGCCGAGACGTTGATGGCGATCTGGTGCGCGGCCGCCGGCACCTCGCCCAGGCGCGCGATCAGCAGCGCGGTGGCGATGAACAGCCCGCCCTCCATCAGCACCGTCACGCCGATCGGCAGGCCGGTGGCCAGCAGGCGGCCGATCTCCCTGCGGTCGGGCGGCTCCAGGCGCGCGAACAGGCCCAGCGGAGCGAAGCGGCGGCTGCGCGCCAGGTACAGGGCGAAGGCCAGCGCCTGCAGCCACATCACCGTGGCCGAGGCCGCGCCCAGGCCGGCCGCGCCCAGCTCCGGCAGCGGGCCGATGCCGAAGGTCAGCGCCCAGCCCAGCGGCGCCAGCACCGCCAGCCCGGCGAAGCCCAGCACCATCGTCGGCAGTGTCCAGTGCATGCCTTCGCTCAGGTAGCGCATGCAGAAGAACAGCACCAGCGCCGGCACGCCCCAGCGCACCGCGTGGGCGAAGGCGGTGGCCCCGGGCACGATGTCCGGGGCGATCCCGAAGCCCGGCAGCGCCAGCGGCACCAGGCTCAGGAAGGCGAACATCGCCAGCCCCAGACCCAGGCCCAGCCACAGCGCCTGGCGGAACAGCGGGCCGATGGCCTCGCGGCGGCCGGCGCCGTCCAGCTGCGAGATCGAGGCGGTCAGCGCGATCAGGGTGCCGATCGGCACCATCATCGGCAGCCACAGCAGCGCGGTGCCGACCGTCACCGAGGCCAGCGTGCGCGTGCCGTGGTGGCCGGCGATGACGTTGTCGACGAAGTTGATCAGGCCGGTGGACACGTGCCCCAGCACCAGCGGCAGGGCGAGCGTGAACGGGGCGCGCAACTCCTGGCCGAAGCGGCGCGTCGGCAGGAAGGGTTCGGACATGGGGGATGCGGTCGCGGGCAACGGCCGTGCCGGAGGCACTGGCACCGGGCTCCGCCGGGCCGCTAATGTTACCCGCCCGCCGGCCGCCCCACCACGCATGCACCCAGAAGGCCATCCGCACGCCTGCGAGAACTGTGCCACCCCGCTGCAGGGGGAGTACTGCCACCATTGCGGCCAGCACGTGCACAACCCGGTGCGCAGCTTCGGCCACGCCGTGGAAGAGGTGTTCGAGTCGTTCTGGCACCTGGACGGGCGCATCTTCCGCACCCTGCGCCGCCTGCTGGCCCCCGGCCGCCTGGCCCAGGACTACCTGGCCGGCCGGCGCGTGCCCTACGTGCAGCCGATGCGCCTGTTCGTGGTGCTGTGCGTGCTGACCTTCTTCGTCGGCCGTCTGGTGGTCCACTTCGGCAGCGACGCGGTCGATGTCCGCGCCGGGGGCCGCCCGATCGCGCAGGCACGCACGGTGGAGGAGGTCGAGCGCCTGCGCGGCGGGCAGGTCGCCAGCCTGCGCCAGGCGAGGGCGGCGCTGCCGGCACCGCTGGAGTAGGCCACCGAGGGACTGGAACAGACCCTCGAGGCGGTGCATGCCCAGGCCGATGCGCGGATCCGCGACCTGGGCGGCACGCCGCCGCCACGCCCGCAGGCCACGGCCACCGACGCGGACGCCGCCCCCGCCGCGCCTCCCGCGGAGGACTGGGGCGCGCGCCTGGGCCGGCGCATCGAGCGCAACGCCGCACGCCTGGAGCAGGATCCGGAGCTGCTCAAGAACGCCTTCCTGGGCAGCGTGCCCACCGCGCTGTTCCTGCTGGTGCCGCTGTTCGCCCTGCTGCTGAAGCTGGTCTACCTGGGCAGCGGCCGCCTGTACCTGGAGCACCTGGTGGTGGCCCTCTACAGTCACGCCTTCCTGTGCCTGGCCCTGCTGGGGCAGATGCTGCTGGCGGCCCTGTCCGACTGGCGGGGCGGGCGCCTGGCGGTGCTGGACTGGACCCTTGACCTGCTGATGCTGGCCCTGTGGCTGTGGATGCCGGCCTACCTGCTGCTGATGCAGAAGCGCGTCTACGCCGAAGGCTGGCTCGCCACCCTGGCCCGGTTCACCGTGCTCGGCGGCGTCTACGCCACCGTCCTGGGCCTGGCCGCGGTGGCCCTGCTGCTGGTGAGCCTGGTCCGCATCTGAGCGGCCGCTAGCGCTGCGCCGCCGCCTCCAGCCATGCCGCGCGCCGCTCCGGCGGCTGGGCCAGCAGCTCGCGCCGCAGCGCGGCGCGCGCCTGCGGCGGGGTGCGGTGCGCCCGGCGGGCCCGCTGCGCACGCGCCTCCGGTCCCAGCCCGCGCAGCGCGGCCAGCAGCGCCTCGCGCTCGTCCGCGCCGACGAAGCCGAACAGCGGCTGCAACGCCACCCAGTCCGCGCCCAGCGCCGGCCCCAGCAGCCAGCCGCGCCGCTCCATCGCGTCCAGCGCGGCGAACTGCGCCCGCAGCTCCACCTGGCGCGCCGGCGGCAGGGCCTGGAAGGCACTGGCGGCCTCGCGCACCCGGCGCTGCTCGACCGGATCCAGGCGCTGCCAGGCCGCGGCCGGTTCCTCCGGCGGCGGTGCCCGCGGCGTGGCGTCCGTTTCCTCACCGTCCGCGGCAGCGCCACCACCGGCCTCCCGCTCCAGGGCCGAAGCCGGCGCGCCGGCCGCGTACCAGGCGTACAGGTCCAGCGCCGCCACCACGGGATCGGCCGGCGGCTCGGGCAGCGGCACCGGCACCGGCTCGACCGCCGGCGCCGGCGGCGCGGGCAGTTCCTCCACCAGGATCGGGCCATGGTCGGTCACCCGCAGTTCGCCCCCGTCCGCGCCCCCGTCGGCAGGCGCGCCGTCCGCGGCGGGCGGCTCCAGCCACCAGGTGGCCGCCAGGGCCGCGGCGCACAGCGCCGCCACCAGCGCCATCCAGATCCAGCGCCGGCGTCCGGATACGGCCGTGGCCCGCCGCGGGGCCGGCGCCGCCGGCCGCGCGGCCGGCGGCAGCGGCCGTCCCTGCAGGGCCGCCGCGCGCAACTCCGCCAGCCGCCGCAGCCGCTCCGGTGGCAGCTCGCGCCCGGCCTGCTGCACCGCCTCGGCCAGGCGGTGCCAGGCCCGCACGTCGGCCTCCCCGGCGGCATCGCGCGGGCAGGCGATGGACAGGCGCTCGCGGTAGGTGGCCAGGGTCACGTCCAGCGCCGCGGCCGCGGCCCGCTCGTCCAGGCCGGCGGCCATGCGCAGCAGCAGCGCCCGGCGCGGTTCCGAGCCCAGGGTGGCCAGCCAGGCCAGCGGCTCCGGCCAGTGGCCGTCCTCGCGCACCGGCAGGGTCGCCACCAGGCGCCAGAAGCGGTCCGGCCACTCGGCCATCGGCCGCCCGGTGGCGTCGCCGGCGAAGGCGCGCAGGGCCGCGGCCAGGGCCGGTTCGGCCGCCTCCGGCCGTCCGCCCTGCAGCCACAGGAACAGCCAAGCCCGGCGCTCGATGCCGCGGAGGAAGGCGTCCACGGCGGCAGGTGCGTCACCGCGGTTCAACGGGGCTTCTTGCTGTGGCCAGGCGTCATGGGCGGGATCATAGCCGGCCGCGCCGGCTTGACGGACGGGGCCGCCACTGTTCCAGCCAGACGCCACAAGGGCTTGGCCGCGATCCGGTTGTGCACAGCGCAAAAGGTCGCCGGCGCCTTGTCCCGGGCCAACCCGGGCCTTGACGGCATGCACATATGTTTCACGTGCATATCGTTGATTTCATTATACTTTTTTGCCTGACACTTTTTTGACCAACCCAAGCCAAGTGCCCGTGGCGCCGCGATTACGGCGTGAAGCAATGCGTTCATGCACAAGCTTATCCACAGCTTTTGGGGATAAGCCGGAATCCCCCAGACGGGGCGGCTGTTTACGTGCCATTTATCAGCCGCGCGGCAGCAACCGCGCGCAACCGGCGGCGCGTCCGGGCCCTCCCGGGCCGTAGACTTGCGCCGATGCCTCCGCCGACCTGCCTCCGCGTCGCCCTGCCCGTGCCTCTGCCGCGGCTGTTCGACTACCTGCCGCCCGCCGGGACCGGGGCCGGCCCGGGGGACGTCGGCCGGCGGGTGCGGGTCCCGTTCGGCCCGCGCGAGCTGGTCGGGGGGGGCGCCGCCCCCGGCGAGCCCGAGCCGGGCGTGGAGCCACGCCCGGCCCTGGGCTTCCCCGACCCGGAGCCGCTGTTCTCCGGCGAGCTGCTGGACTCGCTGCGCTGGCTGGCCCGCTACACCCACGCCCCGCTGGGCGAGGTGCTGGCCACCGCCCTGCCGGCGCCGCTGCGCAACGGCGAGCCGCTGCCGGACACCCACGCCTGGGCCTGGCACCTGACCAAGGCCGGCGCCACCGGTCTGGGTGGCCTGCGCCGCGGCGGCCGGCCGCGCGCCCTGGCCGAGCGCCTGGCCGCCGGCCCCTGCGGCGAGGACCAGCTGGACCTGGAGCTGGAGGACTGGCGCGAGGCCGCCCGCGCCCTGGCCAGACGCGGCTACGCCGAGCGGGTGGCGGTACCGGCCCGGGCCGCCGCGCCGGCCCCCCGCCCGGGCCCGGAGCCCAATCCCGAGCAGCAGGAGGCCATCGCCGCCATCACCACCGCCCGGGGCTTCACCCCGCTGCTGCTGGAGGGCGTGACCGGCAGCGGCAAGACCGAGGTCTATCTGCACGCCATCGCCCAGTGCCTGGCGCGCGGCCGCCAGGCGCTGGTGCTGGTCCCGGAGATCGGCCTGACCCCGCAGACCCTGGAGCGCTTCCGCGCCCGCCTGGGCGTGCCGGTGCACGCCCTGCACTCCGGCCTGGCCGACGGCGAGCGCGCGCGGGTATGGACCGCGGCCTGGCGCGGCGAGGCGCGGGTGATCGTCGGCACCCGCTCGGCGGGGTTCACCCCGCTGCCGGAGGCCGGCCTGATCGTGGTCGACGAGGAGCACGACGGCAGCTACAAGCAGCAGGACGGAATCCGCTACCCCGCCCGCGACCTCGCCCTGGCCCGCGGCAAGGCGCTGGACGGGCCGGTGCTGCTGGGCAGCGCCACGCCCTCGCTGGAGACCCTGCACAACGCCCGCGCCGGCCGCTACCGGCACCTGCGCCTGCGCCGCCGCGCCGGCGAGGCACGGCCGCCGGCGGTGCGCATCGTGGACGTGCGTAAGCGCCCGCTGCAGGCCGGCCTGGCCCCGGAGACGCTGCAGATGATGGAGGCCGCGCTGCGCGACGGCGGCCAGGTGCTGGTGTTCAAGAACCGCCGCGGCTATGCCCCGGTGCTGCTGTGCCACGACTGCGGCTGGAGCGCGCACTGCCCGCGCTGCAGCACCCAGGTGCAGGCCACGCCGATGACCGTGCACGCCGGCGGCGGGCGCCTGGTCTGCCACCACTGCGGCCACCGCCAGCCGCGGCCGCAGGCCTGCCCGGCCTGCGCCAGCCTGGCCCTGCAGCCGCAGGGCGTGGGCACCGAGCGCCTGGAGGAGCTGCTGGCCGAGCGCTTTTCCGCCTGGCCGGTGCTGCGCATCGACCGCGGCACCACCGCGCGCCGCGACGGCCTGCAGAAGCTGCTGGCCGAGCTGGGCGATGCGCCCGGCATCCTGGTCGGCACCCAGATCCTGGCCAAGGGCCACGACCTGCCCAACCTCACCCGCGTGGTCGTGGTGGGCGTGGACGAGGGCCTGTTCTCCTCCGACTTCCGCGGCGGCGAGAAGCTGGCCCAGCTGCTGGTGCAGGTCGCCGGCCGCGCGGGGCGCGCGCGCAAGCCCGGCGAGGTGTGGTGGCAGACCCACCATCCGGACCACCCGCTGCTGCACGCACTGATCAGCGGCGGCTACGACAGCTTCGCCACCGCCGAGCTGGAGCTGCGCCGGGCCGCGGCGTTCCCGCCGTTCGCGCACCTGGCCCTGATGCGCGCCGAGGCCGCCCGGGCCGAGGCCGCCGGCGCGTTCCTGCGCGCCGCACGCCAGCGGCTGGAGCAGGCCGCGCAGGCCGGCGGCCATGCGGTGGAGCTGCACGGCCCGGTGACCGCGCCGATGGCGCGCCGCGCCGGCCACTACCGCATGCAGCTGCTGCTGTCGGCGACGCAGCGGCGCGCCCTGCACGCCTGCCTGGACGCAGCGCTGCCGGCGCTGTACGCGCTGCCGGAGGCGCGGCGCACGCGCTGGTCGCTGGACGTGGATCCGCAGGACCTGTACTGACGCCGCCGGCCGGAAGCGCCGGCCTCAGCCCGCCTTCTTCTTCGCCGCCGTGCGCCGGCGCGGTTTGTCGCGCACCCAGAGGGTCTTGCCCTCCTCCTTCAGCTCGAACAGGCCGATCGCCTTCACCAGGTCCGAGAGCTTGCGGTAACCGTAGTTGCGCGGGTCGAACGAGGCTTGGTTGCCGATCTGGCTGCCGACCACGTCCAGCCGGGTCCAGCCGTCCTCGCCGCTGCCGGCATCCACCGCGTTGCGCAGCATCTGCACCAGGCGCGCGTCGCTGCGCAGCTCCCGGGCGTCCCTGGGCGCGGTGGCCGAGGCCTGGTCGTTGTCGGCGCCACCGCCCAGCGCCTCCAGATAGGTGAACTTGGAGCAGGCGTTGACGAAGGGCATGGGCGTCTTCTTCTCGCCGAAGCCGTACACTTTCATGCCGTCGGTGAGCAGACGCATCACCAGCGGGGTGAAGTCGGCGTCGCTGGAGACGATGGCGAAGCCGTCGAGGTTGCGCGCGTACAGCAGGTCCATGGCGTCGATCACCAAGGCCATGTCCGAGGCGTTCTTGCCGCTGGAATAGGCGAACTGCTGGATCGGGCGGATCGCGTACTCGTGCAGCACCGCCTCCCAGCCCTTGAGGTTGGGGCTCTTCCAGTTGCCGTAGGCGCGGCGCACGTTGGCCACGCCGTGGCGTGCCACCTCGGCCAGCACCAGGTCGATCTTCGAGGCCGGGGCGTTGTCGGCGTCGATCAGCAGGGCGATGCGTTTTTCCGGTTCGGCCATGGCGGCACCTCGGGCGGGGACTGCCGGCAGTCTGGCACAGCCCCGGCCGGACCGGCGTCAGCCGCGGTCCTCGGGCAGGTGCGCCGAGGGCAGGTGCCAGCCGTGGCGGATGGCCATGTAGCGCAGGCCGAAGCAGGCCGCGGCACCCACCGCCATGGCTGGCTCGCGCGGCAGGGCGAACACCTCGGCCAGCGCCACCACGCCGCCGCCGGCCAGCGCCGCCACCGCGTACAGCTCGGCCTGCAGCACCACCGGCGTGCGCGCCACCAGCACGTCGCGGGCCACGCCACCGCCGATGCCACTGAGCACGCCCAGCAGGGTGGCGGCGAAGGGCGACAGGCCGTAGTCCAGCGCCTTGCCGGTGCCCAGCACCGCGAACAGGGCCAGGCCGGCGGCGTCGAACAGCTGCACCGGGTTGCGCAGGCGCTCGATGGTCTGGTGGCGGTGGAAGGTGAGGATGCCGGCCAGCATCGCCGCGACCAGGTAGCGCCAGTCGGCCAGCGCCGCCGGCGGCGTGGCGCCGATCAGCACGTCGCGGGCCATGCCCCCGGCCACCGCCGCGGCGCAGGACAGCACCAGCACCCCGAACAGGTCCAGGCGGTAGCGCACCGCCAGGGTGCCGCCGCTCAGGGCGAAGACGAACGTGCCAAGGAGGTCGAACGGCAGCAGCAGGAAGCTCACGGCGCGGGCATGGTGGCAGGAGGACCGGGCAAGCATCGCAGCGGACCGGCACGCTGTCAGCCGCCCCGGGAAAAGCGAAGGCCCGCTCGCGCGGGCCTTCCGGAGCAGACGTCGCCTGCGGGAGGTCAGGCCGCCAGCAGCGCGCGCATCTTCTTCATGGCGTTGGCCTCGATCTGGCGGATGCGCTCGGCCGAGACGCCGTACTCGTCGGCCAGCTCCTGCAGCGTGACCTTGCTGTCCGGGTCCAGCCAGCGGCGGGAGATGATGTCGCGCGAGCGCGGGTCCAGGTTGGCCAGGCCCTCGCGCAGCAGCTGCAGCTGGTTCTCCTCGCTGTCGGCACGCTCGTAGGCCTCGGACGGATCGGCCTCGTGGGCGATCAGGTAGGCGGCCGGCGACGGCGTGGCGTGGTCGTCGTCCTCGTCGGCCGGGGCGTCGAAGCCGATGTCGCGGCCGGACAGGCGCGCCTCCATCTCCAGCACTTCGCGCTCGGGCACGTTGAGGTCGCGGGCCACGGCGCTGACCTCCTCGGCATTCATCCAGCCCAGGCGGGTCTTGGCCTTGCGCAGGTTGAAGAACAGCTTGCGCTGGGCCTTGGTGGTGGCCACCTTGACGATGCGCCAGTTCTTGAGGATGAACTCGTGGATCTCGGCACGGATCCAGTGCACGGCGAAGCTGACCAGGCGCACGCCCAGGTCCGGGTCGAAACGCTTGACCGCCTTCATCAGGCCGATGTTGCCTTCCTGGATCAGGTCGCCCAGCTGCAGGCCGTAGCCGCTGTAGCCGCGGGCCACGTGCACCACGAACCGCAGGTGCGAGTGCACCAGTTCGCGCGCCGCGTCCAGGTCGTTGTGGTCGCGGTAGCGGCGGGCCAGCGCCTGCTCCTCCTCGGCGCTGAGCACCGGGATCTGGTGCACCGCGGCGATGTAGGCCTCCAGCGACCCCAGCGGGCTGGGGATCGGCAGGTTGTTGGCGACGAGGCTGGTGGAACGGTTCTGGGTCATGGCAGGCATCTTAGCAATCGGGGTCTTTGACTGCTAACACGCTGGATGGTTCCCAGCATTGCGCCGGTGGAACACGGCTGCGCCCGGCCCACCTTGGGGCACTCCCCTTTCGATTCAATGGTTTACCTCGGCCGCCGTTCAGCCGCGGTTGGCCGGCCGGGGCCCGCGGGGGCGGGGCGGCCTTCAGCCGGCGGCCAGCATGGCCTCGACTTCGGCCCGCGGCGGCAGCGACCAGTCGATCGGCGCCTGGCCGCGCTGGACCAGGTACCGGTTGGCGGCGGCGAAGTGGCCGCAGCCGAAGAAGCCGCGGTAGGCCGACAGCGGCGAGGGGTGCGGGGCCTTCAGCACCCGGTGCCGGCGCGGGTCGATGACCTTGCCCTTGGCCTGGGCGTAGCTGCCCCAGAGCATGAACACCAGGCCCTCGCGCTCGTGCGCCAGGGTCTCGATGGCGTGGTCGGTGAAGCCCTCCCAGCCGCGCCCCTGATGGGAACCGGCCCGGCCCTGCTCCACGGTCAGCACCGCGTTGAGCAGCAGCACGCCGCGCCGCGCCCACGGCAGCAGGCAGCCGTGGTCCGGGCGCGGGATGCCCAGCTCGTCCTCGATCTCCTTGAAGATGTTCTCCAGCGAGGGCGGCACGGCCACGCCGGGCAGCACCGAGAAGCAGAGGCCGTGGGCCTGGCCGGGACCGTGGTACGGGTCCTGGCCGAGGATCACCACCTTGACCTGGTCGAAGGGGGTGGCGTCGAAGGCGGCGAAGATGCGCGGCCCGGGCGGGTACACCGGCACCCCGGCGGCCTTGCGCTGGCGCAGGAACGCGGCCAGCTCGCGCATCTCCGGGCGCAGCAGCCAGTCGCCGATGCGCGCCTTCCACGAGGGTTCCAGGCGGATGCGGTCCGCGTCCCCGGCCATCGTTCCCGCTCAGCCGCCGTCCCGGCCGCCCAGCCGCGCCAGGCGCAGCTGGAACAGCACCTTGGTCACCAGCAGGCGCTCCTCGATCGGCTTCTGCACCAGGTCGTTGGCGCCGGCGCGCAGCAGCTCGGACTGGTTGTGGCGGTTGGTGTCGCCGGTCATCACCAGCACCGGCAGGCGCCGCTTGCCGTAGCCGAAGTCCACGCGGATGCGCTGGACCACGTCGCGCCCGCTCAGCTCGCCCTTGAGGGTCACGTCGGTCAGCACCAGGTCGATGCTGTGCGGGGTGCGGCCCAGCGACTCGGCGGTGAGCAGGGCGAAGGCCTCCTCGGCGGTGAGCACGTGCAGCACGTTCAGCTCGTGCCGCTCGAGCATGCGCTTGGTCGCCTCGGCCACCACCCGGCTGTCCTCGATGTAAAGCACGGTGGCGCCGGGGATCGGCTGCGGCTGCACGTAGCCGCGGATGAACTCGGCCAGCGCCTCGTGGCCCAGCGACTTGTCGAAGTAGTCGGTGACGTATTCGTTGAAGCGGCGCTCGACCAGGTGCTGCTGGGCGTCGCCGGAGACCACGATCACCGGCACGTAGGCCTGGCCGTTGGCCGCGCGCACGTGCCGCGCCAGCTCCAGGCCGTCGCCGTCGGGCAGTGCCAGGGCGGTGGTCACCAGGTCCACCGGCCCCTGCTCCAGGGCCTGGCGCGCCTCCTCGATGCCGGCGCAGCCGACCACCTGCACGGCAGGCAGCTCGCGCACCAGCACGTCGGCGATGAGCTTGCGCACCAGCTTCGAGCCGTCGGTGACCATCACCCGCGGCGCGTCGCTGATCAGGTGCTTGAGTTCTTGCTGCGACATCAGGTTTCCGTCGGCCGGGTCTGGCGCAGGAAGTGTCCTGTCACCAGCCACGCCCCCAGCCACCCCAGGAGCACGGTGCCCACCAATACCATCCCCGAGTGCAGCGCATCCAGCCCCTTGAGCGCGAACCGGCTGCCGTAGCTGGCGCTGAGCTCGGCCAGCGGCCCGGCCAGGGCCAGGCCGGCCGCGCCGAGCAGGCCCAGGGCCACCAGCCCGGCGCCCAGCCCGTACCAGATGCCCAGGTACAGGAACGGCCGGCGGATGAAGCCGTCGCTGGCGCCCAACAGCTGCAGCACGCCGATCTCCTCGCGCCGCGACTGGATGTCCAGGCGCACGGTGTTGCCCACCACCAGCAGCGCGCCCAGGCCCAGCAGCACCGCCAGCACCTGCACCACGCGCTGGCCGAAGCGCAGCCAGTTGTCCAGGCGCTGCCGCCACAGCGCGTCGTGCTGGACCAGGTCGGCCTCCGGCAGCGCCCGCAGCGCGGCCACCAGGCGCGCGTCGTCGTCGCCGGCCGGGGTGACGATCAGCAGGGTCGGCAGCGGGTTCTCGCCGAGCGCGTCCAGCGCCTCGCCCAGGCCGCTGTCCTGGCGGAACTGCTCCAGGGCCTGCGCCGGCGTGCGCACCTCCACGCCGGCCACGTCGCCGCGCCCGCGCAGGGTCGCGGCCAGGCGTTCGGCCGCGGCCGTATCCACCTGCAGCTTGAGGAACAGGTTGATCTCGCGCGACTGCTGCACGCTGCCGGCGAAGTGGCGCAGGTTGTCCATGACGATGGACAGGCCCAGCGGCAGGGCCAGGGCCACGCCCATCACCGCCACGGTCAGCGCGGTGGCCCAGGGCTTGCGCACCGCCCGGCCCAGGCTGAAGGCCAGGCCGTGCAGGTGCTGCTCGAACCAGACCCGCAACCGCGAGCGCGGGCGGGGGACGGAGGGCTTGCTGCTCATTCGGCCAGGTCCTGCGGCGAAATGTCGTCGACCAGGCGCCCGTGGTCGAGCACCAGCACGCGCTTGCGCATGCGCTTGAGCAGCGGCAGGTCGTGGCTGACCACCAGCACGCTGGTGCCGCGCTCGGGAAGGGAGGCGAACAGGGCCATGATCTCGGCCGACAGGGTCGGGTCGAGGTTGCCGGTCGGCTCGTCGGCCACCAGCAGGCGCGGCTCGGCGACGATCGCGCGGGCGATGCCCACACGCTGCTGCTCGCCGGCCGACAGCTGGGTCGGCAGGGCCTTCTCGCGGTGGCCCAGCCCCATGCGCTCGAGCACCGAGCGCACGCGCTTGCCGATCTCCGCGCGCGGGGTGCCGCGCAGGATCAGCGGCAGGGCCACGTTCTCGCCCACGGTGCGGTCGGTCAGCAGGCGGTGGTCCTGGAAGACGACGCCCACCTCGCGGCGGTGCAGCGGCACCTGGCGGCCGCGCACCCGCTGCAGGTTGCGCTCGCCGAACAGCACCGCGCCCGAGGTCGGGCGCTCGGCCAGGTGGATCAGCTTCAGCAGCGTGCTCTTGCCCGCGCCGGAGTGGCCGGTGACGAACAGCATCTCGCCCTCGGCGACCTCGAAGCTGACGTCCACCAGCGCCCTGTGGCCGCCGGGGTACTGCTTGCTGACGTTCTCGAACCGCAGGACGCTCATGCCCGCGATTATGTCGGACTCCGGCCGCCCGTGCCCGCGGCGCGGGCGGCCGGGACGGCGCTCAGCCGCCGGTGACCAGCGCGCGCAGCTTGCGGCCCAGGCGGGTCAGGAACGAATCGCCGCGACCCTGCTCCGGCTTCGGCGCCGGCGCGGCCTGGCGCTCGCGCGCCGGGGCGCCGGGCTGGGGGGTGGGGTGGCCGGGTCAGGCCGCCTGTGCGGCGGGGTGACGCGGCCTGGCACGGCGGCCGCGGCGGGG
>NZ_PDWK01000039.1 GCF_010093135.1 Pseudoxanthomonas taiwanensis | reverse complement strand
GTGCCGGGATGCATCGCCGCCCTCATTCCGCGGTCGCCAGCTGGACGTGCTGCGCGCGCAGCTCCTCGTACACCGGGGTGGTGTCCGGGCGGCGGCCGTGCCACAGCTCGAAGGCCTCGGCGGCCTGTTCCACCAGCATGCCCAGGCCGTCCACCACCTTGCGGCAGCCGGCGGCACGGGCCCAGGCCAGGAACGGGATCGCCGCCTCGCCGTAGTTCAGGTCCACGGCCACGGTGCGGCTGTTGACCAGGGTCAGCGGCGCCTGGAAGGCCGCCCCGGGCTCGCGGCCGGCCGAGGTGGCGTTGACGATCAGCTCGAAGTCGCCCTGGTCGGCCAGGTCGGCCCAGTAGCGCGAGGACGCCCGGTCCGGTTCGCCCAGCGCGTCCACCAGCGCGTCGGCGCGCTCCGGGGTGCGGTTGACCACGGTCATCTCCAGGATGCCGGCCTCCAGCAGCGCCGGGGCCACGCCGCGGGCGGCGCCGCCGGCGCCCAGCAGCAGCACGCGGCAGCCGCGCAGGTCCAGGCCGTGGCGGGCGGTGAGGTCGCGTACCAGGCCGGCACCGTCGGTGTTGTCGCCGTGCCACTGGCCGTCGTTGCGGGTCAGGGTGTTGACCGCGCCGGCGCGGCGCGCGCGCGGGCTGAGCTGCGCGCACAGGGTGAAGGCCAGCTCCTTCAGCGGCAGGGTCACGTTGCCGCCGCGGCCGCCGCCGGCGGCGAACTCCTCCAGCAGCGCGGGGAAACGGTCCGGCGGGGCGTCGACGGCGGTGTAGTCCAGGGCGATGCCGAACTGCGCCGCGAACGCGCGGTGGATGCGCGGGGACAGCGAATGGCTGATGGGGTGGCCGAAGACAGCGTAGCGGGACGTGGGCATGGCGGTCTCTGCGGTGCGGGTGGGCGCCGGACGGCGCCCCTCGCCGCGAGTCTACCGCGCCGCGCCGGACTCAGCCCTCGCGCAGCCAGCGCGCCACGTCCAGCGCGTAGTAGGTCAGCACGCCGTCGGCGCCGGCGCGCTTGAACGCCAGCATCGCCTCCATGGCGCAGGCCTTCTCGTCCAGCCAGCCGTTGGCGGCGGCGGCCTTGAGCATGGCGTACTCGCCGCTGACCTGGTAGGCGAAGGTGGGCACGCCGAAGGCGTCCTTCACCCGGCGGATCACGTCCAGGTACGGCAGGCCCGGCTTGACCATGACCATGTCCGCGCCCTCGGCGATGTCCAGCTCGACCTCGCGCAGGGCCTCGTCGGAGTTGGCCGGGTCCATCTGGTAGGTGTACTTGTTGCCCTTGCCCAGGTTGGCGGCGCTGCCGACCGCGCTGCGGAACGGGCCGTAGAAGGCGCTGGCGTACTTGGCCGAATAGGCCATGATCCGGGTGTTGCGGAAGCCGGCGTTCTCCAGCGCCTCGCGGATGGCGCCGATGCGCCCGTCCATCATGTCCGAGGGCGAGAGGATGTCCACGCCGGCCTCGGCGTGCACCAGCGACTGCTTGACCAGCGCCTCGATCGTCTCGTCGTTGAGGATGTAGCCGTCCTCGTCGACCAGCCCGTCCTGGCCGTGGGTGGTGTACGGGTCCAGGGCCTGGTCGCTCATCACGCCCAGCTCGGGGAAGCGCGACTTCAGGGCGCGGATGGCGCGCGGGATGATGCCGTCCGGGTCCCAGGCGATGCGGCCGTCGGCGGTCTTGGCCGCCGGATCGGGCACGCCGAACAGGTCCAGCACCGGCACGCCCAGCTCCAGCGCCTGCTCGGCCACGCGCAGCAGCTCGTCGATGGACAGCCGCTCCACGCCCGGCATCGAGGGCACCGGCGCGCGGCCCTTCTCCTCGTGGACGAAGACCGGGTAGATCAGGTCGTCGGTGGTGAGCACGTGCTCACGCATCAGGCGGCGCGAGAACCCGTCGCGCCGCATGCGCCGCAGGCGCACGTGGGGAAAACTCATCGCGGACTCCGGGAAACGGATCGGGACAGGCGTCCATGATACGCCCGCCTCCGGCCCGCCCCGGGGCTCAGATGAAGCCGCCGCCCAGCGACAGGCGCACGATGCCGACCACGACCACCACCAGGTTCAGCGCCAGCCCGGCCTTGGCCCGGCCGCGCCTGCCCGGCGCGGTGAACAGGATGCCCAGCGCGGCGATGATCGCGCCCACCGCGGCGAACGGGATCAGGAACCAGTTGCCCCAGCCCAGCAGCGGTATCAGCGCCAGGACCATCCACACCAGGGCCACGATGCCCCACAGCAGGCTGATGATGCCCATGCCACCTCCCCGTGATCGGTCCGGATGGGCCGACCATACCGCAAGCCGGCGGCGGTTTGCGGCCGATTCACGCAAGCCCCACGATGATGGCGCCAGTCCGTTCATGGGGGAGCCTGCCATGCGCCGCCTGCCTGCCGTCCTGCTCGTCCTGCCGCTGTTCCTGGCCGGCTGCGCCGGCGCCTCGAAGGTCATGCTGGGCCCGGCGCGGGCGCCGGTAGACCCGGCCACGGTGCGGATCTACACGGTGCCGCCGCCGGGTTCGCAGGAGATCGCCCAGCTGGAGGCCAGCAGCGCGGTCGGCTTCGGCACCCAGGGCCAGACCGACGCGGCCGTGGCCCGGCTCAAGCGCGAGGCCGCGGCGCTGGGCGCCAACGGCGTGGTGCTGATGGGCGTGGGTTCGTCCGGTTCGCCGGTGGGCATGTCGGTCGGCGCCGGCACCTTCGGCCGCCACACCGCCGGTGGCCTGAGCGTGGGCATCCCCACCACACAGAAGAAGGCCGCCGGCATCGCCATCTGGGTGCCGCCCGAGTCGGTGCCGCCGGCCGGGTCGCCGCTGGCGAGGCTCCTGCAGGGGAAAAAACGATGGCCCGGGCACGGCCCGGGCCACCGTCGTGCCGCCGCGTGCCGGCCTCAGCCGCCCGGCTGCAGGCAACGGCGGAAGAAGTCCTCCGCCAGGCGGTAGCGGTGCAGGGCGTCCATCCCGGACAGGCCGTGCTTGGCCCCGGGGTAGGCCATCATCTCGAACGGCTGGCCGCGCTTCTGCAGCGCGCCCATCACCGCGGTGGCATTGGTGAACAGCACGTTGTCGTCGGCCATGCCGTGGATCAGCAGCAGCTTCGGCGCCTTCGGGCCGACCAGGCCGTCGATGTGCTCCAGCACGCGCGCGGCGCGGTAACCCTCCGGGTTGGCCGCCGGCAGGCCCATGTAGCGCTCGGTGTAGTGGGTGTCGTACAGGCCCCAGTCGCTGACCGGCGCGCCGGCGATGCCGCAGGCGTAGGCGTCGGTGCGGGCCAGCAGCATCAGGGTCATGTAGCCGCCGTTGGACCAGCCGTGCACGCCGATGCGCGAGGCATCCACCCATGGCTGCGACTTCAGCCAGGCGATGCCGCGCAGCTGGTCGTCCACCTCCACCGTGCCCTGGCGGCCGTACAGCGCGCCGCCGAAGGCGCGGCCGCGGCGCGGGGTGCCGCGGTTGTCCAGCGAGAACACCACGTAGCCCTGCTGGGCCAGGTACTGGTTGAACAGGGCGTCGCCGCGGGCCGGCCAGGCGCGGGTCACGGTCTGGCTGGCCGGGCCGCCGTACACGTACACCACCACCGGGTACTTCTTCTTCGGGTCGAAGCCGGCGGGCCTGATCAGGCTGTAGTGCAGTTCGGTGGTGCCGTCGGCTGCGGTGAGGGTGCCGAACTCGACCGGGCGGTGCGCGGCGCGGAAGCGCGCGTACGGATGGGCCGGATCGTCCGGGTCGTTGTCCAGCAGCACGGCCAGGCGGGTGCCGTCGTTGCGGTACAGCTCCACCTGCGGCGGGGTCGTCTCGTTGGACCAGTGGTCCACGTACACGCTGGCGTTGCGGGCGAAGCTGGCCGCGTGCATGCCGGGCCGGGCGCTGAGCTTCTCGATCGGGCCGCCGGCCAGGGGCACGCGGTAGACGTGCTTCTCCAGCGCCGAGTCGCGGGTGCCGGCGAACCACACCCAGCCGGCGTCCTCGTCCACCGCCAGCAGCTCGTCCACGATCCACTCGCCGGAGGTCAGCGGGGTGAGCGTGCTGCCGTCCTCCGAGGCCAGGTACAGGTGCTGGAAGCCGCTGCGCTCCGAGCCCCAGATGAAGCGGCCGTCGCGCAGGAAGCGCAGCTGGTGGTGCAGCGGCACCCAGGTGGGCGAGGTTTCGGTGACCAGCACGCGCTGCCTGCCGCTGGCCAGGTCGGCCTCGATGAGTTCCAGCGTCTTCTGGTCGCGCGACTGGCGCTGGAAGGTGAGGCGGCCGGCATCGCGCCAGTCCACCCGGGCCAGGTAGATGTCCGGGTCCGGACCCAGGTCCACCCACTTCGGCCTGGCGCCGGCGCGCGGGGCGATCACGCCCAGCTGCACGTGCACGTTGGGCTCGCCGGCGGCCGGGTAGCGCTGCTCCACCACCACGGTGCGGTCCGGGTAGACCTCGTAGCGCTGGCGCAGCGGCACCGGCGACTCGTCGATGCGGGCGAAGGCGATGGCGCTGTCGTCCGGCGCCCACCAGTAGCCGGTGTGGCGTTCCATCTCCTCGTCGGCCACGAACTCGGCCACACCGTTGCCGATGGTGTCGCTGCCGTCGTGGGTCAGGCGGATCTCCTCGCCGCTGGCCAGCTCGATCACCCACAGGTCGCGGCCGCGCACGAAGCTGACGTAGCCGCCGCGCGGGGAAATCTTCGGGTCGGTGGCGAAGCCCTCGCCCGAGGTCAGCTTGCGCACCGCCTCGCGGCCGCCGCGGGCCAGGTCGTACAGGTACAGCTGGCCGCCCAGCGGGAACAGCAGGGTGCGGCCGTCCGGCGACCACTGGTAGTCCACGATGCCGGACAGGGCGGCGATGCGCTGGCGCTCGCGGCGGGCCTTCTCCTCGTCGCTGAGCACCTCGTCACCGGGCAGGACCACGTCCGAGTCCACCAGCAGGCGGGTCTGGCCGCTGGCCACGTCGTATTCCCACAGGTCCAGACGGTTGCGGTCGTGGTCCTTGCCGCGCAGGAAGGTCACGCGCGCCCCGTCCGGCGAGACCTTGGGTGTCATCAGTGTCGGTCCGGCCAGCGGCGCGCTGCCGGTGATGGCTTCCAGGGTCAGCTTGTCCGCGGCCGGCGCGGTGCCGGCGGCGTGGGCGGGCAGGGTCATGGCGAAGGCGAGCAGGGGTGACAGGACGAGTCGGGACAGGCGCATGCGTGGGTCCGCGGTGACGACATGGCCGGCATTGTAGTTGCAGGCGGGGCACCCGCCGGGCGTGGACGCACGACCCCGCCGGGGCGGCGCTGCGGGGATCCGCGCCCGCCGTGTCATACTTCCGTGATCTGGCTGCTGGGGAGCGGCCATGCGGGCGGCCGCGCGGCCGGGAATCAGGGTCCAACAGGGGGAAGGAAAACGTGGCCATTGCAGCGGCTGTGCCGGAGAAGCACTCCGGTCCGGGGATTGCGTCCTTCATCATCAGCCTCGTCGCCAGCATGGCGATGTTCGTGCTGATCGGGATCGCGGGCGTGCTGGAGGTGTCCACGCCAGGTGGCATGGACGAGGACTCGCCGGCCGCGGTGCTGATCGGCCTGTGCATGTTCCTGCTGCTGGGCCTGGAGCTGCTGGCCGCCGGCCTCGGCGTGGCCGGGGTGCTGCAGCAGGCGCGCAGGCGCGTGTTCGCGGTGCTGGGCCTGGTGATCAGCACGGGCACCATGCTGTTCACGCTGTTCCTGATGATGGTCGGGCTGATGGCCTGACCGCGGACCCAATCACACATTGAGAAGGTGGAGACGATGCAAGGCAGGAAGCGGTTCACCGTGGCCGGGACGCGCGGTTGGCAGGGCGTGGGCGCGGGCATGCTGGCGGCCGCGCTGGCGCTGCTGGCGCCGCTGGCCCACGCCGACCCGTTCGGGCTGGAGCAGGGCATGCGCCTGGAACAGCTGAAGCAGGTGGCCGGGCTCAAGGACGAGGGCGAATTCCTCTATTCGACGACCAGGTTGCCGCGGACCCATCCGGATTTCACCGACTTCCGCCTGCTGGTGACGCCGGAGCAGGGTCTGTGCAAGCTCACCGCCTGGACCGACCCGATCCCGACCAACACCTACGGCGAGGGGGTGCGCCGCAAGTACGCCAGCCTGCTGGCCGCGCTGGAGGCCAGGTACGGTGCCCACAAGAAGTTCGACTTCCTCCGCGCCGGCAGCATCTGGGACGAGCCGCGCGACTGGATGATGGGCCTGCTGCGCGAGGAGCGGACTTTGGCCACCTACTGGGACAACGAGGAGGGCTCGCGGATGTCGGACCGGCTGGTGTCGGTCTCGCTGCGTGCCCACGCGGTGTCCACCAGCCAGGGCCTGATCCAGCTGACCTACGAATTCGAGAACATGCCGGCCTGCATCGCGGAGATCCGGCGCCGGGAAAGCTCCGCCCTGTAAGGACCGCGGCGCGACCCGGAAGCCCCGGGAGGCGGCGGGGTCGCCCGGAGGGATGGCGGGCTCAGCGCCCGAACAGCTGCTTGCGCTCCTCTTCGCTGAGCGGCTTGCCCGCGTCCGGATTGACCTGCTTCGTCAGCGCGTAGGCGCGCTGGGTGGCCGGGCGGGCGGCGATGGCCGCGTGCCAGCGGCGCACCTCCGGGTAGGGCTCCAGGTCGAGCGGCGCCGCGGTGTAGGGATTGATCCACGGGTAGGCGGCCATGTCGGCGATGGTGTACTCGTCGCCGCAGATGAAGGCGCGGCCTTCCAGGCGGCGGTTGAGCACGCCCAGCAGCCGCAGCGCCTCGCGCCGGTAGCGGTCCATGGCATAGGGGATCTGTTCGGGCGCGTACACGTGGAAGTGGCCGTACTGGCCGGTCATCGGGCCCAGCCCGGCCATCTGCCACATCAGCCATTCGGTGACCGCGATGCGGTCGCGCGGGCCGCTGCCGAGGAAGCGCCCGGTCTTTTCCGCCAGGTACAGCAGGATCGCGCCGGATTCGAACACGCTGACCGGCGCGCCGCCGTCGGCCGGGGCATGGTCCACGATCGCCGGCATCTTGTTGTTGGGGGAGATGGCGAGGAATTCCGGCTGGAACTGGTCGCCCTTGCCGATGTTGACCGGTTTGATCGTGTACTCGAGCCTGGCGCCGGCATCGGCCAGCTCCTCGAGCAGCATCGTGACCTTGTGGCCGTTGGGCGTGGGCCAGTAGTAGAGATCGATCATGGGAAAGTTCCATTCCGTGGGGACTGGCGCCGATTGTAGGAGCCGGAATGGCAACGGGCCGTCGCAGGGACGGCCCGCTGTGTTGCACCGGCGCCGGGCGCCGGGTCAGAACGAGTAGCGCACGCCGAGCAGGTACTGCCGGCCGTACTCCGTGTACTCCTCCGGGAAGAACAGGCCGTAGCCGTTGGAGTCGCTGACCACGGTGCGGAACGGCTCGTTGTTCAGGTTGTTGACCTGGAGCAGCAGTGACAGCCCCGACAGGGCGCTGCTCTCCGGGAAATCGTAGCCGACCTGCAGGTCGAGCACCCGCTCGTGCGAGGTGTGGCGGTAGGTGCGCTGACCGAAGATCGAGCCGTACTCGCCGCGGTACGGGTCGCGGAAGCGCTGGCTGACCCGCGCCGAGAAGCCGTGCTTCTCGTAGTACAGCGTGGCGTTGGCCACGATCTTCGACAGGCCCGGGAAGGTGTCGCGCGAACCGCCACCCGGATCCATCGAGGACTCGGTGTACGAGGCGTTGAGCAGCAGGCCGAAGCCGTCGAGCGCGTCGTGGATCAGCTCGCCGCCCAGCGCGGTGGCGAACTCGACGCCGCGCATGTAGCCGCCGCTGCCGTTGGCCGGCGCCGAGAACACGCCCCAGTTGGACACCGGCGGGACGTCGCCCTCGTAGTCGTAGCCCGAGAAGTCCCAGGGGATGTCCTGGGTGTAGATGTAGGTGTCCATGTCCTTGTAGAACACCGCCAGGGCGACGTAGCTGGCGTTTCCGAAGTACTTCTCGACCGAGATGTCGTAGGCGTTGGCGCGGTACGGCTCGAGCTTCGGGTTGCCGCCGTTGCCACGCCATTGGCCGGTCATCTGGTCCACCCAGACGTTGGCGCGGGCGATCATGTCGTTGATGCGCGGGCGCATCAGCTCGCGGGCGGCGCCGAAGCGCAGGTTCCAGCCGTTGCCGAAGTCGGCGACCAGGTTCAGGCTCGGCAGGATGTCGCCGTAGGACGCGCCCTGGGTGCCCGGGGCCAGCTCGGAACCACTGATCACCACGCCGGCCGAGGTCTGGTCCGTGCGCACGTACTGCACGCCGGCGTTGCCGCGCAGGCGGACGTTGTCGCTGACGTCGATGTCGAGGTTGGCCTTGAAGTAGAACGTGCGCAGCTCCTCGACGACGCGGGCGTCCTTCTGCAGGTCGTCGTTCGACTCGCTCAGGTAGACGTCGTAGTAGGTGGACAGCAGCCGGCGCGGGTCGAAGCTGAGCACGTCGCCCATGCCGGCGAAGCGCAGGGAGGTCGGCCCGAGGAGCAGGGAACCGTCCACCAGCGTCGGCGTGCGGCCGGGCAGGTCGGTGAAGTAGACCTCGGCACTCTTGTCCTTGGTGCGCTTGCCGTAGTGGAAGCCGAGGTCCCAGCTGCGCAGGAAGTCGGAGGACGGGACCTCGCGGTTCACCGCGACGCGGAACGCGCGCAGCGTGTCCTTCTGGTGGGTGTCCTCGAGCCGGCCGTCATGGCCCCAGCCCTGGGCGTCGCGCAGGTACACCGCGCCCGGGTCGGACAGGTCCGGAAGATCGTAGTAGCCGTAGCCGTGCGACAGCGGCACGTTGAAGTCCACGTCGAGCCCGCCGGTCATGCCGGCGTAGGTCTCGAACTTCGAATCCTCGACCCTGGCGCGCGAATAGCTGATGTCGGTGGACAGCGTCCACAGGTCCCCGATCCGGAACGCGTTGTTCCAGCCGGCGGAGAACAGCCGCGTCTCGCGCAGGTTGCTGTCGTTGCGCACCACCGGCTCGATGCCGTGCAGGGTGCCGCCGGTGACCACCGGATAGCCGTTGAAGCTGGTGGTCTGCGCGTTCGAGTACGAGACCACGCCACCGTTCCACCACGGGTCGTTGGTCCACATCGCGCCGCGCATCAGTTCCTCCTGGTCGAAGCGCGAGGCGTACAGGTCGAGCACGCTGTGCCAGGTGTCGTTCGGCTTGAATTCCAGCACCGCCACCGCGCCGTCGCGGACCGCGTCGCGGGACTTCACCCAGCCCTCGGCGCCCTGCAGCGCGATCGCGCCCCCGGGGACCCCCGGCTGCGGCGAGCCCCAGGCGGCGGTGTCGGCCCACCACCACGACTTGTAGTGCTTTTCCTGGAACGGGGCGTCCATGCGTGCCACGCCGATGGCCAGGCCGAAGGTGTCGTTGGCGAACTGGTCCACGTACGAGGCCGAGACGCGGTAGCCCTTGTCGTTGCCGCCCTCGGTCAGCCTGCCGAGCGAGTTGTATTCGCCCTGGGCCGAAAGCACGGTGCGGCGCTGGCCGTACGACAGCGGGCGGATGGTCTGCATGTCGATCGTGCCGGAGATGCCCTGGCCGACCAGCGAGGCATCCGGGGTCTTGTACACGGTCACGCCGCTGAGCAGCTCGGCCGGGTACTGGTCGAGCTCGACGCCGCGGTTGTCACCGGTGGTGACCTGCTCGCGGCCGTTGAGCAGGGTGCCGGCGAACTGTTCGGAGAAACCGCGGATGTGGATGACCTGGCCGCGACCGTCGAGGCGCTGCGCGGTCAGGCCGGGCAGGCGCGAGATCGCGTCGGCGATGCTGATGTCGGGAAGCTTGCCGAGGTCCTCGGCGCTGATCGCCTCCACGATCGACGTGGCTTCGTTCTTGGTCTCGACGGAGGTGGCGATGCTGCCGCGGATGCCGGTGACGACGACCGTGTCCAGCGTCTGCGCGTCCTGCGTCGTGGAAGCATCCTGGGCCTGGGCCGCGAACGGGGCGAACAGCGCGGCACAGCAGGCGAGGGCGAGGCGGTGTCTGGAAAGCGGGATGTTCATGGGGAAATGTCCGGCCAGGCAGGAAGCGGGATCGGACCGGCCCTGGCGCACCGGTGACAGCGTTGTCGTAACCTTGCGCCACCCCACTTGTCAATGAGACCAGCAGCGGAGGCAGACCTTGTCCAGGCCCGATATCCCGTCCCGTCCCGTCTCCGGCCGGCGGGAACATTTCCGTTCTGTTGCGTTGCGACATGGGCGTTGCGTGGTCCTGTGGGCGCTGCACGCCCTGCTCGCCGCCGCGGTGGCCCTGCTGCCGTCGTGCGCGGTGCAGCCCGCGCGCCCTGCCATGGAGGCGGCAGGCACGGTGGAGGCGTGGATCACCACCGCCGACCGCAGGCTGGAGCTGGCGCCGTCCACGCTGCCGATGCGCTACGCCCATGGGGGCGAGGCCGACATCGTGGTGGATCCCGGCGTGCGCCACCAGCGCATGGTCGGCTTCGGCGCGTCGATCACCGACGCCTCGGCCTGGCTGATCCGCCACCGCATGGACGGGGCGCAACGCGATGCGTTGCTGCGCGAGCTGTTCGGACGCGATGACGGCGGGCTCGGCTTCGACTTCACCCGCCTGACCATCGGCGCGTCCGATTTCTCCCGGCGCCACTATTCGCTCGCCGACACGCCGGACGGCAGCCCGGACCCGGAATTGCGCCACTTCGACATCGCGCCGAACCTGGATGACGTGGTGCCGGTCGTGCGGCAGGCGCTGGAGATCAACCCGGGGCTGAAGATCATGGCCTCGCCATGGAGCGCGCCGGCGTGGATGAAGGACAGCGGCAGCCTGGTGCAGGGGACGCTGTTGCCGGAGTACTACGACGCCTTCGCCCGCTACCTGCTTGCGTACGTGGAGGCCTATCGGCGGGCCGGCATCCCGGTGTTCGCGCTCACGGTGCAGAACGAACCGGACTACGAGCCTTCCGACTATCCGGGCATGCGGCTCAACGCCCCGGCGCGCGCGCGCTTCATCGGCGACCACCTGGGGCCCCTGCGCGACGAACGCATGCCGGACCTGCAGATCTTCGACTGGGACCACAACTGGGACAAGCCGGAGGAGCCGCTGGCGGTGCTGGCCGACCCGGCCGCGTCGCGGCACGTCTCCGCGGTCGCCTGGCACTGCTATGGCGGCGACGTGTCGGCGCAGTCGCTGGTGCGCGGGGCGCATCCGGACAAGGACGTGTACATGACCGAGTGTTCCGGCGGCGACTGGGAGCCGGTCATCAGCGGCGGGCTCACCCTGCAGTTCCGCAGGCTCGTCATCGGCGCCACCCGCCACTGGGCGCGCGGCGTGCTGTTCTGGAACCTCGCGCTCGACCAGGACAACGGCCCGCACGCGGGCGGTTGCGGCACCTGCCGCGGCGTGGTCACCATCGACTCGCGCACCGGCGGGGTCACGCGCACCGACGACTACTACGCGCTGGCGCACGCCAGCCGCTTCGTCCGCCGTGATGCCTGGCGGATTGCCTCGACGGAAACGGATGGCGGGATCGACAACGTCGCCTTCGAGAACGCCGACGACGACTCCCGCGTGCTGCTGGTCGCCAATTCCGGTGACACCCCGCGCGAAATCACCGTGCGCGAGGGTGGCAGGACGTTCTCCGCGACGCTGCCGGCGCGCAGCATCGCGACCTTCCGCTGGGCGAAGCCGGACTGAGCCGGCCCCGGGAAAAGCCACGGCCGGCATGGGCCGGCCGTGGTTCGCAGGGGTCACTGCGTCGGGCAGTCGGCCCTGTGGTCGAACGTGGTGCCCGCGGCGACCCGGGTGAGGGCAATCTTCGCGCCGGCGCCCGCGCGCAGCGCGAACGGCACGTCGAGCCGGCTGGTGTCGGCGCCGGCCGCGCGCAGGCACTTCAGTTGCACGCCGAGCCGGGTCCATTCGCCCTTCGGCAGCCTGGCCAGCGCCTCGCCGATGGCGACCTCGCCGCCGCAGCCTTCGCCGCAGCCGGCGGCGAGGAAGGCCTGGCCATCGTCGGGCAGCGCGTCCACGCGCAGCTCGGCGACCACGAACACGTCGCCGTTGGTCTCGCGGCCCAGGTCGAGCGGCGCGTTGGCGCGCAGCTGCACGGTGGCGGGGGCAAAGAACGCGAACACGCGCGCGCCTTCCTGGCGCTCGTGGTTGATCGCGGCCATCTCCAGCGAACCGTCCCCGGTCCGGGCCATCGGGTGGATCACGTCCATCGCCACGTCGTCGGCGCCGACCAGGCGCAGGGTAAGGCCGGTGGTGGCGACGCCGTGCTCGAACCAGGTGTTGGTGCGCGAGGAATCGGGGTCGATGCCCGGGTCCTCGGACAGCTCCGGCAGGTTGCCGTCGTCGGCGTAGGTCAGGCCGTAGCCGTACGGGAACAGCGGGTCGTAGTCCGGCTGGCCGACGTTGTTGGCGTACTGGTCGGCGCGCTTCGGCCAGGAGAAGCCGAGCCTGCCCTTGAAGTCGTACTGGATGCCGCCGTCCGGCCCGCGCAACAGCACGTCGGCGATGCCGCCACCCTCCGATCCCGGCAGCCACGCGGCGACGAAGGCGTCGGAGGCGTTGATCTCGCGGTTGACCCACAGCGGGCGGCCGCTGAGGAACACCGACACCACCGGGATGCCGTCGGCCTTGAGCCTGCGGATCAGTTCCAGGTCGCCGGACTTTCCGCCCTTGAACAACAGGTTCGGCAGGTCGCCCTGGAACTCGGCATAGGGATCCTCGCCGAACACCACGATGGCCACGTCAGGCTTGCGCGTGTAGCGGCCGTCGATGGCGAGTTCGGCCTGGCCGCCGGCGGCCTCGATCTGGGCCTTCAGTCCCTCCCAGATCGAATCGGCGTTGGGGAAGTCGGCGCGGGTGGTGCCGTCGCCCTGCCAGGTCAACGTCCAGCCGCCGGACTGCTTGCCGACGTCGTCGGCGCCGTCGCCCGCGACCAGGATCCGCTGCTTCGGATGCAGGGGCAGGATGCCGTTCGCGTTCTTCAGCAGCACCAGAGACTCGCGCACCGCCTGGCGCGCGACTTTGCGGTGCTCGGGCGCGCCGAGCAGTTCGAACCGGCCACCGAGCACGCGCTCCGAGGGCCTGGGCTTTTCGAACAGGCCCATGCGGAACTTCACCGTGAGGATCCTGCGCACGGCGTCGTCGAGCCGTTCCATCGGGATGGTGCCGGCCTTCACGTGCGCCAGCGTGGACTCGTACAGCCCCTTCCAGCTGTCGGGCGCCATCGCCATGTCCAGGCCGGCGTTGAAGGTAACCGGGCAGTCGGTGTTGGTGCAGCCCGGGACCTGGCCATGGCCGTTCCAGTCGCCGACGATGAAGCCGCCGAAGTTCATCCGCCCCTTGAGCACGTCGGTGAGCAGGGGGCGGTGGCCATGCAGCTTCTGCCCGTGGAAGCTGTTGTACGAGGCCATGACCGTCTGCGCGCCGGCGGCGATCCCGGTCACGTAGCCCGCGCCGTGGATGTCGCGCAGCTGCGCCTCGGTGACCTCGGTGTTGCCCTGGTCCTTGCCGTCGGTGGTGCCGCCGTCGCCGAGGAAGTGCTTGACCGTGGCCAGCACGTGGTGGTCGTCGAGGAACTCCGGCGTGCCGGGCCTGCCCTGCAGGCCCTCGACGAACACGCCCGCGTACCCGGTGACCAGCTCCGGGTCCTCCGAGTAGCCTTCGTAGGTGCGGCCCCAGCGGTCGTCCTGCGGCACGGTGACGGTGGGAGCGAAGGTCCACTCCATGCCGGTGGTGCGGATCTCGATCGCGGTGATGCGCGCGATCTCGCGCAGCAGGTCGGGATTGCGCGTCGCACCGAGCCCGATGTTGTGCGGGAACAGGGTGGCGCCGACGATGTTGCTGTGGCCGTGCATGGCGTCGATGCCCCAGATGATGGGGATCGCCTTGCCGCCGCCGCTGGTGTCCATCGAGGCCTCCCAGAACGCGTCGGCCAGCGCAAGCCACTCCTCCGGCTTCGCGTTGTAGCGGCCGCCCGGGTCGGAGCCGCCGCCGGCGAGGATCGAGCCCAGGCGGTATTTGCGCACGTCCTCCGGGGTGACGCTGCCGATGTCGGCCTGGATGATCTGGCCGACTTTCTCCTCGACGGTCATCGAGGCGAGCAGTTCGTCGACCTTGCGCTCCAGCTCCGGGTCCGGCGGGAACGGCCATTCCACCTGCGGCCAGTGCGCGGGAACGACGGTGCCGGGATCCGTGGCCGCTTCCCGGCCGGATGGTTCGCGCGCGCAGCCCGCGAGCGCGAGCGGCAGGGCGAGCGCCAGCGCGGCGATGCGGAGGGGAAGGGAATCACGCAGGGTCATGGGTGGACTCCGTGGACGGTTTGCCGGTTTCGTGGCGATGGTCACGGCGGTAAAGTCCGCCAAGGGTTGACAGCGTTGTCAAGAAGCGCAGGATAGCCCGGGAGCGGCGGTGATGCTTGTTGCATGGCGTCATCCCCCCCGGCCCATGCCCGTCGCCCGCCATTCATCTGGCAGAATGCCGCGCTTCGGGGAGGGGCAACGGTTTGGTCAAGCGCAACCGGGTCAGGATCGAGGATGTGGCCGCAGCCGCGAACGTGTCGATGAAGACCGTCTCGCGCGTGCTCAACCATGAACCCAACGTCTCCGAGGAGACCCGCAGGCGGGTCGAGGAGGCGGTCGCCAGGCTGCAGTACCGTCCCAACCCGTCCGCGCGCACGCTCGCAGGCCGGCGCTCGTACCTGGTCGCGATGCTCTACGACAACCCGTCGAGCAACTACCTGATGGAGGTGGAGCTCGGCGTGCTCGACGCCTGCCAGTCGCAGCACTACAACATGATGCTGGCGCCGCTGGTCTACGACGCCAAGGACATCGTCGCCAAGGTCGAGGTGCTGGTCGTGCAGTCGCGGGTGGATGGCGTGGTGCTGACCCCGCCGATCACCGACGACCAGGCGCTGCTGCGGCGGCTCGACGAGCTGGGCGTGCCCTATGCCAGCGTGTCCCCGAAGGAGGAGAACCGCCGCATCGGCGTGATCGTCGACGAACGGCGCGCCGCGGCCGAGATCGTCGGACACCTGGCCTCGCTCGGGCACACCCGCATCGCCCACATCAAGGGGCACCCCGCGCATGGCGCCAGCGGCTGGCGCCTGGAGGGCTACCGGGAAGGGCTAGCGCGCGCGGGACTGCGCTACGAGCCCGCGCTGGTGGTGGACGGCGAGTTTTCCTACGACTCCGGCTACGTCGCGACGAACGCGTTGCTCGACCTGGCCAGGCCGCCGACCGCGATCTTCGCCGCCAACGACGACATGGCCGCCGGTGCAATCTGCGCGATCTGCGAGCGCGGCCTGTCGGTGCCGCGCGACGTGTCGGTCTGCGGTTTCGACGACACCCCGATCGCGCGGCACATCTATCCGGCGCTGACCACGGTGCGCCAGCCCACGCGGGAGATGGGCCGCCTCGCCGCGCTCGAGCTGCTCAAGGCGATCCGCAAGCCCGGCTCGGGCGGCATGGTCGAGGTGCCCTACACGCTGCAGCTGCGGCGCTCGACCGGCCCGGCGCCGGCCTGAGCCGCGGGCCACGCGAAGCCCGGGCCCGCGGCCGGCGGGCCCGCCGCGCCATGCACAGGGGCGGGCTCAGTGCCCGCCCTGCGCCGTCAGCCGGTCGAGGTTGATGCCCTGCCTGCGCAGGATCACGGGCGTGCGCGCCGCGTAGAACGCCAGGTAGGCGAAGCACAGCACCCCGACGATGAAGCTGTAGTGGATGCCGATGGCATCCGCCAGCGCGCCCTGCGCGTAGCTGACCAGGCCGCCGCCCATGATCATCATGATCAGCAGGCTGCTGCCCTGGTTGGTGTTGGTGCCCAGGCCGGTGATCGCGAGCGCGAAGATGCAGGGCCACATCGTGCTGCAGAACAGGCCCACGCTGATGAAGGCCACCACACTGGTCATGCCGGTGGTGAACATGCCGGTCAGCAGCGCCGCGATGCCGCACAGGGCGAAGATCAGCAGCATCCGCGCGGGATTGCCACGGCTGGCGAAGGTGGCCGCGACCATCAGCACGATCACGAATGCGTACACGAAGAAGTGCGAGATCTCGTGCCGGGCGATGGCGTTCACCGTGAGGAACACGCCGAACGCGAGGTAGGGCAGCAGCACGGTCAGCATCCGCCGGGTGCGCTGGCTGGCGTCGAAAGCGCCGGCGGCGCCTGCCCAGCGGCCGATCATCAGGCTGGCCCAGTACAGCGACACGAACGGCGCGATCAGCGCGGTCTCGATGCCGAGCCCGCCCCGCTCCTTCGGCAGCTCGAGGTAGGCGGGCAGGTTGGCGATCGTCGCCACCTCCACGCCCACGTACACGAAGATCGCGATCATGCCCAGCACGAGCTGCGGGTAGGCGAACGCGGACGGCTTGTGCACCAGCTTGTCCGCGTCCTCGGCCTCCTGCCGGGCGATGCTGTCCAGGTCGATGTGGTTGGGCACCGAGGAGAGCTTCAGGAACAGCGCCACCAGCACGAACGCCGCGCCCAGCACCAGGTACGGGACCTTGACGCTCTCGATGCTGGCCTCGGTGTTGCCGGCGGTCACGCTGCCGAAGATCGCCAGGCTGACCAGCAGCGGGCCGACCGTGGTGCCGAGGTTGTTGACGCCGCCGGCCATGGTCAGCCGCTGCGCGCCGGTCGCCGGGTTGCCCATCACGATCGCCAGCGGGTTGGCGGCGATCTGCTGGAGCGAGAAGCCGAGGCCGACGATGAACAGGCCCGACAGCATCAGCCCGAACGAACCGGTGTTGGCCGCCGGGTAGAACAGCAGCGAACCCATGGCCGAGATCACCAGGCCAAGGGCGATGCCGTTCTTGTAGCCGATGCGGTTGAGCAGGTCGGCGCCGATGGCCCTGGAAGTGAGGAAGTAGATGACCGAGCCGACGGTATAGGCGACGTAGAACGCCACGGACACGTACTGGCTCTGGGCCTGGGTGAGCTGGAACGCCTTCTTGAAGACCGGGATCAGGATGTCGTTGCTCGCGGCGACGAAGCCCCAGAAGAAGAAGACCGTGATCAGGACAAGGAACTGGGGCCAACGCGTCTGCTGTGTCATGTCTTCTTCCTGCAGATGTTGAAAGGCCCCCGGGCCATGGGGCCCGGGGGGCGGACGTCCGGGGCCGGCCGGACGGGTTGGTACTTTGCCACAGGATGGTCCGGCGGGAAGGCGCTCAGAACTGGTAGCGGACCCTCAGGCCGTAGCTGCGGGCGTCATTGAGGAAGCGGACGTTGATCCCGGAGCCGACAAGCGCCTTCTGGGAGATGTCCTTGTCGAGCAGGTTGCTGCCCCAGGCCTCGAAGCGCCAGTGGCCATCCAGGGTGGTGAAGCCGATGCCGGCGTTGAGGGTGGTCTCCGCCTTCTGGCGGTCCGGGAATCCCGCGGTGGCCGCATCCTCGACGCGGTCCACGGTCCCGGCCGTGTCGGAAACGAAGACCACGTCCCGGTTGTTGTACTGGGTCAGGTAGTACGCCGAGCGGTAGGAGGCGAGGACCTGCCAGTCCAGGGTGCCGCGGGCCAGCTCGATGGTGTGCTGCAGCCTCGCGTTGAACGTCAGCTTCGGGGCGAGCGGGAGCTCGTTCCCGGACAGGTCGATCATCGAGGTGATGCCGCCGGCGTCGTAGTTCTGGCTGCGCACGTCCGCCACGACGCCCTCCTTGATCTCGCTGTCGAGCCAGAGGGCGTTGAGGTTGAGCATGAAGCCGTTCCCGAAGCGCAGCACGCTCTCGGCCTCCACGCCGTACACCACCGACTTGCCGACGTTGCGGTTGACCAGCGAATAGCCGGTGGCCTCGCCGAGCTCGTTGACCGCGATGACCGTCAGGTCCTGGAAAACCTGGTCGGTATAGTCGTAGTAGAAGGCGCTGACGTTGAGGGTCGAGGGACGGCCGAACCAGCGCCCGCTGTACTTGCTGCCGATTTCCCAGGCGATGATCGACTCGGGCTTGAACGTCTCGGGGACCTCGTTGACGTCGAACGTGTCATTGAAGCCGCCCGCCTTGTGGCCACTGGAGACCGTGGCATAGAGCAGGTGGTTGTCGCTCCGGTCGTACTCCAGGCCGAGGCGCCAGTCGGTGAAGTCGAACTCGCTTTCGCCGAACTGCTGCCCGGGATGCCGCTCACCTGGACCCAGCTCTGGTAGGGGCAGTCGATGGTGTCGCCGCCGATGTCGGGGCGGTCGATGCAGCCGAAGTCGCCGCCGTCCGCGACCGGGCCGATCTGCGCCAGGATGGTGTCGTTGGCGCCGTGGGACAGGATGCCCTCAAGGAGGAACCTGGCACGGTCCGCCTGCGAGGTGATGCCGGTCACGTCGAAGTTCGGGCGGCGCATGAATGCCGGCTTGAAGCCGGGGGTGCCGAGGCGGGTGGCGAAGTCCCCGCCGACGCCGGGCAGGCCCAGCGCCCAGTTGCCGCCGATGCCGTAGCGGGACTTGTATTCCTCGGTGTAGCGCAGGCCGCCCTTGATGCGCAGGCGGTCGTTGATGTCGAAGGTGCCGTCGGCGAAGATCGCGGACGAACGCCCCTTGACGTCCGGCATCGTGAACTCGGTGCCCGAGTACCAGCGCCCCTTGTCCACCAGGGACAGGTAGCCCACCTGCTGTTCCTCCTCGAAGTGGAACAGGCCGGCCGTCCAGCGGAACCTGGCGTCGTCGTCGGACACCAGCCGGAGTTCGTGGATCTTCGACTTCGACAGGGTCATCCAGTACTGCGTGGAATAGTTGTCGTAGTCGATGCCGCCCGGGTTGTCGGGCGAGACCGGGTCGACGTTGCGGCCGGGCCACCAGATGCCCTCGCTCTGCGCGTTGACCTGCTGGAAATCGACGTCGCGGTAGCTGGCGTGGTATTCCAGCGTGACCGGCCCGAAGTCGTAGCTGATGTTGGCGAGCGCGCCCCAGTTGGTGCTGTCGAGCCTGCCCTGGGCGCCACGGTAGATGACCTTGCGCAGGTCCAGCTCGTCGGGCATGAACCCGGCGCGGACCGCGCCGATGATGTTGGCGCCCGGGTAGCCGGTGCCGCCTTCCTTGCCCATGTCGGCCATCAGCAGCACCGAGAGCTTGTCGTCCGGCCTGTACAGGAACGAGATGCGCCCGCCCTTTTCGTCCTGGATGCCGGCGGGGTCGAGGTGCCGGGCGGCGCCCGCGTTCTCGAACGACGAGCCTTTCTCGTTCTTGTAGCCGGCCACGCGCAGTGCCGCCCAGCCGCCGAGGGGCAGGTTCAGCGCGAACTCGCCGGCGCGATGGTCGCGGTTGCCGGCTTCCAGCTGCGCGTATCCGCCGAACGCGTCGAGGTCCGGGCGCTTGGTGATGATGTTCAGCGTGCCGGCCAGCGCGTTGCGGCCACGCAGGGTGCCCTGCGGGCCCTTGTTGATCTCGACGCGCTCGATGTCGAAGAACATGGCGCCCAGGCCGCGCGGGCGGGGGATGTAGGCACCGTTGATGTGCGGCGCGGCACCCGGGTCGCCGAGCTCGGTGTTGTTGGCCGAGCCCACGCCGCGGATGAAGATCTCCAGGTTGCCTTCCTGGTTCGCCATGTTCATGCCGGGAACCAGGGTCTGGATGTTGCGCAGTTCGTTGTTGATGCCCAGTGCGCGGGTGTCGTCGCCGGAGATCGACTGGGCGGTGCCGGCGTATTTCTGCAGGTCCTGCTCACGGCGCTCGACCGTCACGATGACGGCGTCGAGGGTGGTTGCTTCGGAAGCCTGGCCCGATGGCGGCGCGTCCTCCCGGCTGGCGGCCGTCTGCGCCATCGCGGGCAGCACGGAGGTGGTGGCGAACAACGAGGCCGAAGATCGCGCGCGCAAGCGCGCTCCGTCGGCATGTCCTGCTCATGTCTCCCCTCCCGGAGCAGTTGACTTGATTTGTGTGTGCGGATTCCCGGCCCCGAGGCCCGGGTCCGACCGGGTTGTAACGGCAGTTGACAACGCTGTCAACATGGGCCGGCGGATTTCCGACGGATGTCAGGGGAACGGCCGGATCCGGTCGCATTCATGGGGCCTGCCTTCCGCATCGCAGCATGGCCGCGCCGGCACCGGGTGCGTCTTGGCAGGCCACCGTGCGGCCGTTAACCTCCGCGCTCCCCCACGACAGCGAACCGCGATGACGAACCCGCAACCGCCCCGCCTGACCCCGCTGGCCCGGCTGATCTTCTGGTCCCGCTGGCTGCAGCTGCCGCTGTACCTGGGGTTGATCGTGGCCCAGTGCGTCTACGTGTTCCTGTTCGCCAAGGAGCTGTGGCACCTGATCCACGACGCCTCCAACATGGGCGAGCAGGAGATCATGCTGATCGTGCTGGGCCTGATCGACGTGGTGATGATCTCCAACCTGCTGGTGATGGTGATCATCGGCGGCTACGAGACCTTCGTCTCGCGGCTGCGCCTGGAGGGCCACCCGGACCAGCCGGAGTGGCTGAGCCATGTCAACGCCTCGGTGCTGAAGGTCAAGCTGGCGATGGCGATCATCGGGATCTCCTCGATCCACCTGCTGAAGACCTTCATCGCCGCCGGCGTGCTCAACGGCCTGCCGTTCTGCCCGCCGGAGCTGATCGCCACCGCCGCCTCCAACATCGGCGCCTCGCGCTGCAGCGCCCTGACCACCGACGGCGTGCTGTGGCAGACCATCATCCACGTGGTGTTCATCCTGTCGGCGCTGGGCATCGCCTGGACCGACAAGCTCATGGCCAGCTTCAGCCAAAACCACCGGCACGACCACCACGTGATGTGAGGCAGCCGCCGGCCCGCCTGCCGGGCCCGCGCCTTTCCGGGAGGGCCGCCGCCAGGCGGCCCTTTTCCGTTCACCTTCCCGGCGCCGCCGCCGGTCGCGCACCGTGGCCGGGGTGCCCGCGGACGTAAAATGGGCGGATGGATGTCTCCCACCTTCTCGACGGCCTCAACGCCGCGCAGCGCGAGGCCGTCTCGGCGCCGCCCGGCCACTACCTGGTGCTGGCCGGTGCCGGCTCGGGCAAGACCCGGGTCCTGACCCACCGCATCGCCTGGCTCAACGAGGTGCTGGGCGTGCCCACCCACGGGATCCTCGCGGTCACCTTCACCAACAAGGCCGCCGGCGAGATGCGCGCCCGCGCCGACCAGCTGCTGCGCCACGGCGCGCGCGGCATGTGGATCGGCACCTTCCACGGCCTGGCGCACCGGCTGCTGCGCCTGCACTGGAACGAGGCGCGCCTGCCCGAGTCCTTCCAGGTGCTGGACGCCGAGGACCAGCTGCGCCTGGTCAAGCGCGTGGCCCAGCAGCTGGAGCTGGAGGAAGGGCGCTTCCCGCCGCGGCAGATCGCCTGGTGGATCAACGCGCAGAAGGACGAGGGCCGGCGCCCGCAGCACATCCAGGCGGTCAACGACCCCTGGACCGAGGCGCTGCGCCGGGCCTACGAGCTGTACCAGGAGCGCTGTGACCGCGCCGGCCTGGTGGACTTCGCCGAGCTGCTGCTGCGCGCGCACGAGCTGCTGCGCGACAACCCGGCCCTGCTGCAGCACTACCGCACCCGCTTCCGCGACCTGCTGATCGACGAGTTCCAGGACACCAACGCCATCCAGTACGCCTTCGTGCGGGTGCTGGCCGGCGACACCGGCCGGGTGTTCGTGGTCGGCGACGACGACCAGGCCATCTACGGCTGGCGCGGCGCGCGGGTGGAGAACGTGCAGCAGTTCCTGCGCGACTTCCCCGGCGCCAGGACCATCCGCCTGGAGCAGAACTACCGCTCCACCGCCAACATCCTCAACGCCGCCAACGCGGTCATCGCCCACAACCCGGACCGCATCGGCAAGCAGCTGTGGACCGACGCCGGCGACGGCGAACCGGTGGACGTGTACGCGGCCTACAACGAGATGGACGAGGCCCGCTTCGTGGTCGAGCGCATCCGCCAGTGGGTGCGCGACGGCGGCAGCTGGCGCGAGGCGGCGGTGCTGTACCGCAGCAACGCGCAGTCGCGCGCCCTGGAGGAGGTGTTGCTGGCCGAGCAGGTGCCGTACCGGGTGTACGGCGGCATGCGCTTCTTCGAGCGGGCCGAGGTCAAGGACACCCTGGCCTACCTGCGCCTGGTGGCCAACCGCGACGACGACGCGGCTTTCGAGCGCGCGGTCAACACCCCGGCGCGCGGCATCGGCGACCGCACCCTGGACGAGATCCGCCGCCGCGCCCGCGGCGACGGCACTTCGCTGTGGAAGGCGGCCTCGGCACTGGTCTCGGGCAACCTGCTGGCGGCGCGCGCGCGCAACGCGGTGGCCGGCTTCCTGGGCCTGATCGAGGCCCTGGACGCGGAGACCACCGACCTGCAGCTGAAGGACCGCGTGGACCACGTGCTGGGCCGCTCCGGCCTGCGCGAGCACTGGGCCAGCGAGGCGCGCGGCCAGCTGGACGCCGAATCGCGCCTGGAGAACCTGGACGAGCTGGTGTCGGTGGCCTCGCGCTTCTCCCGCGCCGAGCTGGACGACGGGCAGGAGAGCATGAGCGAGCTGGTCGCCTTCCTCTCCTACGCGGCGCTGGAGGCCGGCGAGGGCCAGGCCCAGGCCGACGAGGACGGCGTGCAGCTGATGACCCTGCACTCGGCCAAGGGCCTGGAGTTCCCGCTGGTGTTCCTGGTCGGCATGGAGGAGGGCCTGTTCCCCAGCAGCAAGTCGCTGGAGGAGGCCGGCCGCCTGGAGGAGGAGCGGCGCCTGGCCTACGTGGGCATCACCCGCGCCCGGCAGAAGCTGGTGCTGACCTACGCCGAGACCCGCCGCATCCACGGCATGGACAACTACGGCATGCCCTCGCGCTTCCTGCGCGAGATCCCCGGCCACCTGCTCAACGAGGTGCGGCCGCGGGTGCAGGTGTCGCGGCCGCTGGCCCCGCCGCCGCGCGCGGCCCACCCGGTGCTGGAGCCGCCGCCGCTGAAGCTGGGCCAGGGCGTCATCCACCCGACCTTCGGCCGCGGCGTGGTCACCGACTACGAGGGCAGCGGCGCGCATGCCCGGGTCCAGGTCAACTTCGACGAGGCCGGCAGCAAGTGGCTGGTGCTGGCCTTCGCCAACCTGCGCCCGGCCTGAGGCAGGGGAAGCACCGATTGCCCCGGCGCCCGCGCGGGTGTGCAATGCAGGCCACAGCCGCGCGGAGGTAGCCGCCATGTACAAGCGCATCCTGATCGCCACCGACGGGTCCGAACTGGGCAACCGCGGCCTGGACCACGGCCTGCAGCTGGCCGCCGCGTTGCGGGTGCCGGTGGTGGTGGTGACCGTCACCGAGCCGTGGATGCCGGCCTTCGACGACGCGATGGCCATGACCGCCGCCCCGTCCATGCGCGAGCAGTACCGCCAGGGCTGCGAGCGCTCGGCCCAGCGCATCCTCGGCGACGCGGCCGCGCAGGCCGCCGCCGCCGGGGTGGAGTGCGCCACGGTGCACGTGCCGGACGGGTACCCGGCCGAGGGCATCGTCAAGGCCGCCGAGGAGCACGGCGTGGAGCTGGTGGTGATGGCCTCGCACGGCCGTCGCGGCCTGGGCAAGGTGCTGCTGGGCAGCCAGACCGAGGCGGTGCTGGCGCGCTGCCGGATCCCGGTGCTGGTGGTGCGCTGAGCGCCGCGCGGGCGGCCGGATCAGGCCGCCCCGCCCAGGTGCTCGTACAGGATCGCCGCGCCGATCCCGATCATCACCAGGCCGCCGAGCAGCTCGGCGCGCTTGCCGGTCACCGCGCCCAGCACCCGGCCCAGCAGGATGCCGGTGGTGACCATCACCAGGGTGCACAGGCCGATGACCAGCGCCACCAGGGCGATGTTCACCTCCAGAAAGGCCAGGCTCACGCCCACCGCCATGGCGTCGATGCTGGTGCCCAGCGCCAGCAGGGCCATGCCCCAGAAGCCGCGGTGGCGCGGCGGGATGTCCGCCTCGTCCGGGCGGATGCCGTGCCAGACCATGTGCAGGCCCAGCAGGGCCAGTACGCCGAAGGCGATCCAGTGGTCCCAGGCCTTGATGTAGCGCGCCGCGGCGACGCCGGCCAGCCAGCCCAGCAGCGGGGTCAGCCCCTCGATCACGCCGAAGGTCAGGCCGGCGCGCAGCGCGTCGGGCAGGCGCGGCCGCTGCATGGCCGCGCCCTTGCCCAGCGCCGCGGCGAAGGCATCGGTCGACATGGCCATGCCGATCAGGAGGATGGAGGGAAGGCTCATCGGGGCGTCATCGCGGTTGGAGGGCGGACAGGGCCCTGCCGGCGTCCAACCATGACGCCGCCGGGAGGGCCGTTGGTCTCGCCAACCGTGATGGCGTCCGCGCCACGGCCGCCTGGCCGAGCATGTTGACGCGGACGCTCCGCCGCGGGGCGGGCGGAGCAGGCTACTCCCCAATGAACGGTCGGAATGATACACCCCGGGGAAAGCGGCCGTTTGACCGTACGCCAACGCAGGGACTGCCCGCCGGGACATGTGGCCGACGCCGGACCGGCGTAGGATCGGACCCGGCCAAGTCCGTGCCGCCAGGAGGAGGAGAACCACCATGCACTCGCCTTCACGCCGCCGGTTCCTCGCCACGTCCGCCGCCGTGGGGTTCGGCCTGCTTGCCGGCCCGCTGCGCGCCGGCGGAGCGCAGGACGCATCCAGCGCCACCCCCGGGCCGCTGCTGGCCCGCGCGGTCCCGTCCACCGGGGAGATGCTGCCGGTGATCGGCGCCGGCACCTCGGGCAGCTACGACGTGGCCTTCGACTCGCCCGAGTACGCCGCCCTCAGGGAGGTCGTACGGATCTTCTTCGAGGGCGGCGGGCGGGTGATCGACACCTCGCCCAACTACGGCCGCTCCGACACGGTGCTCGGCCGCCTGCTCGACGAGGGCGGCTGGCGCGACCGCTGCTTCCTGGCCACTAAGATCGCCGCCGACAGCCGCCAGGAGGCCGAGGCGCAGTGGGCCGAGTCGCTGCGCCGCCTGCGCACCGACCACGTCGAACTGCTGCAGGTCCACAACATGCGCCACTGGCAGGAGCAGCTGCCCTACGCGCACGAGCTCAAGGCGCAGGGCAGGACCCGCTACGTGGGCATCACCCACTACACCGACGCAGGCCTGGAGGAGATGGAGCGCATCCTGCGCCGGGAGAAGCTGGACTTCATCCAGATCCACTACTCGGTCAACGCGCCGCGGGCCGCCGACACGGTGCTGCCGCTGGCGCAGGACCGCGGCGTGGCGGTGCTGGTCAACCGCGCCTTCGACGACGGCCGCCTGTTCGCGAAGGTGGCCGGCCAGCCGCTGCCGGGCTGGGCCGCGGAGGTGGGCGTGACCTCGTGGGCGCAGCTGTTCCTGAAGTTCGCCATCAGCCATCCGGCGGTGACCGCGGTGATCCCGGCCACCGGCAAGCCCGAGCGCCAGCGCGACCAGCTGCGCGCCGGCACCGGGCCGCTGCTGAGCGAAGCCCAGCGGCGGGAGCTGGTCCGCCGCTTCGCCGCGTGAGCCCGCGCATGGGCGAACGCTCCGGCGGCCACATGCCCTGGCTGGCGCGCGTGTTCGGCGTGCGCCCCTGCGAGGCCCCGGCGGTGGCCGCCGGGCTGGCCATGTTCTTCCTGCTGTTCACCGGCTACTTCATGCTGCGGCCGGTACGCGAGGCCATGGGCGTGGCCGGCGGCGTGGACAACCTGCAGTGGCTGTTCACCGGCACCTTCGTGGTGACCCTGGCGATCCTGCCGCTGTTCGGCTGGGTGGCCTCGCGGGTGCCGCGCCGGCGCATCGCGCCCTGGGTGTTCGGTGGCGTGGTGGCCACCCTGCTCGGCTTCGGCGCGGGCCTGGTGCTGCAGCCGGAGCACGTGTGGGCCGGGCGCGCGTTCTTCATCTGGGTCTCGGTGATCAACATGCTGCTGATCTCCCTGGCCCGGAGCGTGCTGGCCGACGTGTTCGCTGCCGGCGAGGCCAAGCGCCTGTTCGCCCTGATGGCCTCCGGCGCCTCCGCCGGCGGCCTGCTCGGCCCGGTCCTGACCACCCTGCTGGTCGGCCCGCTGGGCCACGGCGGCCTGCTGCTGCTGTCGGCGGCGCTGATCGGCGCCAGCGGGGCCACTGCACTGTGGCTGCACCGCTGGCGCGACCGCCATCCGCTGCGGGACGGGCAGGCCGCCGCGGCGGTGCGGCCGGTGCGCCTGGGTGGCAACCCGTTCGCCGGCGCCACCGCGGTGTTCCGCTCGCCGTTCCTGCTGGGCATCGCCCTGTTCGTGGTGCTGCTGGCCACCGTCACCACCTTCCTGTATTTCGAACAGGCGCGGCTGGTGGCCGGGCTGTTCCCGGACCGCGCGCAGCAGACCCGGGTGTTCGGCCTGATCGACACCACGGTGCAGGTGCTGTCCATCCTCGCCCAGCTGTTCCTGACCGGGCGCATCGCCCAGCGCCTGGGCGTGGGCGTGCTGCTGGTGGGCGTGCCGCTGGTGATGGCGGCGGGCTTCCTGTGGCTGGCCCTGGCCCCGGCCTTCGCGGTGTTCGTGGTGGTGATGGTCGCCCGCCGCGCCGGCGAGTACGCGCTGGTGCGGCCGGGCCGGGAGATGCTCTACACGGTGGTCGCGGCCGAGGACAAGTACAAGGCCAAGAACTTCATCGACACGGTGGTGTACCGCGGCGGCGACGCCCTCAGCGGCTGGGTCAAGCGCCTGCTGGACGTGATCGGCGAACATCCCTCGCTGGCCATGTTCATCGGCGCCGGCATCGCCCTGGTCTGGGCCGGCACCGGCCTCGGCCTCGGCCGCGCCCAGCGCCGCCGCGAGCAGGCCGCCGTCACCCTGTAGGCACCACGCCCGCGATCGGGGCGGCGGATCCCGGCGCCGCGGGCCCGCACGCCGCCCTGCGTCCCCGCCGCGGGGGCGTGTGGTGGGGATGGGGGCGTCGCGCCGCCGCCTGCGCGGCGCTAGCAGCTTGTTGAAATTCTCCCGCGCCAGAGCTTGCTTTCAAGCCCTCTGTTTGCGATATCGACCTCAGCCATAGTGGAGGGCGTGGGATGCGCGGTGCAGACGTCACTCAGGAATCGTTGTTCACGGTCGCCAAGCTCGCCGACTTCGTCCCGGCGAACCATCCGCTCCGATCCATTCGGGAGCTGGCCGATGAGGCGCTCAGGCGCATGAGCGGCCTGTTTTCGGCGCTGTACGCCGATACCGGCCGCGCCTCCATCGCGCCGGAGAAACTGATGCGGGCGCAGCTGCTGCAGCTGTTCTACTCGATCCGGAGCGAGCGGATGCTGATGGAGCAGCTCCACTACAACCTGCTGTTCCGCTGGTTCGTCGGTATCGCGATCGACGAGCCGGTCTGGGATCACTCCGTGTTCTCGAAGAACCGGGATCGTTTGAACGGAAA
>NZ_PDWK01000038.1 GCF_010093135.1 Pseudoxanthomonas taiwanensis | reverse complement strand
CCCCCCCCCAGGCCCCGCGTGAGGAGCTCCCTCATGTGCTCCCAGTGCGGCGCCCCCGCACACCCCCCCCCGACCCGCCGGTGTGGGGGTGCCGGGCAGGAGGGCCAGGGGGCACCCGCCGCCGCGCGTAACCCGGGCCCCGCCCGCCCCGGGGAAGCCCCCGGCCGGGGGGGGGCCCCCCCCGACGAGAGACCGGGCCGCCCCCGCGCCGGCGCCCGCCGAGGTGGCCGCGGCGCCGGACGCCTCGGCCGGCAACGCCCTGCGCAGCCGCGCCCCGGCGCCGTCCGCCGCCCCCTCCGGCCTGGCCGCGGCCCTGCTGCTGGCCCTGCTCGGCGGCCTGGTCCTGAACCTGATGCCGTGCGTGCTGCCGATCCTCTCGCTCAAGGCCCTGGGCCTGGCGCAGAGCGGCGAGAGCCGGCAGCGCGCGCGCAGCCACGCCCTCTGGTACACCGCCGGCGTGCTGACCGCCTTCGCCGCGGTCGGAGGCCTGGTCGCGGCCCTGCGCGCGGCCGGCGAGGCGGCCGGCTGGGGCTTCCAGCTGCAGCAGCCGGCCTTCGTCGCCGCCCTGGCCTACCTGATGTTCGCTGTGGGCCTGAGCCTGTCGGGCGTGTACACCCTGGGCGGCGGCATCGGCGGCGGCCTGGCGGCCGCGCGCAGCGGCCCGGCCGGCGACTTCCTCACCGGCGTGCTGGCCTGCGTGGTGGCCAGCCCCTGCATCGCCCCGTTCATGGGCCCGGCCCTGGCCTACGCCTTCGCCGCGCCGGCGGCGCGCGGCCTGCTGGTGTTCCTGGCGCTGGGCCTGGGCCTGGCCCTGCCGTTCCTGCTGATCGGCCTGGTGCCGGCGCTGGCGCGGCGGTTGCCGCGGCCGGGCGCATGGATGGAGACGCTCAAGCAGCTGCTGGCCTACCCCATGTACCTGACCGCGGTGTGGCTGCTGTGGGTGCTGGGCCGCCAGCGCGGCGTGGACGCGGTGGCCCTGGTGCTGGCCGGCGCGACGCTGCTGGCGCTGGCGCTGTGGTGGTTCGAGCGCGCCCGCTGGCGCGGCCCACGCCCGGTGCAGGCGGCGGCGCTGCTGCTGGCGGCGCTGGCCCTGGCCCCGGTGTGGGGCGTGACCCGCCTGGAGCCGCCCGGGGTGGCCGCGCAGGCCGACGGCGCAGTGCCGTACTCGCCCGAGGCGCTGGACCGGCTGCGCGCCGAGAACCGGGTGGTGTTCGTCAACATGACCGCCGACTGGTGCGTCACCTGCAAGGCCAACGAGCGCAACGTGCTGGCCCGCGACGGCTTCCGCGAGCTGCTGCAGCGCACCGGCGCGGTCTACATGAAGGGCGACTGGACCAACGCCGATCCGCGCATCACCGCCTTCTTGGAGGAACACAAGGCGGTGGGCGTGCCGCTGTACGTGGTCTACGGCCCCGGGGCGCCGCCGGCGGTGCTGCCGCCGGTGCTGACCCCGGCGATTGTCCAGGACGCCCTGCTGCGGGCGGCGGCACGATGAGGGTGGTGCTGCGCCTGGGCCTGGTGGCGGTGGCCGCCGGCCTGCTCGGCCTGATGGCCGGCCACTGGTACCGCGCCTGGCGCGCCGGCGTGGAGGCGCCGGCCGCCGCCGTACCCCAGGGGGTGCGGCCGGCCCGCCCCGGCGACGCGCTGCCGGAGCTGACCCTGCCGGACCTGGACGGCCGCCCGGTGCGGCTGGACACGCTCGCCCCGGGCCGCCCGCTGCTGCTCAACGTGTGGGCCTCCTGGTGCGGGCCGTGCGTGGAGGAAATGCCGGAGCTGGAGCGCTTCGCCCGCGAACAGGGCGACGACGGCGTCCAGGTGGTCGGCCTGGCCCTGGACTCCCCGGAGGCGGTGCGCGATTTCCTGCGCCGGGTGCCGGTGGGCTACCCGATCCTGCTCGACCAGCCGGGCCCGGCCGACGCCAGCGTCTGGCTGGGCAACACCCGCGGCCTGCTGCCGTACACCGTGCTGGTCGGCGCCGACCGCCGCATCGTGCGGCAGAAGCTGGGCCCGTTCGCGCCCGGCGAGGTCGGCCGCTGGGCCCGGCCCTGACCGGGCCGGAAGGCGGCGTGCGCCCGGCGGCGGGCGGTTTTCAAACAGTTGATTGAAACGCTGCCATCTTCGCCGAACTGGACAGTAACGGCGTCATCGCGCAGACTGCCGCCCTTTCCGTTTCCTCGACCCCGATGGCCAAGCTGCTGGTCCTGCACGGTCCCAACCTCAACCTGCTCGGCACCCGCGAGCCGGAGGTCTATGGCCGGACCACCCTGGCGGACATCGACGCCGCCCTGGCGGCCCACGCCGCCCAAGCCGGGCACGTCCTGGAGAGCTTCCAGTCCAACGCCGAGCACGCGCTGGTGGAGCGGGTCCAGGCCGCGCGCGGGGACGGGACCGCCTTCATCCTGATCAACCCGGCCGCCTTCACCCACACCTCGGTGGCCCTGCGCGACGCGCTGGCGGCGGTGGACATCCCCTACATCGAGGTCCACCTGTCCAACCCGCACGCACGCGAACCCTTCCGCCGCCCCAGCTACTTCAGCGACAGGGCGGTGGGCGTGGTCTGCGGCTTCGGCGCCGACAGCTACCGCTTCGCCCTGGAGGCCGCGCTGGCGCGGCTGCCGGGCTGAACCACGCGATCCTTTCCAATGAAACCGCGCCCGCCGCCGCGGGCGCCCATTCCAGAGGCCACCATGGACCTGCGCAAGATCAAGAAGCTCATCGACCTGCTTGAAGAATCCAACCTCGCCGAGATCGAGATCAAGGAAGGCGAAGAGAGCGTGCGCCTGTCGCGCATCCCGCAGGGCGGGCTGGCGGTGACCACCCCGGCCGCGGCGCTGGAGGTGCGCCCCGCGGCCCCGGCCCCGCAGGCCCCGGCCATGCCGATGCAGTCCCCGGTCGAGGCGGCCACCGGCGGCACGCCGAAGGCCGGCAGCGAGCTGCCGCCCGGCCACGTGGTGCGCGCGCCGATGGTCGGCACCTTCTACGCCGCCCCGGGCCCGGACAAGCCGCCGTTCGTCACCGTCGGCCAGACCGTCAAGGCCGGCGACACGCTGGGCATCATCGAGGCGATGAAGATGTTCAACCCGATCGAGGCCGACGTCGGCGGCACCGTGGTGGCCATCCTGTGCGAGAACGCCCAGCCGGTCGAGTTCGACCAGCCGCTGCTCGTCATCGGCTGACGCGACCGCACGGACCGCGCAGCGCCCCGCCGCCCGGCGCGCGGGGCCGCCGGCCCCTCCACGAAACAAGCGCCCTGGAACATTCCCATGCTGGAAAAAGTCGTCATCGCCAACCGCGGTGAGATCGCGCTGCGGATCCTGCGCGCCTGCCACGCGCTGGGCATCCGCACCGTGGCCGTGCACTCGACCGTGGACCGCAACCTCAAGCACGTGGCCATGGCCGACGAGTCGGTCTGCATCGGCCCTGCGCCCTCGGCCGACAGCTACCTCAACATGGCCTCGATCATCGCCGCCGCCGAGGTGACCGACGCGCAGGCCATCCACCCCGGCTACGGCTTCCTGTCCGAGAACGCCGACTTCGCCGAGCGGGTGGAGCAGTCCGGCTTCATCTTCATCGGGCCGCGCCCGGAGACCATCCGCCTGATGGGCGACAAGGTCGAGGCGATCCGCGCCATGAAGGCCGCCGGCGTGCCCTGCGTGCCCGGCTCCGGCGGCCCGCTGGGCGACGACATCGTCGCCAACGCGAAGATCGCCCGCGAGATCGGCTACCCGGTGATCATCAAGGCCGCCGGCGGCGGCGGCGGCCGCGGTATGCGCGTGGTCCATTCCGAGGCCGCGCTCAAGACCGCCATCGAGACCACCAAGAGCGAGGCCAAGGCCGCCTTCGGCAACGCCGAGGTGTACATGGAGAAGTACCTGGAGAACCCGCGCCACATCGAGATCCAGGTGCTGGCCGACGGCCAGGGCAACGCCATCCACCTGGGCGAGCGCGACTGCTCGATGCAGCGCCGCCACCAGAAGGTGGTCGAAGAGGCGCCGGCGCCGGGCATCACTGCCGAGCAGCGCGAGCAGATCGGCCAGGTGTGCGTGGAGGCGTGCAAGCGCATCGGCTACCGCGGCGCCGGCACGTTCGAGTTCCTGTACGAGAACGGCCGCTTCTACTTCATCGAGATGAACACCCGCATCCAGGTCGAGCACCCGGTGACCGAGATGGTGACCGGCATCGACCTGGTGACCGAGCAGCTGCGCATCGCCGCCGGCCACAAGCTGCGCATCCGCCAGGAGGACGTGGTGCTGACCGGCCACGCCATCGAGTGCCGCATCAACGCCGAGGACCCGGAGACCTTCTTCCCCAGCCCCGGCCTGATCCAGCACTTCCATGCCCCGGGGGGCCCGGGCGTGCGCGTGGACACCCACATCTACGAGGGCTACCGCGTCCCGCCCAACTACGACTCGATGATCGGCAAGCTGATCGTGCACGGCCCGGACCGCGAGACCGCGATCTGCCGCATGCGCGTGGCCCTGAGCGAGATGGTGGTCGACGGCATCAAGACCAACATCCCGCTGCACCAGCGCATCATGCGCGACAAGGGCTTCCAGGCCGGTGGCCAGAACATCCACTACCTGGAGAAGCGCCTGGCCGAGCGCAAGAACCAGTCCATCGCCCTGGGCTGAGCCGCCCGCGCCAGCGCGCACGCGAGGGCCGGCGCCTGCCGGCCCTCCGCTTTTGCTCGGGCCGCGCACGGTGCCCCGTGCGACAATCGCATCCTCCGCCGCACCCGCCCCGCCCCATGCCCTACCTGGAACTGAGCCTGCGCACCACCGAGGACCGGCAGCCGCGCTACGAGCGCGCGCTGGAGGACCTGGGCGCGCTGTCGGTGACCCTGCTGGACGCCGACGCCGACACGCCCAACGAACGCGCCATCCTCGAGCCCGGTGTCGGCCAGATGCCGGTGTGGCCGACTCTGGTGCTGACCGCGCTGTTCGACGCCGGCACCGATCCGCTGGCGCTGCTGGCGGCGCTGGAGGCCTTCGACCCGGAGCTGGACTGGACCGGCGCCGCCTTCCGCACGGTCGAGGACCAGGACTGGGAGCGTGCCTGGCTGGACACCTTCAGGCCGATGCGCTTCGGCGCGCGCACCTGGATCGTGCCGTGGAACCAGGACCTGCCGGAGGAGGCCACCGGCGCCGACGCGGCGGTGGTGCGCCTGGACCCGGGCCTGGCCTTCGGCTCGGGCACGCACCCGACCACCGCGCTGTGCCTGCGCTGGCTGGACGGGCTGGCCGCCGGGGGCCGCCTGCAGGGCGCGCGCGTGCTCGACTTCGGCTGCGGCTCCGGCATCCTGGCCCTGGCCGCGCTCAAGCTCGGCGCCGACGCGGCGGTGGGCGTGGACAACGACCCGCAGGCGCTGACCGCCACCGCCGACAACGCCCGCCGCAACGGCGTGGACGACCGCCTGGCCGTGTACCTGCCCGGGGACGAGCCGGAGGCCACCTACCCGGTGGTGGTGGCCAACATCCTGGCCACCGCGCTGGACGCGCTGGCCGAACACCTGGCCGCGCGCGTGGCCTCGGGCGGGCGCATCGCCCTGTCCGGCATCCTGCGCGGCCAGGAAGACGAACTGCTGCAGCGCTACGGCGCCTGGTTCGACCAGCTGCAGGTCGCCACCGAGGAGGACTGGGTGCGGATCGACGGCGTGCGCCGCTGACCGCCACGGCGCGCGGCGGCCGTGGTTGAATAGGGCCGATGTTCACGCCCTGCCCGCACTGCGGTTTCCTGGTCGCCGGCCACGCCCGGCAGCGCCCGGCCGCGTGCCCGCGTTGCGGCCAGCCGCTGGAGGAGTCCGCGCACGACGCGCCGGCAGCGGCCGGGGCGGACCTGGCCCCGCCCGCGGGCGCCGGCGCCATCGCCGCCCCGGCCGCGCCCCCCGCCACGTCCGCCGCACCACGCTTCGCCGCCGTCCGCCGGCGCACCGCGGCCTGGCCTTGGGCGGTGGTCGCGGCGCTGGTGCTGCTGCTGCTGGTGCAGGGGGTGCTGGCCGACCGCGCGCGCCTGGCCGCCGACGCGCGCTGGCGACCGCTGCTGGAGAGCGCCTGCGCGATGCTGCGCTGCAGCCTGCCGCCGTGGCGCGAACCCTCGGCCTTCGTGATGCCCGACCGCCGCGTCAGCCAGGCCGGCACGCCCGACGCCCTGCGCGTGGACGCGACCTTCCGCAACGATGCGCGCTGGCCGCAGCCGTGGCCGGCGCTGCAACTGTCCCTGTCCGACGCCGACGGCCGCGTCCTCGGCAGCGGCGTGTTCACGCCCGAGCAGTACCTCGGCCACGCGCCGCGGGAGCCGCTTGCACCCGGACAGAGCGCGCAGGTCACCTTCCTGGTGCGTGAACCGGCGCCGGGCACGGTCGCCTTCGCCTTCGAGTTCCGCTGAAACTTCCTCCGCATGTCTCCGGCGTGGCAGCGACGCGAAGGCCGCGCTAGACTCCCCTGCCCGTCATGACGCGGTCATCCCGGATTCCCGTGCAGCAGAACCCGCCCTCCCGCGCCAACGACTCCGGCCGAAGCTCCTCCCCGCGCCCGCCGCTGCGCGAGCACGTGGCCCAGTCCGTGCGCCGCTACCTGCGCGACCTCAACGGCGTGGAGGCCAACGACGTGTACGAGATCGTGCTGCGCGAGATGGAGATCCCGCTGTTCGTGGAGGTGCTCAACCACTGCGAGGGCAACCAGAGCCGCGCCGCCGCGCTGCTGGGCATCCACCGCGCCACCCTGCGCAAGAAGCTCAAGGACTACGGCCTGGTCTGAGGGCCGCCGGGCCGGCGCCGGGGGGCGTCTATAATTGGCGGCTTTCCTCCGCCCGCTCCCCGCCATGACCACCGACCTGCTGCCCGTCCGCCGGGCCCTGCTGTCCGTCTCCGACAAGACCGGCCTGCTGGACCTGGCCCGCGCCCTCTCCGCCCGCGGCATCGAACTGCTCTCCACCGGCGGCACCGCCCGCGCCATCCGCGAGGCCGGCCTGCCGGTCAGGGACGTGTCCGAGCTCACCGGCTTCCCCGAGATCATGGACGGCCGGGTCAAGACCCTGCACCCGAAGGTGCACGGCGGCCTGCTCGGCCGGCGCGGCGTGGACGACGCGGTGATGGCCGAGCACGGCATCGAGCCGATCGACCTGCTGGTGCTGAACCTGTACCCGTTCGAGCAGGTCACCGCCGACCCGGAGGCGGGTTTCGGGGACATCATCGAGAACATCGACATCGGCGGCCCGGCCATGCTGCGCGCGGCGGCCAAGAACTTCGCCCACGTGGCCGTGGCCACCGACCCGGCGCAGTACGCCGGCCTGCTGCAGGAACTGGAGGCCAACGGCGGCGCCCTGTCCCTGCGCACCCGCTTCGCCCTGGCCGTGGCCGCGTTCAACCGCGTGGCCCAGTACGACGCGCGCATCAGCGACGTGCTTTCGGCCATGGCCGAGCCCTCCGACGAGGGTGCGCGCAACCGCGGCCTGTTCCCGGCGCAGTTCAACGGCAACTTCGTCAAGGTGATGGACCTGCGCTACGGCGAGAACCCGCACCAGCAGGCCGCGTTCTACCGCGACCTGCGGCCGGCCCCGGGCTCGCTGGCCACCTTCACCCAGCTGCAGGGCAAGGAGCTGAGCTACAACAACATCGCCGACAGCGACGCGGCCTGGGAGTGCGTGCGCCAGTTCGACGCCCCGGCCTGCGTCATCGTCAAGCACGCCAATCCCTGCGGCGTGGCGGTGGCCGCCACGGTGGCCGAGGCCTACGAACACGCCTGGGCCACCGACCCGACCAGCGCCTTCGGCGGCATCATCGCCTTCAACCGCCCGGTCGACGCGACCACGGTGCGCACCATCCTCGACCGCCAGTTCGTCGAGGTGCTGATCGCCCCGGACTACGACGAGGCCGCGCTGGAGTACGCGAAGAAGAAGGCCAACGTGCGCGTGCTGCGCATCCCGTTCGCGCCGCCGGCGCCGGGCTTCATCGACGCCCGGCGCGTGGGCTCGGGCCTGCTGGTGCAGACCGCCGACGACCGCGTGGTCACCCGCGACGAGCTGAAGGTGGTGACGAAGCTGGCCCCGACCGAGCGCCAGTTCGAGGATCTGCTGTTCGCCTGGAAGGTGGCCAAGTTCGTCAAGTCCAACGCCATCGTCTACGCCAGGGACAACCGCACCATCGGCGTGGGCGCCGGGCAGATGAGCCGCGTGTACTCGGCGCGCATCGCCGGCATCAAGGCCGCCGACGCCGGTCTGGTGGTGGAGGGCTCGGTGATGGCCTCCGACGCCTTCTTCCCGTTCCGCGACGGCATCGACGCCGCGGCCGCCGCCGGCATCAAGGCGGTGATCCAGCCCGGCGGCTCGATGCGCGACGCCGAGGTGATCGCCGCGGCCGACGAGCACGGCATCGCCATGGTGTTCACCGGCGTGCGCCACTTCCGTCACTGAGATCCCCCCATCCGTCCTGCAGGAGCATCGGGCATGAAGATCCTGGTCATCGGTTCCGGCGGCCGCGAGCACGCGCTGGCCTGGAAACTGGCGCAGTCCCCGCGCGTGTCCGAGGTGATCGTGGCGCCGGGCAACGCCGGCACCGCCACCGAGGCCAGGTGCCGCAACGCCGCGGTCAAGGCCACCGACCTGGACGGCCTGTTGAAGCTGGCGCAGGACGAGGGCGTGGCCCTGACCGTGGTCGGCCCCGAGGTGCCGCTGGTGGCCGGCGTGGTGGACCGCTTCCGCGCCGCCGGCCTGCGCATCTTCGGTCCCACCGCTGCGGCCGCGCGCCTGGAGGGCAGCAAGGCCTTCGCCAAGGACTTCCTCAAGCGCCACGGCATCCCCACCGCCTTCTACGAGGTGCACAGCGAGGTGGAGGCGGCGCTGGCCTACGTGCGCGCCAGGGGCGCGCCGATCGTGGTCAAGGCCGACGGCCTGGCCGCAGGCAAGGGCGTGGTCGTGGCCATGACCCTGGAGGAGGCCGAGGCCGCGGTGCGCGACATGCTCTCGGGCAACGCCTTCGGCGACGCCGGCGCGCGCGTGGTGATCGAGGAGTTCCTGGAGGGCGAGGAAGCCAGCTTCATCGCCATGGTGGACGGCCGCACCGCCCTGCCGATGGCCACGTCCCAGGACCACAAGCGCGTGGGCGACGGCGACACCGGCCCCAACACCGGCGGCATGGGCGCCTATTCGCCTGCGCCGGTGGTCACCCCCGAGGTGCACGCGCGGATCATGCGCGAGATCGTCGAGCCGACCGTGGCCGGCATGGCCGCCGACGGCACGCCGTTCACCGGCTTCCTCTACGCCGGCCTGATGATCGCCCCGGACGGCGCGCCCAAGGTCATCGAGTTCAACGTGCGCTTCGGCGACCCGGAGACCCAGCCGGTGATGCTGCGCCTGGATTCGGACCTGGTGGAGCTGGTGGAGGCCGCGCTGGACGGCCGCCTGCACGAGGTCCAGGCGCGGTGGAACCCGCAGTGCGCGCTGGGCGTGGTGATGGCCGCCCGGCCGTATCCGGAGGCACCCGTCACCGGCGATACGATCACCGGACTGGACACGGCCCCGGCCGACGTGAAGGTGTTCCATGCCGGCACCGCGCTGGATGGCGAAGGCAGGGTGGTCAGCGCCGGCGGCCGCGTGCTGTGCGTGACCGCGCTGGGCGACAGCGTCTCCCAGGCCCGGCAGCGCGCCTACGCGGGCGTGGCGGGGATCCACTGGGAACACGAGTTCCACCGCAGCGACATCGGCTGGCGCGCCATCGCCCGCGAGCGCGGCTAGGCCCGCGGCGGGCGCCGGCGCCGCTCCGCCGGGTCCGGCAGCGCGTGCCGGCCCGGCACGCCTGCGCGCGACTGCCGACGGGACTGCGCTGGACCGGGAATCCGCCCCCGCAGGACCGGCCGCCACGCCCGGCATCGGCCTGCTGGTCGCGCCGTGCGCGAGCGGCAGCACGAGGACCGGCCGGCCAGGGCGGCATCCGCGCCCATGCCCTGCCGGCCCTGGCCGGTGCGGTTCCCGCGGATGGGCGTGTGCGGGCGGTGGAGGCGGTTTGCTAGGCTTCCGCGCGACCTCCAGCGGAAGCACGCATGTCCGGCCAAAACCAGTTCGCCCTGCTCCGGCAACGCCGGTTCCTGCCCTATTTCGTGGTCCAGCTGCTGGGGGCGTTCAACGACAACGTGTTCCGCCAGGCCATCGTCGGCCTGCTCGGCTACATGGCCATCGACCAGACCGACAAGGCGCTGTACACGCAGCTGGCGCCGGCCATCTTCATCCTGCCGTACTTCCTGTTCTCGGCCACCGCCGGGCAGATCGCCGAGAAACTGGAGAAGCAGCGGCTGATCCGCATCACCACCGCGATGGAGATCGCCATCATGTCGGTGGCGGCGGTGGGCTTCCTCACCCAGAACATGGTGGTGCTGCTGGGTGCGCTGTTCCTGACCGGCGTGCAGTCCACCCTGTTCGGCCCGGTGAAGTACTCGATCCTTCCGGCGGTGCTGCGCCCGGAGGAGCTGACCGGCGGCAACGGCCTGGTGGAGATGGGCACCTCCATCGCCATCCTGCTGGGCATGATCTTCGGCGGCCTGATCTTCGCCGTGGCCGGCACGCAGGGACCGTGGGTGGCCGGCGCCGCGCTGGTCCTGCTGGCGGTGGCCGGCAACCTCGCCAGCCGTGCCATCCCGCGCGTGGACGCCGGCGCGCCGGAGCTGAGGGTGCGCTGGAACATCGTCCGCGAGTCGTGGGCGATCTGGCAGCTGACCCGGCGCCGGCTGGCGGTGCGCAACGCGGTGCTGGGCATCTCCTGGTTCTGGTTCGTGGGCACGGTGCTGACCGGCAACCTGCCGGTGTACGCCGAGGCCTGGCTGGGCGGCACGCCCACGCTGTACGTGTTCGCCCTGGCGCTGTTCTCCATCGGCGTGGGCGTGGGCTCGCTGCTGTGCGAGAAGCTGTCCGCACGCACGGTGGAGATCGGCCTGGTGCCGCTGGGCGCGATCGGCATGACCGGGTTCCTGCTGGACCTGTACTTCGCCCGCCACCATGTTCCGGCCACCAGCGGCCTGGACGTGGCCGGCTTCCTGGCCCAGCCGGGCAGCTGGCGCGTGGTCACGGACCTGACCGGCATCGGCCTGTTCACCGGCTTCTTCGTGGTGCCGCTGTTCGCCCTGATCCAGAGCCGCACGCCCAAGGCCGAGCTGGCGCGGGTGATCGCCGGCCTGAACATCCAGAACGCGCTGTTCATCGTGCTGGCCGCGGTCACCGGCATCGTGCTGCAGATGGACTCGCTCACGGTGGCCGGCGTGACCGTGCCGCTGCCGGGGTTGAGCATCCCGCAGCTGTACCTGGCCCTGGGCATCGCCAACGCGGTGGTGGCCCTGTACATCTTCACCATCGTCCCCGAGTTCCTGATGCGCTTCCTCAGCTGGCTGCTGGTGCGGGCGCTGTACCGCCTGCGCATCCGCGGCGTGGAGGAGCACGTGCCGGACGAGGGCGCGGGCCTGATCGTGTGCAATCACGTCAGCTACATGGATGCGCTGATCCTGGCCGCCTCGATCCCGCGGCCGGTGCGCTTCGTGATGCACCACCGGATCTTCAACATCCCGGTGATGCGCTGGATCTTCCGCACCGCCAAGGCCATCCCGATCGCCGGTGCCAGGGAGGATCCGGAGCTGATGCAGCGCGCCTTCGACCAGGTGGACGCGACCTTGGCCGAGGGCGGGCTGGTGTGCATCTTCCCCGAGGGCGGGCTGACCCGCGACGGCGAAATCGCCCCGTTCCGGACCGGCGTGGAGCGCATCCTCGCGCGCGCGGCCGCGGCCGGGCGACCGGTGCCGGTGGTGCCGATGGCGCTGAAGGGGATGTGGGCCAGCATGTGGAGCCGGCGCGACTCGCGCCTGGGCCGCATGCGCGTGCCGCGGCGCTTCCGCGCGCGGGTCGAGGTGGTGGCCGCGCCGCCGGAAACCGGGCAGGTCACCGCCGCGATGCTGGAGGCGCGGGTCCGCGCACTGCGCGGCGACGACGCCTGATGGCCGAGATTGTCCGCTTTTTTGCCACGCGCTGGTCGGTTAGGCTTGCCTGCGCCATCCACCGGGGAGAAACCACGCCGTGAGCACCCACGGTTCCACCGAGTACCTCCCGAACTACCAGGTCTGGGCGATCCTGGTCGCTTTGTTCTGGCGCCTGCCGCCGGGCTCCCAGGCGGATGGCAAGCGCGCCGCGGGCGACATCGCCGGCGCGCGCGAGGCCGCGGCCAAGGCCCGCTTCCGGGCGGTCTGTTCGGCGGGCTGACCATGATGGGCGCCCTGCCCGGCGCCTGACCACCGTTTTCCACCCCGAGGAAACTCCCATGAGCTACGTCCCGCCGCCGACGCCCCCGGCCTCCCAGGTCCACGCCCCGGTTCCGACCTACCTGGCCTGGGCGATCACCGTCACGGTGCTCTCGTTCCTGTCCTGCTGCTTCTCCTGCCTGAGTTTCCCGGGCCTGGTCACCGGCATCGTCGCCATCGTGTTCGCGTCCAGGGTCAAGACCCTGCTCAACGCCGGCGACCTGGACGGCGCGCGCCGTGCCTCGGGCACCGCCAAGATCTGGTGCTGGGTCACCACCGGCATCCTCATCCTCGCGGTGCTGGTCTCGCTGGGCTGGTTCATCTCCGTCGGCCCGGAGGGCTACATGGAGATGGTCGAGGAGCTCCAGCGCCAGATGGAGCAGGCGCAGTAACACGCCCATGGACCGCCTGAATCCCTGGCGGTTCCTCCTGCTGGCGTCGGCCGCGGTGGCGGCCGGCGCCGGCATCTGGCTGCTGCGCACCTTCGATCCGAACGTCGCCGGCAGCCCGTTCCCGCCCTGCCTGTTCCGGCTGCTGACCGGCCACTACTGCATCGGCTGCGGCCTGACCCGCGCCCTGCACGCCCTGGTGCACGGCGACCTGCCGCGCGCCCTGTCGATGAATCCGCTGGCGGTGCTGCTGTTGCCGGTGCTGCCGGCGATGGCGGCCTGGGCCGCGGGCTGGCGGCCGCGCGTGCTGGAACCGGTGATGGAGGTGCTGCTGCGGCCGAAGCTGTGGCTGTGGGTGCTGCCGGCGTACTGGATCGCCCGCAACCTGCCCTGGCCGCCGTTCTCCTGGCTGGCGCCCGGCTGAGCGCGACGCGGGGGATCCGCCGTCCGCGCCGTGCGCGGCGCGTCTTCAACCCACCCAGCCGGCGATGATCAGCAGCGCCAGCAGGGTCACCCACAGCAGCAGCATGCGCCACACCAGGCTCATGGCGTCGCGCAGCTCGGGCAGGTCCGGGCGCAGCGGCAGGTAACCCTCGCGCACGTAGTCCTGCGCCTCCTCCTCCAGCTCGCCGCTGACCGCGGTGCGGGCGGCCGCGTCGAGGAAGTCGGTGCGGCCGGTCCAGCGGTCACCGGCGGCCGCGCGCCCGGCGCGGAAGACCCGGTCGGAGTTGCCGACCAGGGCCAGGGACAGGGGCATCAGCTGCGCCACCGGCCAGTCCAGCAGGGGCAGCAGGCGCCGCGCGCCGGCGGCGTTGTCCTCCGGCCGCAGGCCATGGCCGACGCCGGCCACCGCCTGCTCCACCAGGCGGTACAGCAGCGCCCCGGCCGGGCCCAGCAGCAGGAACCACCACAGCACCGCGAACCAGCGCCGCAGGGCGGCGCGCATCACCGCCGCCGGCAGCCCCGGGCCTTCGCGCACGTCCTGCCCCGGCTCGGTGGCCAGCAGCGCCAGGCGCGCGCGGCGGGCCTCGGCCCCGTCCGCGTCCAGGGCGGCCTCGATGTCCACGTCCAGGTCGCGCGGTCCCCAGGTGCAGGCCAGCACCACCACGCCCAGCAGCAGGCCGAGCAGGCCAAGCAGGGGACGGGCCAGCAGCCATTGCGCCACGGCCATCAGCAGCACCGGCGGCAACACCGCCAGCGCCAGGCCGTAACGGCCGGCCCAGAACCCGCCGTCGCCGGACTGCATGCCCAGCCATTCCAGCCAGCCGCGGTACCACTGGAAACGGCGCAGCGCCGCCACCCGCGTGGACGCCACGTGGCCCAGGACCAGCGCGGCGATGACGGCGACCAGTGTGGTGAACATGGATCCTCCCTGCCGCGATTCTAGCCCCGGCGCCCGCGGGCGGCCCCTACGCGTCGCCGCCGCGCCGGTACCAGTGCTCGATCAGCGCGCGGGCGATGGAGATCGGCGGGGCCAGCACCGGGCCTTCGGAGGCCGAGTCGTCGCGGGCCAACGCCTGGCCGATCTCCTCGCGGCTGAACCAGCGCGCCTCCTCCAGTTCGCCGTCCACCCGCGGCGGGCCCGGCTCGGCGTCGGCGCAGAAGCCCAGCATCAGCGCCCCCGGGAACGGCCACGGCTGCGCTCCCAGGGAGCGGCAGCCTCGCCCCCGCACGCCGGTCTCCTCGTGAACCTCGCGCACGACGGTCTGCTCGGGGGTCTCGCCCGGCTCGACGAAGCCGGCCAGCACCGACCAGCGGCGCGGCGCCCAGCCCGGCTGGCGGCCCAGCAGCAGGCGCCGGCCGTCGCTGACGGCGACGATGATGGCCGGGTCGACGCGCGGATAGTGGTCGGTGCCGCAGCGCCCGCAGTGGCCGACGAAGCCGCCGCGGGGGAAGGCCACCGCGCCGCCGCACACGCCGCAGTAGCGGGTGCGCGCCTGCCAGTAGACCATGCCGCGGGCGTAGGCGAAGGCGCCGGCCTGGGCCACCGGCCACTGCACGGCGGCGCTGCGCAGGTCCAGCCAGTGCTCGGCGCGCACGTCCGGGGCCGCGGCCGCGTCCAGCGCGAACCAGGCCTGGCCGTCGGTCTCCACGCCCAGGAAGATCGCCGTGCCCGGGCCGCCACCCAGGTCGGCGCCGCGCAGCGGCAGCGGGCCGCCGGCCGGATCGGCGGCGGCGCGGCCTTGGGCGTCGAGCAGCAGCAGACGTGCCTGCGGCCACAGCCGGCGCAGGGCCCCGGCGTCGCCGCGCAGGGTGTCGGCGCGGTCCAGCCCGGTGTGGCAGAAGGCGAAGCCCTGCAGGGAACCGGCGGCATCGCTCATGGCCGGCCCCGCACGCTCAGACGCTGAAACTGCTGCCGCAGCCGCAGGTGGTCCTGGCGTTGGGGTTGCGGATCACGAACTGCGCGCCGCTGAGCCCCTCGCTGTAGTCCACCTCGGCGCCCATCAGGTACTGCAGGCTGAGCGGATCGACCAGCAGGGTCACGCCGTCGGTGGTCACGGCCATGTCGTCCTCGGCCTGGTTCTCGTCGAACTCGAAGCCGTACTGGAAGCCGGAGCAGCCGCCGCCCTGGATGTAGACGCGCAGCTTGAGGTCGGCGTTGCCTTCCTCGGCGATCAGCTCGCGGACCTTGGCCGCCGCGGCGGAGGTGAAGCGCAACGGCTGTTCCAGTTGCTGGTAGGTGGGTGCGGAAGGCAGCGGAATCATGGCGACAGGGTGGGGCCGGCGCGGCCCGGGTTCAAGTGGCCGCGGCCATCTCCGGCACCCGGCCTTCAGGGGCCGGCAACGCCTGGGCCTGGGCCTGGACGTGGACCAGGCGACCGGTGAGCTGGGCGCCGGCGCTCATCTCCACCACGCTGTAGTGGACGTTGCCGGCCACCCGCGCCTGCGCGGCCAGTTCCACCCGCTCGGCGGCGTGCACGTCGCCGGTCAGCTCGCCGTTGATGACCACCACCGGGGCATGCACCTCGCCCTCGATGGCGCCGTGCTCGGCCAGGATCAGGGTGGCGGGCTTGCCCGGCGTGGCCGTGACCTTGCCCTGGATCCGGCCCTCGACATACAGGCCGCCGGTGAACTCGATGTCGCCGTGGATCACCACGCCCGGCCCGATCAGGGTGTCGACGGCGAAGCCGTCACGCTGCTGGGTGGACTTGCTCTTGAACATCACCTGCCTCCCCCGCCGGTGGCGGGTTTCCAGTCGAAGACCTGCTCGGCGCCTGCGCCGGTGCCCTGGAGAGAGACTCGCACACGTTGCGGGGTGAAATCCTTGGGCAGCATCACGCTGCCGCCCAGTTCCTGGAAATAGCGGAAGGAATATTCCTGCCCGGGGACGTTCTGGCGCTGGTGCAGCTCGTCCCAGCCGACGCTGGCCAGCTTGCCGGCGCGCACGCCCTCCACCGAGAAGCGCATCTGCCCGCGGCTGATCGCACCGCGGTTCAGGTTCTGGGTCAGTACCACCCGGTAGCGCCAGGTGCCGGCCTCCTCGGGGATGAACTCGATGGAGTGCACGTTCAGCCCCTTGCGCTGGCCGGTGGCGCCGACCAGGCGCTCGTAGAAGGCCAGGTCGGCGCGCAGGGCGGCGATCTCCTCGTCGCGCTCGGCCAGCGAGGACTGCAGCTCGGTGTTGGCGGCGCGGCTGATCTGGTCCGAGCGGGTCAGGGTGGCCACCTGCTGGCTGAGCGCATCCAGCTGGCGCTGCTGCTGGGCGGCGGTGCGCTCGGCCTCGCGCAACTGGGCGCGGGCCTGGGCCAGCTCCGGTGCGGCCAGGCGCGTGGCCAGCACCCAGGCCACCACCAGGCTCGCCAGCCAGGCCGCGGCAAGGGCGGCCAACCAGCCGCGGCCGAGGCGCGGCTGCCCGGAGACGATGCGGAAACGCGGCGGCGGCGGAACGGTCATCGGGTCGGGACCTGTGCCTATACTGCGATGGACCGGGGCCGGCTAGTGTAACCGCCCCGCGCGTGCCCGCCCGGGACGCCCCGCGCCCGCCCACCGTCGGAGGACCGCCCATGTCCGAGGCCCATGTGTTCGTGATCGGCCTGCTGCTGGCCTGGATGGCGGGGATCCGCGCCTACCTGACCGTGTTCGGGGTGGGCCTGGCCGGGCTGCTGGGCTGGGTGGACCTGCCACCGGCGCTGCAGGCCACGCAGTCCTGGTGGGTGCTGGGCACCGCCGGCGCGCTGGCCGTGGCCGAGTTCCTGGCCGACAAGATCCCCGGCGTGGATTCGGTCTGGGACCTGCTGCAGACCATCGCCCGGGTTCCGGCCGGCGCCTTCCTGGCCGCGGCCACGCTGTCCCCGGACGGCGAGCTGGGCGCCGGCGCGCTGGCGGCCGGCGCCGGCGTGGCGCTGGCCGCGCACACCCTCAAGTCCGGCACCCGCGCCCTGCTCAACACCTCGCCCGAACCGGCCAGCAACTGGTTGGCCTCGGCCACCGAGGACGCGGTGATCGTCGGCGGCCTGGCCCTGGCCATCGCCCATCCCTGGATCGCGCTGGCGCTGGTGCTGGGCACCAGCGTGCTGGGCGCGCTGCTGGTGTGGTGGATCTGGCGCGTGCTGGCGCGCGGCGTGCGGCGCCTGCTGCCCGCGCGCGGAGGCTGACCGCCGCGCCGCGCAAGACTTGTCGCGATGGGCGATGTTGGTCACATAATGCGGCTCCACCTGGGGGTAAGACCGATGGCCGTACAAGATTCCGCGCCGGCACCGGACGAACCGGGCGCGCGCACGCGCACGCGTGCCGAGACGCCGCCGCCGCACTACTGGCGGCGCTGGGTGCCGGATGCCCCCGCCGCCGGCGGGCAGGCCGAGGCCGCCGTGGACGAGCCCCCGGCCGAGCCCGCCACCGGCGTAGCCTTGGCCGGGGCCGCGGAACCGCCCCCCGCCGCCCCCGCGTCGGCGCCGGCCGTCGCCGACGGCGGTGGCGCCCAGGAGGAGCCGCCCTTCCGCGTGCTGATCGTCGAGGACGACCGCGCCCAGGCCCTGTTCGCGCAGAGCGTGCTGCACGGCGCCGGCATGCAGGCGGAGGTGCAGCTGGAGCCGGAGGGCGTGATCGCCGCCATCGGCCGCTTCGACCCGGACCTGATCCTGATGGACCTGCACATGCCGGGCCTGGACGGCATGCGCCTGACCACCCTGATCCGCCAGCAGCCGGGCTGCCAGCTGCTGCCGATCGTGTTCCTCACCGGCGACCCGGATCCGGAGCGCCAGTTCGAGGTGCTGGAGAGCGGCGCCGACGACTTCCTGACCAAGCCGATCCGCCCGCGCCACCTGATCGCGGCGGTGTCCAGCCGCATCCAGCGCCTGCGCGCGCAGCGCCGCCAGGACAAGCCCGGCCCGCTGCGCAACCACCCGGAAACCGGCCTGGCCACCCGCGCCTGGCTGCTGCAGCAGGTGGACGAGGCCCTGCACGGCGGCGCCCGCGGCGGGCTGTTCTTCATCGAGATCGGCAGCGCGCTGAGCCTGCGCGAGCGCTACGGCTACGCCGCCTTCGAGCGGCTGATGGCCGAGGCCGGCCGCCGCCTGGCGCGGATCGTCGCCCCGGCCCCGCTGGCGCGGCTGAACGACAACAGCTTCCTGGCCCTGCACCGCGATGCCGACGAGGCGGCGCTGGAACGGGCCGCCGTCGCCATCCGCGAGCGCCTGGCCGCCGAGTCCTTCCCGGTGCGCGGCGACGAGACGCTGCACCTGCGTGGCGCCATCGGCTACGCCGCCCTGTCGCACGGCTTCGCCGAGGCCGGCGCCGCGCTGGAGGCCACCGAACGCGCCGCCCTGCAGGCGCGCCTGCGCCCGCAGGGCGTGGCCGCGCACGTGCCGCCCAGCGAGCAGGAGGCGCAGGAACACCTGACCATGCTCGAGGGCCAGCTGGAGCTGGCCTACCAGCCGATCGTGGCGGTGGCCGGCAACGACCTGGCGCAGTACCAGGTGCTGCTGCGCCTGCGCCGTCCCGACGGCACCCTGCTGCCGGCCGGCCAGGTGGTGCCGGTGGCCGAGGCCAGCGGCCGCATCGCCGACTTCGACCAGCAGGTGATGGAGCACGCCCTGCACCTGATCGCACGGCGCAAGGCCGAGGGCAGCCCGCTGCGCCTGTTCGTCTCGCAGTCGCCGCGCACCCTGGCGCGCGAGGCCTTCGCCGAGTGGATGGCCAAGACCGTGGCCGACCTGGGCATCGAGGGCACCTCGGTGGTGATCGACGTGCGCCTGTCCGACGCACTGATCCACAGCGTGACCCTGGCCGAGTTCTGCCGGCGCATGCTGCCGCTGGGCGTGCAGTTCTGCCTGAGCCAGTTCGAGCCCGGCCAGGAGGCCGAGGCGCTGCTGGCGCAGCTGCCGCTGGGCTACGTGCGCATGGCCGGACGCTTCGCCGCCGCCCACGCCGATCCGCAGCTGCGCGACCAGCTGCGCACCGCCATCGACCTGGCCCACCGCCTCGGCCTGCAGGTGATCGGCCAGCAGATCGAGGACCCGCAGGCCGCCGCGACCATGTGGATGGCCGGCATCGACTTCGTCCAGGGCAACCTCGTGCACTCGGTCGGCAGCGAGCTGGACTTCGACTTCCAGAGCGCGGTGCTGTAGCCCATGAGCGCCCCGAGCCCGCGCAGCACATGGCCCACCGTCGCCGCGGTCGCCGCCGTGGCCGCGCTGGGGGCGCTGGGCCTGGCCGCTTCCGGCACCGCCGGCCCGTGGCTGCCGGCCGCGGCCGTGCTGGGCCTGCTGGCCGCCGCCGCCGCGCTGGCGGCACTGGCCGCCAGCCGCGCGCAGTTCCGCGAGCTGGAGGCGGCGCTGGCGCGCGCGGCCACCGCCGAGCACGAGCGCAACGTGCTGCAGCGCGACGTGCACCGCCACGACCAGCTGGAGCAGCAGCTGGTGCAGGCCAAGCAGGCGGCCGAGGCCGCGGCCCTGGCCAAGGGCGAGTTCCTGGCCACGATGAGCCACGAGATCCGCACCCCGCTCAACGGCATCATCCCGATGCTGGACCTGCTGGCGCGCGGCAACCTGGCGCCGGAGCAGCGCGAGATGCTGCGCACCGCACACGAGTCCTCGCAGCAGCTGCTGCGCATCGTCGACGACATCCTCGACTACTCCAAGCTGGAGGCCAACCGCCTGGAGCTGGAGATCACCAGCTTCAACCTGCGCGAGCTGCTGGAGGGCGTGCTGCAGCTGATGAAGCGCCCGGCCGAGGGCAAGGGCCTGCGCATGGACCTGCAGATCGAGCCGGGCGTGCGCCTGCCGGTGCGCGGCGACCCGGTGCGCCTGCGCCAGGTGCTGGGCAACCTGGTCGGCAACGCGGTCAAGTTCACCGAGCGCGGCGGCGTGCAGGTGTCGGTGCGGCGCCTGGGCGAGACGCCCACCCAGCACCTGCTGCGCTTCGAGGTGCGCGACACCGGCATCGGCATCGCCCGCGACCAGCAGGCGCGCCTGTTCCATGCCTTCACCCAGGCCGACGCCTCCACCACCCGCCTGTACGGCGGCACCGGCCTGGGCCTGGCCATCTGCAAGCGCATCGTCGACCTGATGGGCGGGCGCATCGGCGTGCAGTCCGAGCCGGGCCACGGTTCCACCTTCTGGTTCGAGATCCCGCTGCTGAAGGTGGTCGGCGACATGCAGGCCGCGCCGCTGCTGGCGGACCCGGCGCGGCGCGTGCTGGTGGTCACGCCCGACCTGCGTCTGCGCCAGCGCATGGCCCTGCTGCTGCCCAACTGGGGCATCACCGTCAGCATCGTGGAGACGCCGCAGGAGGCGCTGGAGCGCCTGCGCCATCCGGCCACCACCGGCGGCCTGGGCCCGGCCTACGGCGTGGTGCTGGCCGACCACGAGGGCCTGCGCCAGGCCGCGCCGGTGCTGCACCGCGCGCTGCTGCGCACCCCGGCCTACGCCGGCGTGCGCCTGGTGTGGCTGTACGGCGACGAGCCGGTGCCGGAGGCGCTGCAGGAGCGGGCCACGCTGCTGCCGCGCCAGGTGCCGGACGCCACCCTGCGTGCCACCCTGCAGGCCGCGCCGGCCACGGCTGCCGCGGGGCAGCCACCCGCGCCCGCCCCCGGGCCGGTGCAGGCCGCGCCGGCGGAAGCCCCGGCGCCCGCCGCGGCCGAGGCGCCTGCCACCGCGGCGGCAGGTGTCGGCCCGCCGCCGCGCCTGCTGCTGGTCGAGGACAATCCGGTCAACCTGCGCGTGGCGCAGAAGCTGCTGTCGGTGCTGGGCTACGACTGCGACACCGCGTCCAACGGCGAGGTCGCCCTCGAGCACATGGCCAGCGGCGACTACGACCTGGTGCTGATGGACTGCCAGATGCCGGTGCTGGACGGCTATTCGGCCACCCGCCGCTGGCGCGAGCACGAGGCCGGCGACCCCCGCGGCCGGCGCCTGCCGATCATCGCCATGACCGCCAACGCCATGGCCGGGGACCGCCAGCGCTGCCTGGACGCCGGCATGGACGACTACCTGTCCAAGCCGGTCACCCGCGAGCAGCTGGAGGCCTGCCTGCGCCGCTGGCTGCGCGCCGCGCCGCGGCCGAAGGCGGTGGCACCGCGGGCGCCGGCCGACGCCGCCGTGGCCGAAGCCGAGGCCCCCGGAACCGCCGGGACGGCCACCGCCCCCGTCGCACCGGTGGCGTCCGTCGAACCGCTTCCGGCCCCCGCGCCCGCGGCAACGGCCGCCCCGGCGCCGGTGGAGGCACCGGCCACGGCCCAGCCGCCACCGCCGGTGGTGCTGGACACCGCCGTGCTCGACGAGCTGCGCGAGATCGCCGGCGACGAGGCCACCGCCATCGTGCGCCTGTTCCTGGAGGAGGCACCGCGGCTGATCCGGCGCATGGAGGAGGCCTCCGCCGCCCCCGACCTGGCCGAGATGCGCGAGGCCGCGCACGCGCTCAAGTCGTCCTCGGCCAACGTCGGTGCGCTGGCCCTGTCGGCCGCGGCCAAGCGCATCGAGCTGGGCGCGCGCGCCAACGCGCTGGACCGCCCGGCGGTGGCGGTGGCGCTGCTGATCGCCGAGTTCGCGCGCGCGCGGGTGGCGCTGCAGGGCTGGCTGTCGGCCAGCCCCGCCGGCGGTCAGTCGTCCAGCTTGGTCAGCAGGTAGTTCTGCTCGCCGATCCGGTTGATCAGGTCCAGCTGGGTCTCCAGCCAGTCCACATGCTCCTCCTCGTTGTCGAGGATGCGGCGGAACAGGTCGCGGCTGACGTAGTCGCCCACCGACTCGCAGTAGGCGATGGCCTCGCGCAGCAGCGGGATGCCGTCCAGCTCCAGCGACAGGTCGCACTCGATCACTTCGCGCGGGCCCTCGCCGATGCGCAGCTTGCCCAGCGCCTGGAAGTTCGGCAGCCCCTCGAGGAACAGGATGCGCTCGGCCAGCCAGTCGGCATGGTGCATCTCGTCGATGGACTCCTTGTACTCGTGCTCGGCCAGCTCCTTCAGCCCCCAGTTCTTCAGCATCTTGGCGTGCAGGAAGTACTGGTTGATCGCCGTCAGCTCGTTGTACAGGGCCTTGTTGAGGTACTCGATGACCTTGGCGTCGCCTTTCATCTGCAGCGCTCCTTTGCGGGGGGAACGCGCGCACTCTAGCGCGCCGCGCGTGGCGGCGGAGGAACGCGAATCGAGTGCATCCCCGGTGCGGGGGTCAGGCGGCCTCGGCCAGGACCGGCAGCGGCAGCGCGCGGGCGCGGTGCTGCTCGAGGATCGCGGCGGCCATGTCCAGGCACGAGCCGCAGCAGGCGCCGGCACCGGTCCGCATGGTCAGTTCGGTGATGCTGGAGCAGCCGTTCTCGGCGGCCTCGCGGATGTGACGGTCGGTCACTCCGTTACAGATGCAAACGTACACGGGCGGAAGGGCCGGATCACCATGAAGGTGCCGTCAATTCCACTACGAATGAGAATGGCTGTCAATTGAGAACAGCCCTCGTTTCCATCCGGTTCAGGCGGAGGAGCGCCGCCCCCGCAGCCCCCGGCGCTTGCGCGGCCGCTCGTGCCCGGCGGCGCTGCCCGGCAGCCAGGCCTCCAGTGCGGTCGGCGGCATCTGCCGGATGGCCACCCCGCGGCCGCGGGCCAGCGGCGCCAGGTGGCGCAGCGCCCGGGCGTAGACGGCACGCTTGAAGGTCACCACGTGGTCCACCGGGTGCCAGAAGTCCACCCAGCGCCAGTGGTCGAACTCGGGGGTGTCGGTGATGTCGAAGCGCACCGCCGACTCGTCCGCCAGCAGCCGCAGCAGGAACCAGACCTGCTTCTGGCCGATGCACACCGGCCCCGGACCGCCGCGGCGGATGGCCCGGCTCGGCAGGCGGTAGCGCAGCCAGCCGGGGGTGGAGCCGAGCACCTCCACGTGCTCGGGCAGCAGCCCGGTCTCCTCGCGCAGCTCGCGGTACATGGCCTCCACCGGGGTCTCGTCGCTGCGCATGCCGCCCTGCGGGAACTGCCAGCCGTCCCGGCGCACGCGGCGCGCCCAGAACACCTGGCCGTCCTCCCGCATCAGCACGATGCCCACGTTCGGCCTGTATCCGTCCGGATCGATCACGATGCGGACTCCAGAATTCGTCAGGCCCGACTGTGCCATGCCCCCGCCGACCCGACAAGCGTGCATTGACAGCGCGGCCGGGAAGGTGAAAAATGCGCGGCTCCGCGCATGGCTATGTAGCTCAGCCGGTTAGAGCACAGCACTCATAATGCTGGGGTCGGTGGTTCGAGTCCACCCATAGCCACCAGATTTCCATTGTGGATCAACGCGTTGCCAAGGAACTCGCCACCCGGCGGGTTTTTTTTGTCGCCGCCGCCCGGGGCGCGCCCGGTCCGCGCCACCGCCGCCGGCCGCGGCGGCCATAATCCGCGTACCGGGCGTGCTCTCCACGCCCCGCGAGGATCGCCGATGACGGATGCTGTCTCCCTGGACCAGGTACGGATCGCCGTGGTGGGCCTGGGCTACGTGGGCCTGCCGCTGGCCGTGGAGTTCGGCCGGCACTATCCGACCATCGGTTTCGACATCAAGCAGCGCCGCGTCGAGGAACTGCGCGCAGGGCGCGACAGCACCCTGGAGGTGGAGCCGGAACGGCTGGCCGCCGCCACGGGTCTGTCCTTCACCTGGCGGCTGGAGGACATCGCCGGCTGCAACGTGTACGTGGTCACCGTGCCCACCCCGATCGACGCGGCCTGCCGCCCGGACCTGGGCAATCTCACCCGCGCCTGCGAGTCGGTGGGCAGGGTGCTGGGCCGCGGTGACACGGTGGTCTTCGAGTCCACCGTGTACCCAGGCTGCACCGAGGAGGTGTGCGTGCCGATCCTGGAGCGGGTCTCGGGCCTGGTCCTGGGCCGCGACTTCCAGGTGGGCTACAGCCCCGAGCGCCTGAATCCGGGCGACCGGACCCGGCGCATCACCGACATCCCCAAGGTCACCTCCGGCTCCTCGCCCGAGGCGGCCAGCTTCATCGACGCGCTCTACCGCAGCATCATCCCAGCCGGCACCCACCGGGTCAGCAGCATCCGCGTGGCCGAGGCGGCCAAGGTGATCGAGAACACCCAGCGCGACGTCAACATCGCCCTGGTCAACGACCTGGCCATCCTGTTCAACCGCCTGGGCATCGACACCGAAGAGGTGCTGGTGGCCGCCGGCACGAAGTGGAACTTCCTGCCGTTCCGCCCGGGACTGGTGGGAGGCCACTGCATCGGCGTGGACCCGTACTACCTGACCTACAAGGCCCAGCAGGTCGGTCACCACCCGGACATGATCCTGGCCGGGCGACGCACCAACGACGGCATGGGCACCTATGTGGCCCACGAGGTGATCCGGCTGATGGTGCGCAAGGGCATCAACCCGGTGCAGGCCAGGGTCCTGGTGCTGGGCCTGGCCTTCAAGGAGAACTGCCCGGACCTGCGCAACACCCGGGTGATGGACCTGATCCGCACCCTGCGCGACTACAACGCCCAGGTCCACGTCCACGACCCCTGGGTGGACCCGCAGGCGGCGCTGGAGGAGTACGGCCTGGAACTGGACGCCGCCCCCGCGCCCGGCGGCTTCGACGCGGTGGTGGTGGCCGTCGGCCACGAGCAGTTCCGCCGCCTGGGCGCGGCCGGCATCCGCGCCTTCTGCCGGCCGCAGGGGGTGGTCTACGACGTCAAGTACGTGCTGCCGAAGGAGGCGGCGGACGGCCGGCTCTGAGGCCGTCCGCCCTCACAAGGCTGAAGGCCCGCCCAACCGCGCAAAGCCATTGACCTGCATCAAGGACACGCCGCCGGCACCTGCCTAGGCTGGACCCCCATGGCCAGCCTGTCCGCCCTGTTCGACCCCGAGCTGCTCCGGCGCTACGACGTGCCGGGACCGCGCTACACCTCCTACCCGACCGCGCCGCAGTTCACCCCCGGCTTCGGCGAAGCGGACCTGCGCGCGGTGGCGGCCGCCAGCAACGGCGACCCGATCCCGCGGCCGATCTCCCTGTACCTGCACGTGCCGTTCTGCACCAGTCCGTGCTTCTATTGCGGCTGCAACCGGATCATCACCCGCGACAAGGCGCGCGGCACCGCGTACCTGACCCGGCTGTACCGCGAGATCGGCATGGCCTCCGAACTGTTCGACCGCGACCGCGACGTGGAGCAGGTGCATTTCGGCGGCGGCACCCCCAACTTCCTGGACCCGCTGCAGATCGCCGAGGTGATGGACGTGCTGCGCCGGCACTTCCACTTCGCCCCGGGCGCGCGCATGGACTGCTCGATCGAGCTGGACCCGCGCTTCATCACCCCGGCCGAGGTCGGCGAGCTGGCCGCGGCCGGCTTCAACCGCGCCAGCCTGGGCGTGCAGGACTTCGATCCGGCGGTGCAGGAGGCGGTCAACCGCGTGCAGGGCGTGGCCCAGACCCTGGGCATCATCGACGCCTGCCGCGCGCACGGCTTCCGTTCGGTCAACGTGGACCTGATTTACGGCCTGCCGAAGCAGACCCTGGAGGGCTTCTCGCGCACCCTGGACATCACCCTGCAGGCGCGCCCGGACCGCCTGGCGATCTACGGCTACGCGCACCTGCCGAGCATCTTCCGCCCGCAGCAGCGGATCCGCGCCGAGGACCTGCCGAGCCCGGAGCAGAAGCTGGACCTGCTGCGCCTGGCGATCGAGAAACTGGGCCAGGCCGGCTACGAATACATCGGCATGGACCACTTCGCCCTGCCGACCGACGAGCTGGCCCGCGCCCAGCGCGAAGGCGGCCTGCACCGCAACTTCATGGGCTACACCACCCATGCCGAGAGCGACCTGGTGGGCCTGGGCGTGAGCGCGATCAGCCACATCGGCGCCAGCTTCAGCCAGAACCCGCGCGACATCGCCGGCTGGGAGCAGGCGATCGACGAGGGCCGCCTGCCGGTGTGGCGCGGCATCCGCATGGACGAGGACGACGTGGTCCGCGCCGACGTGATCCAGCAGCTGATGTGCCACGGGCGGCTGGATTTCGACGCCATCGGCCGCCGCCACGTGATCGATTTCCGCGAGTACTTCGCCGACGCCCTGGCGCGGCTGCGGCCGCTGCAGGCCGACGGCCTGGTGGAGGTCGACGGGTCCGGGCTGAGGGCGACGATGCGCGGACGCCTGCTGCTGCGTATCATCGCCATGTGCTTCGACCGCTACCTCACCGCCGCCGGGGGCTCCGCCCCCCTGTACTCGCGCACCGTCTGAACCGCGGGAGGGCGCGCGCATGAGCGGTCCCGGCGTGGTCTTCCCGCGCAGCGGCCCGGCCGTGATGGCCGACGACGGCGACGCGCTGACCTTCTGCTCCACCTGCGCCTTCTCCCAGGCCTGCATGTCCGAGGGCATGGACAAGGCCGCGCTGATGGACCTGCACGTGCTGGTGGAGCACGTCGGCCCGCTGCACCCGGGCGAGCACGTGTTCCGCGAGGGCGATCCGTTCGGCGCCATCGCCGCGGTCCGCGCCGGCACGGTGAAGACCTACCAGGTCGACCGCAACGGCCACGAGCAGGTGCTGGGCTTCCACCTGCCCGGCGAGGTGATCGGCCTCAACGCCATCCACGACGACCGCTATCCCTGCAACGCGGTGGCGCTGGACACGGTGATGCTGTGCCGGTTCTCGTTCCCGAAGATCGCGCTGCTGGCCCAGCGCCTGCCCAACCTGCAGCAACACCTGTTCCGGCTGATGAGCCGCGACATCGGCGTGGCCTCGCTGTTCGCCCGCGACAACACTGCCGACGAGCGCGTGGCCGCGTTCCTGATCGGGCTGTCGCGGCGGCTGGCCGCGCGCGGCTTCTCGCCGCGCCGCTTCCAGCTGACCATGTCGCGCACCGACATCGCCAACTACCTGCGCCTGGCTCCGGAGACGGTCAGCCGCGTGCTGCGCCGCTTCGAGCAGGACGGGCTGGTGCACATCAAGCGGCGCGACGTGGAAGTGCTGGACATGCAGCGCCTGGAGGCGCTGGCGCTGGCGGTCCTGCGCGACTGAAGTCCCGCTAGGGCCTGTTAACACTACGTGCTAACATACTGCGCATGGAACTTACGCCTGCGCAATTCGCGCGTATCGAGGATTGCCTGCCGCGGCAGCGGGGCAATGTGTCGCTGGACAACCTTCAAGTGCTC
>NZ_PDWK01000037.1 GCF_010093135.1 Pseudoxanthomonas taiwanensis | reverse complement strand
CGGCTCGATCAGACCCAGCAGCGCCTGCCACGGCACCACCTGCTCCATCTCCGCCAAAAACACCTCGCGCCGCGTGCGCTTGCGGCTCCCCAGACCCTCGGCATCACCGAACGACAGCTGCATCGCATTCACCCCGATCACGGTGAGGCATTGTCGCGCAATCGGGCGGAGTTGTTCAGACCTTCCCTAGGGGACAGCCGCGGCCGCCAGTACCCGTGCGGGCGGCGAGCGCATCCGTTCGCCGACGCGCGGCGCCTGTTCCGGGTCCTCCAGATCCCGGGCATTGAGCGCGGCCAGCCGCGCATCAACCACGTTCATGGCCTGCTGGCACCAGGCGCATCCGTATTCGGCATACGCCAGGGCGCGATTCCTGGCAAGCCAGCCGGCCTGGGCGGCGGCGGCTTTGACGTCACCCAGGGCCAGATGGGCCTCCATCCTCGCCACGTAGGCCTGCATTGGCTCGGTGCCGTCCTTGATGGTGTCCAATGCCGCCAGTGCTTTCTCCGCTTGGCCGTCCTGCAGCGCCAACCGCGCATGGACGACCGCCAGCAGCGCATTCACCGGCTGCACCGCGGCCAGTTTCGGCCGGGCTTCGATCACCTCCAGCACGCGCCGCGCTGGCCCCCGCTGGCCCATGCGCAACCCGAGGATGGCACCGTACAGTGCCAGCGCTGCATCGTCGCGCTGGTCCATTGCATTGTCCGGGCGGACCACGGCTGCCAGTGCGGCCTCCACAATCTCGTCCACTCCTTTCCGCGCGGCGGCATGGTCACCCAGCGCCCACGCCACCACTGCTCCCGGCATCAGACTCTGGCGCGCACGCGGCCCATCAGCCGACGCACGGGTTCGCACGCGCGCGGCCTCCATCCGGGCGGCATCCCACTTCCGCTGGTCCAGATAGATCGAAACCCGTTCGAACAGGGTCTGCTTGAGCTGCCCATCCGCGGGCCACGCCGCTTCGGCCGCCTCGAAGTCGTCACCCAGCGCATGCCAGACCGCGAGCCATGCCTGTGCCGTTGCCAGCCCGCGCCGGCTGGCCGCCACAAGCGCATCGTATGAAGCCTTGCGTTCGCCCAGAACCATCTGCACCCGGCCCAGCAGCTCCATCGACAGGGGCGCGAACTCGCTCTGCGGCGCCGCCGCGCGGACGGCATACGGCAACGCCTCGACATGCTGGTTCCGCACCTCGAGCGCATAGGCCACATTGGCATGGGCCTGGAAGAAGTCCGGGTAGGCCCGCGCCACAAGCATCCAGGCATCCGCGGCCCGCCCAGGATCATCCACCTGTACACCCCACGCATCCAGGTACATCTGCTCGCGGCTGGCCAGGCCGTCGCGCAGGGCCTGGGCGCGGCGCAGGTGCGGCACACCCCGGGGAAGCTGGTCGAGCGCGTTGTACGCCCGCATGAGGCCGATGTGGGCCAGTGCGAAGTCCGGATCCAGCTCTATCGCGCGCCGGTACGAATCCGCCGCCTGGACGAAATTGCCCTGCGCGTACGCCTCCTGCCCAAGTGCATAGCCATGGAGGGCATCCAGGCTCGCCGTCGCCACCCGGGGAAGCGGTTTGAAGTCCCGGGCCTGCGATCGGCGCGTCTCGCCCAGCCGCTCACGCAGGTCCGAAGCCACCTTGTCCACCGAGGCCAGGACCGAATCCAGTCCATCCCCGGCCGCCGACGCCGCGTACAGCACCTCCCGGGTGCGCGGCTCCACCAGCTCCAGTGTCACGTGCACGCGCCCTCCCACCTCCGATACCGTCGGCAGGATCACCCCCCACGCACCGTCGCGGATTGCGATCTCGGCGGCGAGGTCACGGTCGATTGGCGTGTCCGGGGACTTGCGCATGCGTGCCAGCGTGTCGCGCACCTTCTGGTCGGACAGCACATTGACATGACGCGACTGCCCTAGGCTCAGGCGCAGGGCCTGCTCCACCGATTTGTCCAGGACCGGGCGGCCGGTGGTGTTGTGCAGGTCGCCCAGCACCACCCAGCTGCGCTCGGCGAAGGCGATGGCCGGTTCGGGCCGGGTCAGCAGCCAGGCCGCGATGCCCAGCGCCACCGCGGCCAGCACCTGCACGGCGAGCATGGCCGGACGCCGCCACAGCGGGACGTCGCGCCAGGCCTTGGCCGCGGCCGGCCGGGGCGCCTTGAGCGGGGCCTGGCCGGCCTCGCCCACCTCGTGCACTTCCAAGGGGGCGGGCACTCCCTTCAGGCGCCAGCGGCCGTGGCTCTTCCACACCAGGCGCCCCGCGAGCTCCGCGCCCAGCTCGCCCGCCGCGCGGCGGGCCATGGCCTCGGCGGTGGGCGAGAGCAGGATCTGGCCCGGGCGGGCCATGGCCATCAGGCGCGCGGCCACCGGCTTGGCCAGGCCTTCGGCCTCCACCGGCTTGGCGCCCTCGCGCACGGCCGCCTCGTCGTTGGTCCCGAACACCACCTCGCCCACGTGCAGGCCGGCGCGCGCGGCCAGCTGCACGCCGTACGGCTTGCCCAGCGGCCCCAGGCCGCGCTGGTAGTCCAGGGCGAAGCCCAGGCCGTCCACCGGGCGGTCGAATAGCAGGAACAGGCCGTCGGAGCGGTCGATGAGACGGCCGCGCCAACGCTGCTGCAGCTGCAACACCAGGCGGTCGTGGTCGCGGAACAGGCGGGCGGCGGCCACGTCGCCGAGGCGTTCGATCACCGCGGTCGAATCGCACAGGTCGGTCAGCAGCAGGGTCTGCAGCCGCGGTTCGACGGCATCCTGGCGAGGCCTCTCCAGCATGCGTGGCACCCCTTCAGTCGATGGCGAGCACTCCGCCGTCCATCCAGTAGGCACAGTTTCCGCCACTGCGCTTGGCCTGGTACAGCGCCGCGTCCGCACGCGCGTACCAGTCGTTCCAGTCCTCGGCCAGGTCCACCAGGCAGGCGCCCACGCTTACCGGGCAGATGGTGGGCACGGCCTGCTGCATGCGCATCAGGTTGCGGGTGGTGCCGAGCACGAACTCGGTGTAGCGGACCACGTCCTCGGCGGCGCGGGCCGCGACCAGCAGGCAGAACTCGTCGCCGCCGAGCCGGCACGGCACGTCGTCCGGGCCGGCCACCGAGCGCAGGATGCCGGCGATGTTCTGCAGCACGCGGTCGCCCACCAGGTGGCCGTGGTCGTCGTTGATCTGCTTGAAGCGGTCGCAGTCCACCAGCAGCAGGCCCATGCTGCCACGCAGGCCCAGGCGCCGGCATTCCTGCAGGTGCAGGGTCAGGCCGCGGCGGTTGTACAGGCCGGTCAGCTCGTCGATGCGGATCAGCTCTTCGGTCTGGTTGAGCTGGTGGGTGGTGGCGTAGAGGTTCTCCAGGGCCGTCTCCAGGTCCTGGTTGCGGCGGCGCAGCTGGCGGATCAGGTCCTGCTCGTTGAGCACCACCCGGCTGATGACGCGGCGCAGGAAGCGGGCGATCGCGGCCGGGTCGCGCTCGACCAGCCGCTCGAAGCCTTCCGGTCCCAGTTCCAGCAGGCGGCCGGGGGTGGCGGCGCGGGCGTCGGCGCCGCGGGTGTGGTCGCCGATCAGCAGCCCCAGCTCGCCGAAGAACTCGCCCGGGCCCAGCCGCTTGAGCGCCAGGTCGTTGCCGAAATCCAGGTCGACCCGGCCCTCCAGCAGCACGTACATGAGCCGCCCCGGGTCGCCGCGGCGGAACAGGCGCTCGCCCTCGGCCATGGCCCGTTCCCGGCCCACGGCGGCAAAAAGCTCCATTTCGGACACAGACAGGCACGTACCGGCGCCGGTGGGCGCCGTGCCGTGCTCCCCCTGGCGGGTGGTCTGCGCTACGCCGTCCCTCGGCATCCAGCAGCTCCCACGACCCGGTCCCCTGCCCGGAAACCGGCAGCATACCATCCCGGCCCCGGGAGTGGCCCGGGCCCGGCCGCCCTCCCCCAAGGGCGACCGGACCCGGGCCGGTTACTCAGGCCGCGGCGCGGTCGCGGAACTGGGCCTCCTCGGTGGACCCGGCCAGCGCCGTGGTCGAGGACTGGCCCTGCTGGATGGCCTGGGTCACCGCGTCGAAGTAACCGGTGCCCACCTCGCGCTGGTGGCGCACGGCGGTGAAGCCCAGCCTGGTGGCCTCGAATTCGGCCTCCTGCAGCTCGACGAAGGCGCTCATCTGGCGGCGGGCGTAGCCGTAGGCCAGGTTGAACATCGAGTAGTTCAGGGCGTGGAAGCCGGCCAGGGTGATGAACTGGAACTTGTAGCCGTAGGCGGCGATCTCGCGCTGGAACCTGGCGATGGTCGCGTCGTCCAGGTTCTTCTTCCAGTTGAAGCTCGGCGAGCAGTTGTAGGCCAGCAGCTTGCCCGGGTACCTGGCGTGGATGGCCTCGGCGAACTTGCGGGCGAACTCCAGGTCCGGGGTGCCGGTCTCGCACCAGATCAGGTCGGCGTACGGGGCGTAGGCCAGGCCGCGGCTGATGGCCTGCTCCAGGCCGTTGCGGGTGCGGAAGTACCCCTCCACGGTGCGCTCGCCGGTGCAGAACGGGCGGTCGTTCTCGTCGATGTCCGAGGTCAGCAGGGCGGCGGCCTCGGCGTCGGTGCGCGCGATCAGCACGGTCGGCACACCCATCACGTCGGCGGCCAGGCGCGCGGCGTTGAGCTTGTCAATGGCCTCGCGGGTGGGCACCAGCACCTTGCCGCCCAGGTGGCCGCACTTCTTGGCCGAGGCCAGCTGGTCCTCGAAGTGCACGCCGGCCGCACCGGCCTCGATCATCGCCTTCATCAGCTCGAAGGCGTTGAGCACGCCCCCGAAACCGGCCTCCGCGTCGGCCACGATCGGCTGCAGGAAGTCGATGCTGTCGTCGCCCTCGGCGTGGTGCAGCTGGTCGGCGCGCAGCAGGGTGTTGTTGATGCGCTTGACCACCGCCGGCACCGAGTCGGCCGGGTACAGCGACTGGTCCGGATACATCTGCCCGGCCAGGTTGGCGTCGGCGGCCACCTGCCAGCCGGACAGGTAGATCGCCTTGAGCCCCGCCTTGACCTGCTGCATGGCCTGGTTGCCGGTCAGGGCGCCCAGCGCGTTGACGAAGTCCATCTCGTGCAGGTAGCGCCACAGCTTCTCGGCGGTGATGCGGGCGATGGAGTGCTCCACCGGGATGGTGCCGCGCAGGCGCACCACGTCCTCGGCGGTGTAGTTGCGGCGGATGCCGGCCCAGCGCGGGTCGGTCTCCCACTCGTGGCGGATCTGTTCGGCGGTCTTCAGCGTGGTCATGGCAGGTCTCCGTGGAAAGGGGGCGATGCCGGACGGCCCGGCGGCGGGTGGGATCAGTCGATGCGCGCGTACGCCGGCAGGGTCAGGAACTCGACCAGCTGGCAGGCGCGGGTCAGCTCGTCGAGCAGGGCGATGGCCTCGGGGATGCGTGCCGCGCCCGGCAGGTTCCCGGCGCTGCCCAGGCGCACCGGCAGCGCGGCCAGGGTGCGCTCGAACAGGGCGAAGTCGATCGGCGCGCCGTCGGCCAGGAACAGCGGGCTGCCGGCGTGGTGGCGGCCGCGCGGGTCGGAGTGGTGCAGCCACTGCCACAGCTGGGCGCGCGCGATCTCGGCGGTGGCCGCGTCCTCCATCAGGTGGTGGATCGGCACGCAGCCGTTGCCGTCCAGCCACGCGGCCAGATAGCGCACGCACACCTCGACGTTGTTCTCGAAGCCGGCGCGGGTGATGGTGCCCGGCGGGGTGCGGACCAGGTCGTCGCGGCCGACCTGCACGTCCTCGCGCAGCACGTGGTGCTGGTTGGGCGTGGGCATGTGCGCGTCGAACACCTCGCGTGCCACCGGCACCAGCGCCGGGTGTGCCACCCAGGTGCCGTCGTGGCCGGCGGTGACCTCGCGCAGCTTGTCGGCACGCACCCGCGCCAGGGCCTGCTCGTTGGCCTCCGGGTCGTCCTTGATCGGGATCTGCGCGGCCATGCCGCCCATGGCGTGGGCGCCGCGGCGGTGGCAGGTGCGGATCAGCAGCTCCGAGTAGGCCTTCAGGAACGGCTGGGTCATGGTCACCTGCCCGCGCTCGGGCAGCACCCGCGAGGGGTGGGCGCGGAAGGTCTTCAGGTAGGAGAAGATGTAGTCCCAGCGGCCGCAGTTCAGGCCGACGATGCGGTCGCGCAGGGCGTACAGGATCTCGTCCATCTCGAAGGCCGCCGGCAGCGTCTCGATCAGCACGGTGACCTTCATCTGCCCGTGCGGCAGGCCCAGGAAGGCCTCCACGTGCGACAGGGCGGCCTCCCACAGCTCGGCCTCCTCCATGCACTGCAACTTGGGCAGGTAGAAGTACGGGCCGCGGTCCTTCCCGGCCAGGGCGCGGGCGTTGTGCCAGGCGAACACGGCCATGTCGAACAGGCCACCGGACATCGGCTCGCCGTCGATGCGCACGTGCTTCTCGTCCAGGTGCCAGCCGCGCGGGCGCACGATCAGCACGGCCTGCTCCTCGAACGGGCGCAGCCGGTACTGCTTGCCGTTGGCGCCCTCGAAGGCCAGGGTACCGTCGACCGCGGCGGCCAGGGCGCGCTGGCCGGTCAGCAGGTTGCGCCAGGTCGGCGAGGTCGCGTCCTCGAAGTCGGCCATGTAGCAGTTGGCGCCGGAGTTGAGCGCGTTGATCACCGTCTTCGGGTCGGTCGGCCCGGTGATCTCGACGCGGCGGTCCTGCAGGGCGGCCGGGATCGGCGCGACCTTCCAGTCGCCGGCGCGGATGTGCGCGGTGTCCTGGCGGAAGTCGGGCAGGCCACCGGCGTCGTAGAAGGCCTGGCGCTCGCGGCGGGCGGCCAGGCGCTCGCGGCGGCCCGGCTCGATGGCCCGGTGCAGGGACACCAGCAGCCCCAGCAGCGGCGCCGGCAGCACCTGCTCCTGGCCGGCCACCCGCTCGGTGAGGGTCAGGCCCGCGGCGCGCGACGCGGCGGTACGGGGCGGCTGGACGGGACGGCCCGGAATGGCGGCGGCGGTAACGGACATGGTGGACTCCTGTGCTCCGTGTGGGAGTCCAACGTGCTGCACCGCGTCGTATTTTACAAAACAGTTTTGTCAATGTGATACATAAGTTGAACTCATACCCAGCTGCAACCACCCGTGGCACCGCACACAAGTCCGCGTTTTTCCTACAAATCCGACCGTCTCAAGCCGCTGCGGGCGTTCTGCCAGACGGTCCGCCTGGGCTCGGTTTCGCGCGCCGCCCACGCCCTGTTCGTCAGCCAGCCGGCCATCACCCTGCAGCTGCAGGCTCTGGAACGCGAGCTGGGCGTGCGGCTGCTGGAACGCACCGGCCGGCGCCTGACCCCGACCCGGGAAGGGGAGCTGCTGTATGAGATGGCACAGCCTCTGGTGGAGCAGCTGGACGGCCTGGAGGCGGCCTTCCGCGACCGCCTGCGCGGCCTGGACGCCGGTGAGCTGCGCATCGCCGCCAACAGCTCGACCATCCTCTACCTGCTGCCGCGGATCGTGGAGCAGTTCCGCGCCCGCCACCCGGACGTGCGCCTGACCCTGCACAACGTGGTGACCGACGACGGCACCGAGATGCTGCGCGCCGACGCGGTGGACCTGGTGGTGGGCACCCTGGTGGACGTGCCGGCCGACCTCAGCTACGAGCCGGCCTACCGCTTCGAGCAGATGCTGATCACCCCGCCCGGGCACCCCCTGGCCGGCCAGCCGGAGCTGTCCCTGCACGACCTGGCCCCGCATCCGCTGATCCTGCCGCCGCAGCGCCAGGTGACCTGGCGGCTGGTGGACCTGGTCCTGCAGCAGAACCGGGTGCCCTACACGGTGGCGCTGGAGGTCAGTGGCTGGGACGTGATCAAGCAGTACGTGGCCATGGGCATGGGCATCTCCATCGTGCCCTCGATCTGCCTGACCGAGGCCGACCACGGCCGCCTGGCGGCGCGCTCGCTGGCCGCCTTCTTCCCGGCCCGCACCTACGGCGTGGTGGTGCGCAAGGGCCGCCTGCTGTCACCGCAGGCACGCGCCTTCGTGGCGCTGATCAAGCCGGACCTGCTCGCCCCGCGCGAGTACGACGAGAGCGGCCACTCGGAGCGCTGAACGCCCCGCCCGGCCTTCAGCCGGCGGCGGTTTCCGGCGGCGGCAGGGTGCCGCGGTTCTTGCCCATCCATGGCCGGTACCAGGCGCGGATGGCCTCCATGTCGGCCTGCATGTCGCCGGTGGTGTGGAACAGCGGGCCGATGCCGATCACCTTCTCCGGGTAGTGGAAGTAGGTCATCAGCACCGGCACACCGGCCCCCTCGGCGATTTTCCAGAAGCCGGCCTTCCACTCCCTGACCGGGCTGCGCGTGCCCTCCGGGGCCAGCGCGAACCACATCCGCGGCGAGTTGCGGATCAGCTCCACCGCCTGCTCCACCACACCCTGCGGACGGCTGCGGTCCACCGGGATCACGCCCAGCCGCCGCAGCAGCGCCGACAGCGGCCACCAGAACAGCTGCGCCTTGCCCAGCACGCGGATCTCCACGCCCAGGGCGATCTTGGCCGCCATGCCCCACACCCCGTCCCAGTTGGAGGAGTGCGGCGCCACGATCAGCACCAGCTTGGGGATGTCGGGGAAGGTGCCGACCACACGCCAGCCGCCCAGGCACAGCACGGTGCGGCCGAGCCAGCGGGTGAAACGGTTGGGCCGCACCTGCGGCATGTTCGCCGGCGTGGCCGGCAGCAGCGGTTCGTGTCCTGCCATGCGTTCAGTCCCAGTCGCGGGTGCGGCGTTCGCGCTTGACCTGGCCGCGTCCGCGCTTCTCCTGCAGCCGGCGGCGACGGGAGGCCAAGGTCGGCCGGGTGGCGATGCGCCGCTTCGGCACGGCCAGGCCGGCGGCGATGAACGCCGCCAGGCGCTCGCGCGCGTCCTGCCGGTTGCGCTCCTGGGTGCGGAAGCGTTGCGCGTGGATCACCAGCACGCCCTCGTCGGTGACGCGGCGGTCGCGGCGTGCCAGCAGGCGCTCGCGCAACGCTTCCGGCAGCGCGGACGAGCCGGCGATGTCGAAGCGCAGCTCGACCGCGGTGGCCACCTTGTTGACGTTCTGCCCGCCGGCGCCGCTGGCGCGAACGAAGCGCTCGACGATCTCCGCTTCCGGGATCGCCAGGCCCGGGGTGATGGAGAGGGCGTCGGCAGGCATGCCCGGATTGTACGTGTGCGGCGGCGCCCGGCGCGTCAGGACGCCGCCCCCGGCAGGCGCCAGCCCAGCAGCTCCAGCGCCCGGGCGAACTCGCCGGCGGGCGGTGCCTCCACCTCCAGCTCCCGGCCCAGGTGCGGATGCGGGAAGCCCAGCTTCCAGGCGTGCAGCAGCATGCGGTGCACGCCCATCATGCGGAAATGGCGGTTGTGGCGGCCGTCGCCGTGGCTGGTGTCGCCGATCAGGTGGTGGGAGACGTGCTTGAGGTGGCGGCGGATCTGGCGGAAGCGCCCGGTCACCGGCTCGCACTCCAGCAGCGCATAGCGCGAGGTCGGAAAGCCGGCCGAGGGCAAGGGCAGTTCGGCGATGGCCAGGCAGCGGAAGCGGGTCAGCGCCGGCTTCCTCTCCGGCTTGCCGGGGCCGCCGTCGAGCGGGTGGTCCACTTCGAAGGCCTCCTCCGGCCAGCCGCGGCACACCGCCAGGTAGCGCTTGCGCAGGCGCCGCTCCATCACCGCCCGGCCCAGGGCGCTGGCGGTGTCGCGGTCGAAGGCCAGCAGCAGGCAGCCCGAGGTGGCCCGGTCCAGGCGGTGCACCAGGTGCACCGGGCGGCCGAACTGCGCGCGCAGGCGGTCGCGGGCGAAGTCGGTCTCGCCGCCGGCCATCGCACTCTCGTGCACCATCAGCCCGGCCGGCTTGTCCACCACCGCCAGCCACTGGTCCTCGTACAGCACGGGCAACCGCATGCCTGCTCCTGCAATCGATGCCGCCTGCGCGGCATCCGGGAAATTCGACGCGCCGGCGGGCGGGGCGGCGCCCGCGCCCGCCGGATTCACTGCCGCCGCGGCAGCGCGGCCCACACCGCCCCCAGCCCGCCCAGGCCGGCGATCCAGGCCGAGGCCGGCCCGGCCAGCGGGCGCGCCCCGCCGGCGTCCAGCGCGTACAGCACCGCCGCCACCAGCAGCAGGCCGCTGCCGAGGATGGCCGCCACCCAGCGCCGCTGCATCGCCCGCAGCGGGCGCGCCAGCTCGGCCAGGTCGGCCGACTGCACCGCCACCGCGTGGCGGCCCTGCACCTGCTGCTCCAGCCAGGCGTGCAGCAGGCGCGGCATGTCCGGGGCGCGGGTCATCAGCTCCGGCAGGCGCCCGCGGAACTCGCGCAGCAGCCGGCGCGGGCTGTAGCGCTCGCGCAGGATTCTCTCCAGCACCGGCCGGGCCACCGCCCAGATGTCCAGGCGCGGGTCCAGCTGCCGGCCCAGGCCCTCGATGTTGAGCAGGGTCTTCTGCAGCAGGATCAGCTGCGGCTGCAGGGTCAGCTCGTAGCGCTGGGCGGTGCGGAACAGCTTGGCCAGCACCTCTGCCAGGGAGATCTCGCTCAGCGGGCGGGTGAAGTACGGCTCGCACACCGCGCGCGCGGCCGCCTCCAGCTCGTCAATGCGCACGCTGGCCGGCATCCAGCCGGCCTCCACGTGCAGCTCGGCGATGCGCCGGTAGTCGCGGTTGAAGATGGCCATGAAGTTCTCGGCCAGGTAGTACTGGTCCCGGGCCGAGAGCTGGCCGACGATGCCGTAGTCCAGCACCACGAAACGCGGGTCGTGGCGCCGCGCCGGATCCTCGTCCACCCAGATGTTGCCGGCGTGGGCATCGGCGTGGAAGAAGTTGTCGCGGAACACCTGGGTGTAGAACACCCGCACGCCCTTGGCCGCCAGCACACGCCGGTCGATGCCGGCCGCGTCCAGCGCCGCGATGTCGTCCGAAGGGATGCCGCGCACCCGCTCCATGGTCAGCGCGCGCTCGGAGGTGTGGGTCCAGATCACCTCCGGCACGTACAGGTCCGGCGAGTCCTGCCACAGCCGGCGCATCACGCTGGCGTTGGCACCCTCGCGCTGCAGGTCCAGCTCCGCGGCCAGGGTGGACTCGATCTCGGCCACCACCTCGTGCGGGCGGATGCGGTGGGCGCGCGGATGGGTGCGCTCGACCAGCGCCGCCAGCGAGCGCAGCAGGGCGATGTCGGCGGCGATCTGCGCCTCGATGCCCGGGCGCAGCACCTTGACCACCACCTCGCGGCCATCGTGCAGGCGCGCGGCGTGCACCTGCGCGATCGAGGCCGAGGCCAGCGGTACGGTGTCGAAGCCGGCAAAGGCCTCGGCGATCGGCCGGCCCAGCGCCTGCTCGACGATGGCGCGCGCGGCGTCGCCGTCGAACGGCGCCACCTGGTCCTGCAGCAGGGCCAGCTCCCCGGCGATGTCCGCCGGCACCAGGTCGCGGCGGGGGGAGAGGATCTGCCCGAACTTGACGAAGATCGGCCCCAGTTCCTGCAGCGCCAGGCGCAGGCGCGCCCCGCGCGGCCGCGCGGCCACGTCGGCTGCCGCGCGCGGCACGAACGGCCGGCCCAAGCGCAGCCAGCGCTCGACCGGGGTGCCGTCGAGCAGTTCGTCCAGGCGGTAGCGGATCAGCACCCGGCCGATCCGCCAGGCGCGCAGCGCGGCCCTCATGGCACGGGCTCCGCCGCCACGCGCAGCCGCGCCACGCGCGCGGCCAGGCGCTCGACATCGTCGCGCAGGGCGTCCACGTCGTCGCAGAAGGCGCCCAGTTCCTCGCCGCCGACCACGTCGCGCGATTCCTCGACCAGGAACTCGGCGCCGGCCTCGGCCAGGCGGCGGCCGGTGTGGCGCACCTCGCGCAGGGCCGCGGCGGCCGCGCGCGCCAGCTGCACGCCCGCCACCTCGCCGAAGGCCTCGACGAACGGTTGCTGCCAGTCCGGGGAGAAGCGCGAGGCCAGCTTCTGCAGCTGCTGCGCCAGCGCGGCGTCCCCGGACACGTGCAGGCGCCCCTGCGGACGCGTGCGCGCCCTGGCCAGGAAGGGCAGCTGGCCGAGCAGGCCGCCGACCGTGCCGCGCACGGCCAGGTCGGCCTCGCGCAGCGGCGGTCCGACCTGCAGGTAGCCGCCGTGCACGCCGATCTCCAGCGCCAGCGGCGGCGATTCCAGGGCCAGGGCGATGCGCCGCCCGTCCAGCGCGGACAGGGCATCGCGGGTATCCGGATCCAGGGCCACCGCCCGGTTCAACGCCGCTTCCAGGGCGCGTCCGGCCAACGGCTTGAGGGCATCGAAGGGGGTGGGCATGCGCGGCATTCTAACCGGCCGGCGCATGCCACCGGAGCGGCGATGGGGCACCGGGCGACGCGGCGGCAGCCTGCCGCGCGCCGGACCGGGTCAGACCCTGCGGCCGCGCAGCAGCGAGATCGCGCCCAGGACCAGGAACACGACGAACAGGATCCAGGCGATGTTGGTGGCGGCGCCGGCGATGCCGCTGAAACCCAGCAGCGCGGCGATCACGGCGATGACGAAGAAGACGACGGCGTAATGGAGCACGGGGGGCGTTTCCGGTGATGCCACGGCGGGCGTTGGCCGGATGTTGCGCCCCCGGCGGTCGGCGTCAGGTGACGGCCGCCCCGCCCTGCCAGGCCGCGCGCAGCCGCTCCAGCCCCCCGGCGATGGACACGCGCGGCACGTAGCCCAAGTCACGCCGCGCCGGTTCCATGCTGTACCAGTGCGGCGTGCACAGCTGCTCGGCGAGGAAGCGGGTCATCGGCGGCTCGCCGGGCAGGCGCAGCAGCGGCCACAGCCGTTCGGCCACCGCGCCGATGCGGTAGGCGGTCCTGAAGGAGATGCTGCGTGTGACCGGCGGCGCGCCGGCGGCGGCCAGCAGGCGGTTGAGCAGCTCGCGCATCGGCAGCGGCTCGCCGTTGGAGATGAAATAGGCCTTGCCGGCGCAGGGCGCGCCCGGGGCCAGGTGCTCGAGCGCGTCAAAGTGCGCCTGCGCGGCGTTGTCGATGTAGGTGGTGTCCACCAGGTTCTCGCCGCTGCCGACGATGCGCAGGCGCCCGGCGCGGGCGCGCTCGACCAGGCGCGGCAGCAGGTTGGCGTCGCCCGGGCCCCAGATCAGGCGCGGGCGCAGCGCCATCACCGCCAGCTCCGGGCCGTTGGCCGCCAGCGCCTCCTGCTCGGCCATGGCCTTGGTGGCCGGATAGGCAGCCAGGAAGCCCTCGCCGTAGGGCACCTGGTCCGCGCCCAGGCCTTCCACCGGCTGGGTGGCGCGGTGGGTGACGCTGGGCGTGGAGGTGTAGACCAGCCGGCGCACGCCATGCGCACGGCAGGCCTCGACCACGTTGCGGGTGCCGACCACGTTGGCCTGGAAGTAGCTGTCCCAGCTGCCCCAGGCGCCGGCCTTGGCGGCGTTGTGGATCACCGCGTCCATGCCGGCCACCGCGTGCATCACTGCATTGCGGTCGGCCAGGTCGCCGCGCACCTGGCCCACGCCCATGGCCGCCAGCGCCGGCGAATGGCTGCGCTGGAAGCTCACCACCTCGTGCCCGCGCTCGCGCAGGCCGCGGCACAGGGCCTGGCCGAGGAAGCCGCCGCCGCCGGTCACCAGGATCTTCATGCCTTGCCTCCCTTGCCGCGCGCGGCCAGCTGCGCCGCCGCCCACCCGGCCAGCTTCTCGCGGCCGATCTTGGCGTTGTGGCGGATGTCCACCGGGAAGCGCGGATGGCGCAGGATCACCTGCACGCGCGCGGTGTGTGCATGGCGCGCGCCGAGCTGGCGCAGCGCGGCCTCGATGCGGGGAAATTCGCCCTCGTCCACGCCCTCGGCCAGCTCCACGCACAGCACCGGCAGCTGGCTGCCGATGGCGCCCACGCCCACCAGCGCGGTGCGGCGCACCTGGGGATGGACGTTGAACACCGGCTCCACCTGCTCGGTGTAGAGCGGTCCGTCGGCCGCCTCCACGCGCTGGGACTTGCGCCCGCAGAACCACAGCCGGCCCGCGGCGTCGAAGTAACCCACATCGCCCATGCGGTGGACGGTGCGCTCGCTGCCGTCGGCCAGCACCTCGCGGATCTTGGCCGCGCGGGTGGCCGCCTCCCGGTTGTAGTAGGCGTCGGTGGCGGTGGGACCGGCCACGGTGATCTCGCCCACCTGCCCCGGCGGCAGCTCGCGCACGCCGGACCAGTCGGCGATGGGCTCGTCGGTGATGGCGATGATGCGCACCTGGTTGGGCGGCACCGGCCGGCCCACGCAGGTACCGGCGCCGGCCTCGGTGGCCGCGCGCGTGTCCTGCAGCTCGCGACCCTCGATCACCGCCACCGGCAGGCACTCGGTGGCCCCGTACGGCGTCCAGAACTGGGCATCCGGCGGCAGCAGCGCGCGGATCTTCTCCACCACCTCCGGCGGCACCGGGGCACCGGCGGAGGTGGCACGGCGCACCGTCGGCAGCGGCCTGCCGTACTCGGCCAGCACCCGCATCAGCGCCGGCGAGCCGAACAGCTGGGTCACGCCGAAGCGGGCGATGGCGTCGTGCAGGCGGCGCGGGTCGGCCTCGGCCGGGCGGGTCGGGTCCATGTCCGGGATCACCGAGGTCAGGCCCAGCGCCGGGGCGAACAGGGCGAAGGGCGGGAAGGTCGGCAGGTCCCCGCCGCCGGCCTCGATGCCGAAGGCCCGGCGCATCAGCTCGATCTGTGCCACGAAATGGCGGGGCCGGTACACCACGCCCTTGGGCACGCCGGTGGAGCCGGAGGTGAAGGCGATGGCCGCCACCGCGGCCGGCGCGGTGTCGGCCAGCTGCGGCCCGGCACCGGCGCCGGCGCGCTCGATCGCCTCCAGGGGGGGGCCACCCCAGCCCCAGCGCCGGCCCACGGTCACCAGCTTCCTGGCCGAGCGCGCCCAGCCCAGCAGCAGGCGCGCCACGTGCGCCAGCGGGATGCCGACGAAGGCCTCCGGCTCGGCCTCCTCCAGGCACTGGCGCAGCGCGCGGCGGTCGATGCCCGGGTCCACCAGCACCGGCACCGCGCCGGCCTTGAACAGGGCGAACATCAGCAGGAAGAACTCCGGCGAGGGCCGCACCATGACCACGGTGCGCACGCCGCGGCCGATGCCGTAACGCACCAGGCCGGCGGCGATGGCATCGCTGCGCGTGTCCAGGGCGCGGTAGTCCAGGACCACGTCGTAGGGCGCCAGGCCATCGCCGCGGCGGCGGCCGGGGCAGCGGATGGCGGGCTGGTCGGGGCGTTCGGCGGCCAGCCGCGGCAGCGCGGCGGCGATGTTGCAGGGCGTGGCGGTCATCGCCCTATTGTCGCCTCTGCCGCGGCATCTTGCGCGCCCGTGGCGGCCGTGGAAAATTCCGCGCCTTCGTGTCCACTGCCGCCGCGCAAGGCCCGGTCCCCATGCATCCCTGCCTGACCTGTGGTGCCTGCTGTACCCAGTACCGCGTCGCCTTCCACTGGATGGAGTCGGACGAGGTCAGCGAAGGCGGGGTTCCGGCGGAGCTGACCCAGCGCCTGGACGCGCACCGGCTGTGCATGCAGGGCACCTACGCCCCGCCGATCCGCTGCGTGGCCCTGGACGCGGACATCGGCCGCTACTCGCGCTGCACCATCCACCCGCGCCGGCCCTCGGTATGCCGCGAGGTGGACGCCTCGTGGGAGTTCGGCGCACCCAGCTCGCAGTGCGACCGCGCCCGCATCGCCCACGGCCTGGCCCCGCTCACCCCCGCCGACTGGCGCTGGCGCGACCCGGCCGGCAACGACGACGACCGGCCCGACGACAACGGCAACAGCCCCTCCTCGCCGCCGGCCCCGCCGATCGCGGCCTGAACCCATGCGTGCCCCGCTTCCCGCCGGGGAAGGCCGGGGCCGGGGACGGGCCGGATCCCGGCGCGGGAATGCCGCCGATGCCGGCCCCCTGTCAACGGGGGGATGGTTTACAGGGGATGGGCGTCGAGGAAGGCGCGGATGGCCGGCACCAGCACCTCGTGCTTGTCCTCCAGCACGTAGTGGCCGGCGTCCTCGAAGGCGTGCACTTCCGCGCCCGGCAGGTCGGCGCGGAAGCGCTCCAGGAACAGGTGGTCGAACACGAAGTCCTTCAGGCCCCAGCCGATGAAGGCCGGGCGGTCGGCGAAGGACGGCAGGGCCTTGCCGGCCGCCTCCAGCAGCGGCCAGGCGCGGTCGCCCGGCCCCAGCGGGATGTCCTGCATGAAGCGCACGGTGGCGATGCGGTTGCGCCAGGAGTCGTACGGGGCCACGTAGGCGCGGCGCACCTCCGGCGGCATCGGCCGCTCCACGCCCAGCCAGGCGGCGCCGGCGGCGAAGGCGTTGAACAGGCGGATCACCAGCTCGCCGACGAAGTAGTCGCGGCCCAGCGCGATCTGCCAGGGCATGGCCTTGCCCGCCGGCATCGGGAAGGCGGCGGTGTTGAGGAGCACCAGGCGCCGCACCCGGGCGGCGTGCTCCAGCGCCCAGCCGAAGCCGATCATGCCGCCCCAGTCGTGCACGGCCAGGGTCACCGGGGTGTCACCGCCCACGCCGGCGTGGCGCAGCAGCGCCGCCAGGTCCTCCACCCGCGACTGCAGGGTGTAGTCGTAGCGCGGCGAGGCGGTGGGACGGTCGTCCGGCTTGTCGGACAGGCCCATGCCCACGTGGTCGGGCACGATCACCCGGTAGCGGTCGCGCAGGCCCAGCACCAGGTGGCGCCAGTAGTAGCTCCAGGATGGATTGCCGTGCAGGGCGACCACCACCTCGCCGTCGCGCGGGCCCTCGTCCAGGTAGGACTGGGTGATGCCGGGACGGGGCTGGAAGCGGACGGGGGTGAACGGATAATCGGGAAGGTTCATCCTGCAATTGTAGAGGCGCCGCGGCCGCCACGGCCGTGGCGCGCTTGCGCCGGATCAATGCGGCCCCGGGCCCCTGCCGGGGATGCTGGTCCGGTCTTTCCCCGGGAGGAACCCGCATGAGCACTGCACTGCAAGGCAAGATCGCCCTGGTCACCGGCGGCGCGCGCGGCATCGGCGCGGCCATCGTCCGCCGCCTGCACGCCGACGGCGCGCGCGTGGTGGTCACCGACCTGCTCGAGGCCGAGGGCCAGGCCTTGGCCGCGGCGCTGGGCGAAGACGGCCTGTTCCTGAAGCACGACGTGTCCTCGGACGCGGACTGGGCCAGGGTGGTGGCCGCCACCCTGGAGCGCTTCGGCCGCCTGGACATCCTGGTCAACAACGCCGGCATCTACCATCCCGGCCGCATCGAGGACGGTCCGCTGGACCAGGTGCAGCGCCAGTTCCTGGTCAACCAGTTCGGCACCTACCTGGGCATGCGCCACGCCGCCGCCCCGATGCGCGCTGCCGGCGGCGGCGCCATCGTCAACATCAGCTCCATCGCCGGCCAGGTCGGCTTCCCCGGCGCGGCCGCCTACGTGGGCAGCAAGTGGGCGGTGCGCGGCATGACCAAGACCGCGGCCATCGAGCTGGCCCCGGACCACATCCGGGTCAACTCGGTGCATCCGGGCTTCATCGACACCCCGATGCTGGAGAACAACCCGCCGGAGACCAACCAGGCCGGCATCGAGGCCACCCCGCTCAAGCGCCTGGGCAAGCCGGAGGAGATCGCCGCGGCGGTGGCCTGGCTGTGCGGGCCGGACGCGGCCTTCGTCACCGGCTCGGAAGTGACCGTGGACGGCGGCTGGACCCTGTAGGGCGGCCAACACGCGGGGAAACCCGCGCAAAGGAAAGGGCCGGTCGCGACCGGCCCTTTCCTGTTTCCCGGGAATCCGGGGGGTGGATTACCACTCCACCTCGGCCATCGAGCAGTTCAGGCCCGAGCCGATGCCCAGCAGGGCGATGCGGTCGCCCTTCTTCAGGCGGCCCAGCTCCTTGAGCTTGCTCAGCACGATGGGCACCGAGGCCGGGCCGATGTTGCCGTGCTCGCCGAAGATCGTCATGACCTTCTTCGGGTCCACGCCCAGCGACTTGATGAAAGCCTGGGTGTGCGGGCGGCTGACCTGGTGGATCACGAACTGGTCCAGCTCGTCCACCGCCCAGCCCAAGGCCTGCTTGGCCACGGCGAAGGTGCGGGTGGCCAGCTTGATACCCTCGATCAGCAGGGTGCGGGTATCGGTGACCATGCGGTCCAGGTTGCCACGGCACAGCTGGTTGAAGGCGGTGGCCGAACGGGTCACGCCGCCCTTGTAGCGCGGCGCGTCCGGATGCAGCTCGCGTCGGGCTAGGACCATGGCCGCGGCGCCGCAGCCCAGGGTCAGGGCGGCCAGTTCGTCGCGGAACTGCTCTTCGGTCACGTCCGGCGAGGTCATGCGCTCCAGGGTCTTCTCGTAGACCAGGTTGGCGGTCTCGCCGTCCACCACCAGGGCGTAGTCGATCTCGCCGTGCTCGAGCATGCGCGCGGCGATGTCCATGCCGTTGATGAAGGCCAGGCAGGCGTTGGCCACGTCGAAGGTCATGCACTCCTCGGACACGCCCAGGTTGCCCGAGACGATCGAGGCGGTGGACGGCTCCAGGTAGTCCCGGCTGACCGAGGTGTTGACCAGCAGGCCGATCTTCTCCACGCCGATGCCGGCGTCCTCCAGCGCCTTGCGCGCGGCCAGGGTGGCCACGTCGGACGCCTGCACCCCGTCGTCCCACAGGCGGCGCGCATGCACGCCGGCGATGTCGCCGAGCACGTCCGCACGGATGCCCAGACGCTGCAGCGTCGGCTTCAGCCGCTCGTTGATTTCCTCCGAGGTCAGGGTGTGGGGCGCGTCGATGTGCGCCAGCCCCACGATGGAGACGTTCTTGAAAAGCATGACGGTGCGCCGCCGGAAGTGGCGAAAGGGGCGACAATTCTAGCGGTTGCCGGACCTTGCCGCATCCTCAGCCACTGCCGGGGCCGCCCGCGGTTCAGGGGCAGCGCCAGGCGGCGAAGCGCTGGCTGCCGCCGACCGGCTCGGCCAGCGGCTGGACGGCGTTGGCGCCCACGCCCGGGGCCTCGTTGCGGGCCAGGGTCTCCAGCTCGTCACGAACCTTAACCGGGTTGCGGCGGTAGAAGCCCACGGCGTGCTTCACCGACACCTCCACCTCGCCCTGCTTGGTGCAGCCGGCCGGCGCCGCGCCCGCCGGCAGCACCCGCACGGCCTTGGCCTGCGGCTGAATCGGCACCCAGGTGCAGGCGGACAGGGACAGGGCCAGGACGGACAGCAGGGACAGGCGACGCAACGGCATGGGAGCTTCCTCGGGATCACGGTCCGGCGCGGGATGAGTGCCGGACGGGGCGATCCAGCGTAGCCGCCGCGGCCGGGGCCGGGAAGTGCCGCGGCGGCGCCGGCCGCCGCGGCCACGGACCTCAGCGGACGGGCCTGCCGTCGGCGTCGATGATCCGCACCTCGCCCAGGTTCAGCTCGCGCACCGGGGCCTCGACCTGCTTCAGGTCGCCGACCACCACCCACACCAGCCTGTCCGGGTCCAGGGCGGCGGCGGCGGCCTTGACCTGGTCCACGTTCAGCGCCTCGATCTGCGCCTTGCGCCGGAACACCCAGTCGTCCGGGCGGTCGTAGCGGACCATGCCGCTGATGGTGCCGAGCACGGCGCGGCCGGTCTCGTAGGCACCCGGCAGGCTGCGGATCTCGGTGGCCTGGATCTTGGCCACCTCGGCCGGGGTCGGCGGCGCCTCGCCGCGGGCGTACTGCCGGATCTCCCGGTCCAGCTCCTTGAGCGCGTCTGCGGTGCGGTCGATCTGCACCGGCGCGAAGGCGATCCACGGGCGCGGGCCCAGGGCGTCGGAGGTGAAGCTGTAGGCGCCGTAGGCCCAGTGCTTGTCCTCGCGCAGGTTCATGTTCAGGCGTGAGGAGAACTCGCCACCCAGCACCGCGTTGGCGAAGTCGAAGCGGATCGCCTCCGGGTCGCGGGTCGAGGGCACCACCTGGCCGGCCAGGATGGTGGCCTGCACCGCGCCGGGCTGGTCGATCAGGTAGACCTGCGCCTTGCCCGGCCGCGGCACCGCCGGCACGTCCTTGCCGGAGGCCGGCGCCAGGGTCTCGGCCTTCCAGTCGCCGAAGTGCTTCTCCAGCAGCGGCACCACCTCGTCCAGGGTGGTGTCGCCGACCACGATCAGGGTGGCGCCGTCCGGACGGATCCACTGGCGGTGGAACTGCACCAGGTCGTCGCGGGTGAGCGAGGCGATGGACTCCTCGGTGCCGGTGCCGCTGAACGGGATGGCGTAGGGGTGGCCCTTGCCGTAGAGCAGCGGCGGCAGCACGCGCAGGGCCACGCCGTTCGGGCGGGCCTTCTCCTGGGCGATGCCGGAGATCCAGGTGGCGCGCACGCGTTCGATCTCCTTCTGGTCGAAGCGCGGCCGGCGCAGCATGTCGGCGAACAGGCCCAGCGAGGCGTCCAGGTTCTCCTTCAGTGCCGACAGGTAGGCCGAGGCGTGGTCCAGCGAGGCGCCGGCGCCGAGGCTGGCACCCAGCGACTCGGCGCGGTTGGCGAAGGCCAGCGCGTCCAGTTCGCCGGCACCCTCGTCGAGCATGCCCAGGGTGAAGCTGGAGGTGCCCAGCTTGCGGCCCAGGTCGGCTGCGAAGCCGGCGCCCCTGAACTCGTAGCTGAACTGCACCACCGGCACCGAATCGCGGCGGGCCAGGATCACCGTGGTGCCGTTGCTGAGCGTGGCCCGCTCCAGCGCCGGGAACTTGAGGTCCGGGAAGCTGTCGGGCATGGGCACGCCGCGGCTGCGGTCCACGTCGGTGGCCACGGTCCTGAACTTCGGGTCCGGCTTGGGCAGCACGAACGGCCTGGGCGTGGGCGAGGGCTCCTCCGGCAGGACGGTGCGCTCGCCCGGCTCCACCACCAGGGTGTGCGAGCCTTCGCCCAGCCAGGTGGCGGCGGTCTGCTTCAGCGCCGCCGGCGTGGCCTGGGCGATCACCTGCAGGCTGTCGCGGAAGCAGCCGGGGTTGCCGGTGTAGACCGCGCACTCGGCCAGCGCGTCGGCCTTGCCGCCGAAGCCGCCGATGCGCTCGATGCCGCGCACGAAGCGGGACTTGAACACGGTCTTGGCCTGCTCCAGCTCCTCCGCGGTCGGGCCCTCGGCCAGCAGCCTGCGCAGCTCCTCCTCGATGATGGCCTCGACCTTCTCCGGCTCCACGCCTGCCTTGACGTCGGCGGTGATGTAGAAGCTGGAGGCCAGCTCGAACGGCAGCACGTAGGCACTGACCCGGTCGGCCAGCTTGTCCTCGAACACCAGGCGGCGGTCCAGGCGCGAGCTCTTGCTGCCGCCGAGCACCTGCGCCAGCAGGTCCAGCCGTTCCAGGTCGGCGTCGCCGTAGGGCGCCACGCTCCAGACGCGGTACACGCGCGCCTGCGGCACCTTGTCGGTCATGGTGGCGCGGGTGGTCTGGCGCTTCACCGGGCCGGCCTTGACCCGCGGCATGGTCGGGCCGGCGGGGATGTGGCCGAAATAGCGGGTGACCTTCTCCCTGGCGGTGGCCACATCGATGTCGCCGGCCAGCACCAGCACCGCGTTGTTCGGGCCGTACCAGGCGCGGAACCACTGGTGCACGTCCTCCAGCGAGGCCGCGTTGAGATCGTTCATCGAACCGATCGTGCTGTGGTGGTACGGGTGGTCCTTCGGGTACAGCGCGCGGTAGATCTCGTCGTCGGCCTGGCCGTAGGGCTGGTTCTCGCCCTGGCGCTTCTCGTTCTGGACCACGCCGCGCTGCTCGTCCAGCACCTTCTGGTCGATCGCGCCGAGCAGGTGGCCCATGCGGTCGGACTCCATCCACAGCGCCAGGTCCAGCGCGGTGGTGGGCACGTTCTGGAAGTAGTTGGTGCGGTCCAGCCAGGTCGTGCCGTTCATGTCGGTGGCACCGACCAGCTCGAACGGCCCGAAGTACTCGCCGCGGTGGTTCTCCGAGCCGTTGAACATCAGGTGCTCGAACAGGTGCGCGAAGCCGCTGCGCCCGGCCGGCTCGTCCTTGCTGCCCACGTGGTACCACAGGTTGACCGCCACAATAGGCGCCTTGCGGTCGGTGTGCACGATCACCCGCAGCCCGTTGGGCAGGGTGAACTCCTCGTAGGGGATGCTGACCTCGGTGCCGGCGGCCTGCTCGGCAGCCTGCAGCGGCACCGGCCCGGCGATGCCGGACGCGGCGGCGATGGCCAGGGCAAGGATGGCCGTACGTGGCCCGCGGGATACCTTCATGGCATGGACTCCTTGGTCCTTGGTGGGACCGCCGATCCTAAACAGCGGGGCGCGCCATTACACTAGGCCATAGGCCACGCCGCAGCCGGAGGCGCCCATGTCCAGCCGCCACTGCCTGGTGACCGGAGCCAACCGCGGGCTCGGGCTGGCCTTCGTCCGCGGCCTGCTGGCACGCGGCGACCGGGTGGTGGCCGCCTGCCGCCACCCCGGCAGGGCCACCGAGCTCAACCGCCTGGCCGGCCTGCATCCGGGACGTCTGCACGTGCTGCCGCTGGACGTGACACTGGCCCGCAGCCGCGACGAGCTGGCGCGCGAACTGGCCCTGGTGCTGGACGGCGCCGGCCTGGACCTGCTGCTCAACAACGCCGGCGTGCTGCGCGGCGGCGAGCGTTTCGGCCAGGTGGCCGAGGCCGACCTGGAGCAGAGCCTGCGCACCAACGCCATCGGCCCGTTCCTGCTGGTGCAGGCGCTGGCGCCGCTGCTGGCCGACGGCCGCGCGGTGGTGGCCAACCTGTCCTCGGAGATCGGCTCGATCGCCGGCCGCCACGAGTTCCGCACGCCCAGCTACGCCATCGGCAAGGCCGCGCAGAACATGGGCACGGTGCTGCTGGCCCGCGCCCTGGCCGGGCGCGGCATCCGTGTGGTGGCCCTGCACCCGGGCTGGGTGCACACCGACATGGGCGGCCCCGCCGCTCCGCTGGACCCGGACGAGGCCGCCACGGCGCTGCTGCGGGTGATCGACCGGCTGGGCCCGGACGACAGCGGCCGCTTCCTCGACGGACAGGGCCGGACGCTGCCCTGGTAGCCGGCGGACGTCCGCGGCCGCCCGCGGACACCCCCGGCCACGCCAAGCCTTTTTCAATCAATGGCTTGTGTCTGGCACACGGCTTGCGGTGCCGTGTTTGGCGCCAGCTCTGACCGGAGCATTGCTGAACAAATGCTGAAGGCCATGGTGCCCGGCGCGGATTTTCCTTGCGTCGGCTGATTAGGTGTTTTAGTCTACTACCACACCACTGATCACGGACACCGGAGCACTGCCATGAACGCCAAGTCCCTTCCCGTCGCGCTGGCCCTGTCGCTCTCGGCCGCGCTGTCCCTGAACGCCCACGCCGAAGCCCCGCGCGTGGACCACATCGTCGACCTGCCGGCCGTCACCGTCCGTCCCGACGCCGCCCTGCGCGCCGAGCTGGCCGCCACTGCCGCCCCGCGTGTGGCCCACGTCGTCGACCTGCCGGCGGTGACCGTCCGCCCCGACGCCGCCCTGCGCGCCGAGCTGGCCGCCCGCGCCGCCCGCGAGCGCGTGGCCCTGGCCGCCGCCCGCCTGGACGCCACGGAGCAGCTGGCCGAGCGCGCCGCGATCCTGGCCCGCGCCCACGCCCAGGCCCTGGCGACCAGCCTGGCCGACAACCTGGCCGTCCAGGCCCGCGGCCTGATCCCATAAGTCCCGTTGCCGCCGGCCGCCACACGGCCGGTGCAACGGGGGCGCCGCAGAGCGCGCCGCTAGAATTGCGCGATGGCCGCCCCCGTCTTCGACGTCCTGCTCTACCAGCCCGAGATCCCGCCCAACACGGGCAACGTGATCCGGCTGTGCGCCAACACCGGGGCGCGCCTGCACCTGATCGAGCCGCTCGGCTTCTCGATGGAGGACAAGCAGCTGCGGCGCGCCGGCCTGGACTACCACGAGTACGCCCGCGTGCAGGTGCACGCCAGCCTTGAGACTGCCCTGGCGGCGATCCGCCCGGCCCGGCTGTTCGCCCTGAGCACCCGTGGCCAGGTCCGCCACGACCAGCCCCGCTACGCCGACGGCGACGCCTTCCTGTTCGGCCCGGAGAGCCGCGGCCTGCCGGAGGAGGCGCTGGCCCGGGTGCCCGCGGAGCGGCGCCTGCGCCTGCCCATGCGCCCGGGCAACCGCAGCCTCAACCTGTCCAACGCGGTGGCGGTGGTGGTGTTCGAGGCCTGGCGGCAGCACGGCTTCGCCGGCGGCAGCTGAGGCCACCGGCCCGTGAGGCGGCGGGCGCGGAAAAGTTCCCGGCCGGGGCGGGCAATTCATGTACTGGTAAGTTTGGTATTCAGGTCGCGTTCCTCGCGGATGCGAATAATCCGTTACGCCGGTTGCGGCGCAGCGTTCGCGGCACCGGCCCTCACAACAAGAGACAGCGAGTGTCCCCCATGAAGAAGAATTCCCTGCTGGCCCTGGCCCTCCTGACCGCCCTGCCGTTCGCCGCGAGCGCGGCCGAGGGCGTGTCCTACAACTACGTCCAGGGCGGCTATGCCGCCACCAACACCGACGGCGCCGACGCCGACGGTTTCGGCGTGGACGGCTCGGTGGCCATCGCCCCGAACTTCCACCTGTTCGCCGGCTACAGCAACCAGGAGATCGACCACTCGCCGGTCGACTTCGACCAGTACCGCATCGGCGTGGGCTACAACCGTGAGATCGCCCCGGCCGCCGACCTGGTCACCCGCGTGGCCTACGAGAAGTTCGACGCCGGCCGCGGCTTCGACTACGACGGCTGGAGCGTCGAGGTCGGTCTGCGCGGTTCGCTGCACCCGGCCTTCGAGGGCTACCTGATGGCCGGCTACGAGGACGGCGACGACTACGACGGCGAGTTCTACGGCCGCGTCGGCGCGTTGGCCAAGTTCAACGCCAACTGGGGCGTGGCCGCCGACGTGAAGTTCGTCGACGGCGACACCCAGTGGTTCGTCGGCCCGCGCTTCACCTGGTAAGCGCGAAGCGTTCGCGGGAAGCGGCTCCCTCTCTCTCCCCCACTTCCCGCAACACCTGGCGCGTCCCCTCCCCTTCCGCGCCAGCCCCCTGGAGCCCGGCCCCGTGCCGGGCTCCTTTTTTGCCCGCGGAAGACCGCCGGCGCCGGGACGGCCGCGGGCACGGCGCCGCCTGCCCGGCAGGGCGGCGGCGCGGCTCCGTTTCAGCGGAACAGGGCTTCGGGGTATTCGGGTTTCTGTTCGCGGGCCAGCAGCTGACGCAGCCCGTCCTCGGGGGTGATGCGGCCGTGCAGCACGGCCTGCACGCCGGCGGAGATCGGCAGCTCCACGCCGTGGCGCGCGGCCAGGCGCATGACCTCATCGACGGTCTGCACCGACTCGACCACCTGGCCGATCTCGGCAATGGCCTGGTCCATCGCCTGGCCGCGGCCCAGGGCCAGGCCCAGGCGCCGGTTGCGCGACAGGTCGCCGGTGCAGGTCAGCACCAGGTCGCCCAGGCCGGCCAGGCCCATCAGGGTCTCCGGGCGGGCGCCGATGGCGGCGGCCAGGCGCAGCATCTCGTTCAGGCCGCGGGTGATCAGGCCGGCGCGGGCGTTCAGGCCCAGCTGCATGCCGTCGGCCACGCCGGTGGCCACGGCCAGTACGTTCTTCATCGCCCCGCCCAGCTCGGCGCCGACCATGTCGTTGCCGGTATAGGCACGGAAGGCCGGCCCGTGCAGGGCATCGGCCACGGCCTGGGCGAAACCGGGGTCGCGGCCGTGCACGGTCACCGCGGTGGGCAGGCCGAGGGCCACCTCCTTGGCGAACGAGGGGCCGGTGACCACTGCCAGCGGCACGTCCGGGCCGAGCAGGTCCTCGGCCACCTCGTGCAGGAAGCGGCCCGAACCCGGCTCGAAGCCCTTGGTCGCCCAGGCCACGCCGGCGCCGGCCGGCAGCAGCGGGGCCACCGCGCGCAGGGTGCCGGTGAAGGCGTGCGAGGGCACCACCACCAGGACCCAGTGGCAGCCGCGCACCGCGGCCGCCAGGTCGGTGGTGGCGCGCAGGCCGGCCGGCAGCTCGATGCCGGGCAGGTAGCGGGGGTTGTGGTGGTCGCGGTCGATCGCCGCGACCACCTCGGGATCACGGCCCCAGAGCGTGGTGGGGTGGCCGTGGCGCGCGGTCAGCGCGGCCAGGGCCGTTCCCCACGACCCGGCACCGAGGACCGCCAGGGTCTGCAGCGCGGCAGCCATCAGGCCGGGCGGTCGTCTCAGGCGTTGCCCGCGGCCGGGGCGTCGGCGCCGGCCTCGGCGGAGGCGGCCGCCTGCTGCTGGCGCTGGCGCAGGGTCTCGGCGTACAGCGCGTCGAAGTTGATCGGCTGCAGCAGGAACGGCGGGAAGCCGCCGGCCTGGATCAGGTCGCTGACCAGCTGGCGGGCGTACGGGAACAGGATGTGCGGGCACTGGGTGCCGAGCAGCACGTCGATCGCCTGCGGCTGCAGGCCGACCATGGCGAAGGCGCCGGCCTGGTCGACCTCGACCACGTAGGCGGTCTTCTCACCGACCTTACAGGTCAGGGTCACGCGCAGGGACACCTCGAACAGGTTCTCGTTCAGCCGCTGCACGCGCTGGTTCAGGTTGAGCTGCAGGTCCGGCTGGCCGCCCTCGCTGAAGATGGCCGGCGAGTTCGGGGACTCGAAGGAAACGTCCTTGACGTAGATCTTCTCGACGCTGAAGACGGGGCCCGCGGCTTCCTGCGGGGCGGCGGGGGCGGCAGCGCCGTTGGTGGTTTCGTCGGACATTTCGCAGCTCCAGAAATAAGGTTGTGTGGATCGACCCGGCCACCGCCGGCCGGACAGGAAAGGGCGATTATGGCACGTGCGGCCGGATCAGGCCCGGCCCTTGACCAGCGGCAGCCCGGCGGCCTGCCAGGCGGCGATGCCGCCCTCCAGCCAGTACACCTGCTCGAAGCCGGCCTTCCTCAGCCGGCGCGCGGCGGCGGCCGAGGCCATGCCGGTGCGGCACACCAGCACCACCGGCGACTGCTTCCTGCCGGCCAGCAGCTTGCCCTCCGGGTCGAACTGGCTGGGGATCACGTTGCGGCTGCCGGCGATGTGGCCCTTCTCGAAGTCGGCGATGGCCGACAGGTCCACCACCAGCGCGTCGGCCCGGTTGATCAGCAGCGGCAGCTCGGCGGCCTTGACCGCCTTGTAGCCGCGCAGCAGGCGCGCGATCTCGGTGTAGATGATGGCGAGGGTGAGGCCGACCAGCGCCAGCGACAGGATCGGGTGGCGGCCGGCGAAGGCCATCAGGGAATCGAGGTTCACGGCATCGGTTCGGTGTTGCGGGGGCGCGATTGTCGCACAGGCCCGCCGGACCTAGGGAAGGTCTGAACAACCCGCTCTGCCGCCCGGATTGCGGCATCGTGGCGCCGGCCTGGCGTCGCTTTCGAGCCGGATTTCGCCCGTGCAGGGCGGTTTTTGGCGGGTTTCCCCGCCTTACGGACGCA
>NZ_PDWK01000036.1 GCF_010093135.1 Pseudoxanthomonas taiwanensis | reverse complement strand
GCCCGGAAGCCCGAAATCGGGCTTATTCAGAGCGCGGGACGCGCTTGCGAAGCGCCTGAGCAGCGAGAAATCCGCGCTGCCGACCGAGTCGGGGGCTTCGCCGGGTCGAATTTCAACAGGCTGCTAGGCCCTGGCGAAGAAGGCCTGCACGTCCTCGATCCGGCGGGTGACGGCGAACCTCGGCAGCGAATGCATGAACACCCGTCCGTAGGGCCGGGCGGTGATGCGCGGGTCGCACAGCACCAGCACACCGCGGTCGGACTCGCTGCGGATCAGCCGGCCCACGCCCTGCTTGAGCGCGATCACCGCCTGCGGCAGCTGCTCGTCGCGGAACGGGTTGCCCCCGCGCCGCCGCACCGCCTCCAGGCGCGCCTCGAACCCCGGGTCGTCCGGCGCGGCGAAGGGCAGCTTGTCGATCACCACCACGCTCAGGGCGTCGCCGGCCACGTCCACGCCCTCGCGGAAGGTGGCCGAGCCCAGCAGCACGCCGTTGCCCGATTCGCGGAAGCGGCGCAGCAGCTCGGCCTTGGGCGCGGCGCCCTGCACGAACAGCGGCCACGGGCCGCCCTCGAGCATGGCCGCGGCCTCGCGCAGGGCGCGCAGCGAGGAGAACAGCAGGAAGGCGCGGCCGCCGGAGGCCTCCAGCACCGGCCGCACCGCCTCCAGCATCGCCGCGCCGAACTCCGGCCGGTTGGGGGCGGGCAGGCCGCGCGGCAGGTAGCACAGGGCCTGGCGCTGCCAGTCGAACGGGCTGGGCTCCAGCAGCGTCTCCGGGTCGAACAGGCCCAGCTTGCGGGCCACGTGCTGGAAGCCGCCGCCCACCGCCAGGGTGGCCGAGGTGAAGATCCAGGCCGCGTGCGAGCGCTCACGGTGCGCGCGCAGCGGTGCGGACACGTCCAGCGGTGTGCGCTGGCAGCGGAAGCCGCGCGCGCTCAGCTCGTACCAGTACACCTCGCCGCCGCGCGCGGCCGCGGCGGCCAGCGCGGCCGGATCGGGCGGCGCCTCCCCTTCCGCGCCGGCCACGGCCGAAAGCGCGGCCTCGGCCTGCTCCGCGTCGGCGAAGGCGTCCGACGGGCCGCCGCCGTCGCGCCAGCGTTCCAGCCGCCCGCCCAGATCGCGCGCGCGCGCCACGCAGGCGGCGAAGCCCGGCGAAGTCCCGGCCAGCGGTTCCATGGCCAGCTCCAGCGCCAGCAGCGCATCGCCCACGGCGTCGAAGCCGCGGCCGACCGTGGCCTCGGCCAGGGCGCGCTCGCGGGTGCCGCGCGCCGGCAGCGCCTCCATCGCCGCGCGCAGCTCGCGCAGGGCCTGCTCCAGCGCGCGCACCGGCGCCTGCACCACAGCCAGGGCGCCGGTGACCTGCTTGCACTCGGCCAGGCAGTCGCGGCCGAGCTCCTGGAGCTGGCGCATGCCGAAGCCCTCGCCGAAGAAGCCGGCGGCCAGCTCCGGCAGCTGGTGCGCCTCGTCGATGACGAAGGCCTGGGCCCCGGGCAGGATCTCGCCGAAGCCCTCCTGCTTGAGCGCCAGGTCGGCCAGCAGCAGGTGGTGGTTGACCACGACGATGTCCGCGGCCTGGGCGCGCTGGCGCGCCTGCACCACGAAGCACTCCTCCCAGAACGGGCAGTCGCTGCCCAGGCAGTTGTCCACCGTGGAGGTGACCAGCGGCAGCAGCGGCGAATCGTCCGGCAACGACTCCAGCTCGGCGATGTCGCCGGCGCGGGTGCGCCCGGCCCAGGCGACGATGCGCTGGAACTGGCTGGCCTGCTCCGGGCTGGAGAAGCGCGCGTCGCCCCTGGCCTGCTCCAGGCGGTAGCGGCACAGGTAGTTGGCCCGGCCCTTCAGCAGCGCGCTGCGCAGTCCCACGCCCAGCGCCTGGCGCACGCGCGGCAGGTCGCGGTGGTAGAGCTGGTCCTGCAGTGCGCGGGTGCCGGTGCTGATGATGGTCTTCAGCCCCGACAGCAGCGCCGGCACCAGGTAGGCGTAGGTCTTGCCGGTGCCGGTGCCGGCCTCGGCCAGCAGCACCTCGCGGTGCTCCATGGCCTCGGCCACCGCCGCGGTCAGGCGCTGCTGCGCCGGGCGCGCGACGAAGCCCTCCAGGCGCGCGGCGAGTGCGCCGCCTTCGCTGAGGGCTTCACGGCTGGCATTGGCAAGCAGGGACATGCGGGCGCGTGCGGGCAGGCGGCATCCGGCCGCGGGCGGCGGGACGGCGGGCCGTGGTCAGTAGCGGATCACGCCCGGCACGGTGCAGGCCTCGCGCTGGGCGCGGGCCGAGGCCACGTTCTCCGGCTCGTTGCGCGCCTCGCGCGCCTGCTCGATGGTCGCCCAGTGGCGGCGGCACAGCGGGCCGACCTTCGAGCCCAGGTCGAAGGCGCGCCGCGCCAGGGTCTCGGCCTGGTCGTACCGCTCCTGCAGCAGGGCCACCTCGGCGCGCTCCTGCAGCAGCGCCGGATCATCCGGCACCAGCTCCAGGGCCTGGTCCAGCGCCGCGGCCGCGGCGGCGGTGTCGCCGGCGGCCAGCGCCCGCGCCGCCAGCGTGCGCAGGTCCTCGACCTGCGGGTCGCGCAGCGGCTGCACGCTCAGCTCGGTGTCGTCCGCCCCGCCGGCGGCGTGCACGGCGGCCAGCCGCTGCTGCGGATCCACGCGTGGCGCGGCAGGCGACGCCGGCGGCACCGCGCTGCAGGCGGCCAGCCACAGGCCCAGGGCCGGGACGGCCGCATATCGGATGGGAGACAGGTCCATGCCGGCCATTATGGCGCAGGCGGCGTGGGCGCCGGGTCGGCGGGCGGCTGCACCGGGGCGCGGCGGTCGCGGCCGAACAGGCGCTGCCAGAAGCCGGGCCGCGACCCGGACGGCACCGTGCCCGGCACCGCGCCCTCCTCCTCCAGCAGCGGCTCCGGCTCGGCCGGCATGCACGGCGCGTACTGCGGCGCGGTGCCGGCCACGAACGGCAGGCGCCGCGCGCCGGGGCAGTCGGCGTCGGTGACATAGGAACCGTCGGCCTGGACCCAGTGCCACTCCAGGCCGCGCTCGGACACCCGCAGCGGCGAGCTGGGCAGGCGCGCGAACAGGCCCGACCACACGCGCATGGCGCCCGTGGCGCCGTACAGGCCGGTCTGCTCGTTCCGGTCGTTGCCCATCCACCCCACCGCCAGGTGGTCGCCGGTGTAACCGGCGAACCAGCTGTCGCGGCCGTCGTTGCTGGGGCCGGTCTTGCCCGCCGGCGCCAGCCGGCCGAGGCCGTCGCGCAGCAGCTGGCGGCCGGTGCCCTCGGTGACCGCGTGCTGCAGTGCCACGCTGATCAGGCTGGCCGCGATGGAGTCGCCCTCCTGCGCCGGCGCCGGCTTGCTGTCGTAGCGCTTGAGCAGCTTGCCGTCCGGGCCGAGCACGCCGCGCACCGCGCGCAGCGGCTGGACCTGTCCACCGGAGGCGAGGAACTGGTACAGCTGCGCCATCGCGTACGGGCTCTGGTCGGTGGCGCCCAGGATCAGCGCCGGGTTGGGCTCGGCCTCGATGCCGGCCAGCACCTTGACCAGGTGCGCCAGCCGCTCCGGCCCCACCTGCATTCCCACCCGCACCGTGGCCTGGTTGTAGGAATGGGCCAGCGCGTCCACCAGCCGCACCGTGCCGTGGCTGCGGTTGTCGGAGTTGGCCGGCGACCAGCGGCGGCCGCGGCCGAGCTGCACCGTGACCGGGCTGTCATCGACGAAGGTGGCCAGCGAGTAGCGCTGCGGCTGGGCCAGGGCCAGCAGGTAGACGAAGGGTTTGAGCAGCGAGCCGACCGGGCGGCGCGCCTCGACCGCGCGGTTGAAACCGTGCGCGGCCACGTCGCGCCCGCCGACCACCGCCAGCACCTCGCCGCTGTGCACGTCGGTGACCACCACGCCGGCCTCCAGCGGCGGCCGCTTGCCGGTCTGCAGGGACTGGATGCTCTTGACCACCGCGCCCTCGGCATAGGCCTGCACCGAGGGCGACATGCCGGTGAGCACGGTCAGGCCGGCGCCCTGCAGCGCCCGCTCCGGGTAGTCGCGGGCCAGCTGCCGGCGCACCAGGTCGATGTAGGCCGGGAAGCGGTTGGCCGCGGCCACGCCCGGCTGCCTGGTCACGCCCAGCGGCGCCTTGCGCGCGCGCTCGTACTCGGCCGTGTCGATCAGCCCGGTCTCGTGCAGCACCGCCAGGGCGACATTGCGCCGCTCCAGCGCACGCTGCGGGTGGCGGCGCGGGTCGTAGTAGGACGGACCCTTGACCAGGCCGATCAGCAGCGCGATCTGCTCGGTGCTCAGGCTGTCCAGGCCACGCCCGAACCAGAACTCCGCGCCCGAGGCCACGCCGTGGATGGCCTGGCTGCCGCGCTGGCCCAGGTACACCTGGTTGAGGTAGGTCTCCAGGATGGTGCGCTTGTCGTAGCGCGCCTCCAGGATCAACGCGAACAGGATCTCGTTGAACTTGCGCGACCAGGTCTGCTCCTTGCCGATGCCCAGCAGGCCGCTGCGCGCCAGCTGCTGGGTCAGGGTGGAGGCACCCTGGCGCTTCTCGCCCGAGCGCAGGTTGACCCAGGCCGCGCGCGCCATGCCGGACAGGTCGATGCCGTGGTGGCGGGCGAAGTCGCGGTCCTCCACCGCCTGCAGGCCGGTGACCAGCAGCTCCGGCACCTCCTCGATGCGCACCAGCCGCCGCTCCTCCTGGCGCTGGCCGTAGAGCGTGGCGATGCGCGCCGGGTCCAGGCGCGCGGCCTTGACCGGCTTGCGCGTGCCGGCGTCGCGCAGGGCGGCCACGCGGCCGCCGGAGAGCACCACCTCGATGCGGCGCGGCGGCACCTGGCCGTCGATGTCGATGTAGCCACGGCTGGAGATGACGAAGCGGTTGCCCTGGGCGTGGTAGCTGCCCGGGCGCTCGCCGGCCTCGTCCTCCTGGTAGGCGGCCGCATCCAGCTCGGTGCGCAGGGTCGCCGCGTCCATCGGCAGGCCCGGCTGCAGCTGCAGCGGGCGCGCGTACACGCGGGTGGGGATCTGCCACTGCAGGGCGCCGAAGCGCTCGGTCACCTGGTTGTTGAGGTGGACCGTGTACGGGACCAGGAACCCGGCCACCAGGGCGGCGGCCGCGAGCACCACGGTCAGCAGGTGGCGGCGCCAGGCCGGGCTGGCGCCCTTCTCCTGGCTGTCGTTGTCATCGTGTTTGCGGCGTGGCACGTGGGGTACGGGCGTGGGAATGGCCGGAGTCTAGCAGCGCCCATCCAGGGCCGGGATGCACGCGCCCCTCACGCCTTTGGGCCACGTTCAACCGGGCATCGGGCCATCGCGGCCGGCGATGCCATGGGCGATCCCGCGCAGCATGGCACGCAGGTTGGCCAGGCGCGGGCGCACGAACAGGCCCATGCCCGCCAGCTTCAGCAGCAGCCGCGGCACGTCCTGCGCCACCCAGGTGCGCGGCACGTGCGCACGCCGGTACAGCAGCACGCGGTTGCGCATCATGTAGTACAGCCGCACCGGGCCATGGATCTGCACCGGATTGCGCAGCCCCGGCACCCGGCGCAGGCGGTCGCCGATGCGATGGCGCATGCCGGCATCGCATACGCCGTACAGCGCATGGCCGCGACTGCGCGCGCGGAACGACCATTCCAGGTCGACGTTGTCGATGAACAGCCCGGCGTCCATGCCACCGATCCGCTCCAGCACGTCCAGTGGCAGCAGCGAGCCGGAGGTGATCAGGAAGTCGCACTCGATGCACTGCCCCGGCGCGCCGTGCAGCTTGCGGTTGAGCGGGAAGCCGATGCGCACGAACGGCGCCGCGCTGCCATCGCGCGCGTCATGGAAGGCCGGCCCCACGGCGGCGACCGGGCGCTCGCGGCGCAGCCGCGCCAGCGCGTCGTGCAGGGTGGCGACCATGGCCGGGTCGGCCACGCTGTCCTGGTCCAGCAGCAGCAGGTGGCGGAAGCCGCCGGCACGCGCACGCTGCCAGGCCTGGTTGATCGCCGCGCCGAGGCCGACGTTGGCCGGCGAGCGCAGCACATCGATCCGCCCGTGCGCTTCGGCCTGCCCGAGCCACGCCGTGTACTGCGGATCCGCGGTGGCGTTGTCGAATACCAGCAGGCGGCCGACCTGCGGCAGCACCGCGTCGATCGCCTCTTCCAGCAACGGCAGTTCCGGCCGGTAGGTCACGACCACCGCGTACACGTCCTCGCGGCGCAGCGCGCCGGATTCAGCCGTCATCGCGACCTCCCGCCGGACCGGCCAGGTCCAGCAGCGCACCGCGCAGGCCGGTGCCGAAGCGCGCATAGCCGCCGGCGCGCAGTTCGCCGAGCACCGGCACGATGCGCTGCCAGCGCGCCCGCGGCAGGCTGGTGCGCACGCGGTCATGGCGCAGGCGCTCGCGCAACAGTGCGCGCGCTTCGGCAGGCGGCTGCAAACCGCCGGTTTCGACCCGCCGGGCCAGCGCGCGCATCTTCGCCGCCATCGCCTCGCGGTAGTCCCGCCGCGCGCCAGCATCGGCGCGTTCACCCAGGCTGCGCTCCCGCGCACCGAGCTGGTTGCCACCGTGCTGCCGGTAATCGATGGTGGCCTCCTCCAGCGTGTCCACCCGGCCGACCAGGGCGGCGACCACCGCCAGCCATTCGTCGTGGACCCAGCCTTCGGCGACCGGCAACGCCTGCGCCAGCAGGCCGCGGCGCAGGGCCATGGTCGCGCCGGTGACGATGTTGCGCCTGAGCAGCACCTCGGCCGCGCGGCCGGCATGCATCGCGGCCAGCTCGCCGGCGGTCACGCCCAGTACCTCGAACAGGCGCCGCCCGAGCGGCTCGCCCGCGGCATCGACCAGGCGCGCGTCGGTATGCAGCAGCAGGAGACCGGGATCGCGTGCGAAGGCCTGCACGCACAGCTCGATACGCCGTGGATGCCAGGCATCGTCCTGGTCGCAGGGAAACAGCAGCTCGCCGCCCGCGGCCTGCAACGCCTGCCCGAAATTGCGCACGTAGCCGAGGTTGGCGGCGTTGCGCTGCAGGCGCACCTCGACCCCGCGTTCCGTGGCGCGCGCGGCGAACGCCTGAAGGAGCTCCCAGGTGCCATCGCTGGAGGCGTCGTCGCAGGCCACGATCTCGTCGGGCAGGCGCGACTGGGCAAGCAGGCTGTCCAGCTGCGCGTCGAGGAAGCGCTCGCCGTTGTACGTGCACAGCGCCACCGATACGCGCACGCTCAGCCCTCCCCGCCCATACCCCACATCGAGGCATCGACCCGGAACGGGCGCGGCGTGATGCCCAGCACCCCGGTGAATTCGCTGTTGTCGACGATCAGGTCGGCATCCAGCCGCGAGACCGGGCCGCGGGTGGCCGGCAGCAATGCCGCCACCAGGCGCATCAGCGGCCGGCCAAGGTGCACCGGCACGGTCGCGAACGGCAGGCTCTCCCTCACCCGGGCGAACATCTCCGCCGCCGGCAGGCGCTCGCCGCCGCCCATGCACAGGGTGCGGCCGACAGCAACGTCGGACTGCAGGCAGGCCATCACCGCCTGGGCGATATCGTCGGCATGCACCGGCTGGCGCAGGCCACGCCCCGCCGGCAGCGGGAACAGGCGGGGGCGCGCGGCGCGGCGCGCGATCGGGGTCAGGCTGCGGTCCAGGCCGGCGCCATAGATCAGGGTCGGGCGCAGCCCCGTCCGGGCGATGCCCGGGCGCCGGCACTCACGGGCCAGCCCCGCCTCGCCCGCGGCCAGGCGGGCGATCAGTTCGCGCTCGGCCGGCACCTCGGAATCGCGCTTGGTCAGCACGCTCATCGAGCTGGTGGCGACGATCCGCCGCGCAGGTGCGGACTGCTGTCCCGACAGCCAGTCCGCCAGCACGTCCAGCGGAGCGAAGCTGGCTACCGCGCCGAGCGGCGGCAGGTCCGGCAGGGGGCCGGGCAGGCTGCCCTGCAGCCATTGCACGCCGGCGACGGCAGGCCGTGGCTGGCGGCTCAGGGCAAGCACGCGGTGACCGCCGGCGACGAGTCGCGGCAGGAGGAAGTGGCCGATCTGGCTGGTGGCGCCGATGACGAGGACGGGCATGGCGACTGCTGGCAGGGAAGCGGGGGCGCCGCGGCGGCCGACTATAGCGCGCGCCCGGCGGCGACGCGTGGCGCGGGCGCCCGCCTAACGCAGACGGCCCACACAGGGCGGGCCGTCTGGAAATGCATGGGACGCGGAGCGGATCAGTCGTCGCCCTTGGACAGGTCGTCGTCGGCGACGACCTCGGCGGCGGCCCACTCCAGCGCCTCGCGCTCGGCGCGCTCGCGCTCGGCCTTCTCGACTTCCTCGATCAGGTTGTTATCGACGGTGCGGGCCGCGATCTCGCGCAGGGCCAGCACGGTCGGCTTGTCATCGGCCTCACTGTTGTCCAGTGTGGCCGGCACGCCATTGGCGAGCTGACGCGCACGCTTGGCGGCCATCATGACCAGTTCGAAGCGGTTGTTGACCACTTCCAGGCAATCTTCGACGGTGATACGGGCCATAGACGTTCCGGGCGATGCGGGTCGCCACTCTCGCGGTTGAGGGGAAATGGGCGCCGAGTGTACCCACAGGGCCGCGCCGCGGCAAGGGCCGCGGCTGAACAGACCTTTGCAATCAATCGCTTAGCGGCCGACCCGGCTCACTGGTCCGGTGCCAGCAGGGCCTGGATCAGGCGGGCGTGGCGCAGCTGCTGCTGGCCGCGTCGCAGGCGGCTGGCGGTGAAGATGGCGCACATCTCGTCCACCGCGGTGTCGAACACCTCGTTGACGATGACGTAGTCGAACTCGCCGTAGTGCGACATCTCCTCGCGCGCGGCGGCCAGGCGCCGGGCGATCACCTCCTCGCTGTCCTGGCCGCGGGCGCGCATGCGCTGCTCCAGGGCCTGGCGCGAGGGCGGCAGGATGAACACGCTCACCGCGTCGGGCACCTTGGCCCGCACCTGCGCCGCGCCCTGCCAGTCGATCTCCAGCAGCACGTCGTGGCCAGCCTCCAGGTGCGGCTCCACCGACTGCCGCGCCGTGCCCTTCCAGTCGCCGTGCACGCGGGCGTACTCGAAGAAGTCGCCGGCGTCGATCATGCGCTGGAACTGCTCCTCGGTGACGAAGTGGTAGTGCTCGCCGTCGCGCTCGCCCGGCCGCGGCGCGCGCGAGGTGAAGGAGATGGACAGGCGCAGCTTGGGGTCGCGCGCCAGCACCGCGTTGACGATGCTGGATTTGCCGGCCCCGGACGGCGCGGCGACGATGAAGAGGGTGCCTCGCATCTGGCTCATTCGATGTTCTGGACCTGCTCGCGGATCTGGTCGATCAGCACCTTCAGCTCGACCGCGGCGGCCGAGGTGCGGGCATCCACCGACTTGGAGCCCAGGGTGTTGGCCTCGCGGTTGAACTCCTGCAGCAGGAAGTCCAGGCGGCGGCCGGCCGGTTCGCCCTTGCCGAGGATGCGGCGCAGCTCGGCGATGTGGCTGCCCAGCCGGTCCAGCTCCTCGTCCACGTCCAGCTTCTGCAGCCACAGCACCAGCTCCTGCTCGGCGCGGCCGGGCTCGACCGGGTGCGGCAGGTCGGCCAGGCGCGCAGCCAGCTTGGCGCGCTGGCCCTCGCGGATGGCCGGGATCAGCCCGCGCACCTGGCCGACGATGCGCTCGACCGCATCCACCCGCTCGGCAATGGCCGCGGCCAGCTTGGCGCCCTCGCGCTCGCGCGCGGCGATGAACTCGTCCAGCACCTGGTCCAGCAGCGCCAGCGCCTCGGCCTGCAGCGCCTCGCCGTCGGCGCTGGGCGCCTGCAGCACGCCGGGCAGCTGCAGCAGCTGGGCGAACTCCACCTGCAGGCGCGGGAAGCGGGCATCCAGGCGCTGCGCCAGCGCGCCCAGCTGCTCCAGCAACGCCTCGTTGACCGCCAGCGTGGCGGCACCTTCCGGTGCACGCAGGCGCATGGCCAGTTCCAGCTTGCCGCGCTGGATGCGCGCGGCGATGCGCTCGCGCAGCACCGGCTCCAGCGCGCGCAGGTCCTCGCCCAGGCGCAGGCCGATCTCGAGGAAGCGGTGGTTGACCGAGCGCAGCTCGCAGCCGAGCACGCCCCAAGGAGTCCCGCGCTCGCCGGCGGCGAAGGCGGTCATGCTACGGATCATGCCGGTATCCGGTTGTGGCAAGGCGCGAATGGTAATCTAGCCGGCCCTCCGCGGCATCCCGCCGCCGCCCGCGGCCACCGCCGCGCTCCCCCGACTTCCGGAAGAATCCCGCATGACCGTCGTCCGTCCCAGTGGCCGCGCCCCCGACCAGCTGCGCCCGGTGCGCATCGAACGCGGCTACACCCGCCACGCCGAAGGCTCGGTGCTGGTCAGCTTCGGCGACACCCGGGTGCTGTGCACCGCCAGCGTCGAGAACAAGGTGCCGCCGTTCCTGCGCGGCAAGGGCGAGGGCTGGGTGACCGCCGAGTACGGCATGCTGCCGCGCGCCACGCACACCCGTGGCGAGCGCGAGGCGGCCAAGGGCAAGCAGGGCGGCCGCACCCTGGAGATCCAGCGCCTGATCGGGCGCGCCCTGCGTGCCTGCGTGGACCGCAGCGCCCTGGGCGAGCGCACCATCACCCTGGACTGCGACGTGCTGCAGGCCGACGGCGGCACCCGCACCGCCGCCATCACCGGTGCCTATGTGGCCCTGGTGGACGCGGTGCGCTGGCTGCTGGCCCGGCGCGAGATCGCCCGCGACCCGGTGTTCGGTGCGGTGGCCGCGGTCTCGGTGGGCCTGTACCGCGGCGTGCCGGTGCTGGACCTGGACTACGCCGAGGACAGCGACTGCGACACCGACATGAACGTGGTCATGAACGACGGCGGTGCCTTCATCGAGCTGCAGGGCACGGCCGAGGGCCACGCCTTCCGCCGCGACGAGCTGGACGCGCTGCTGGCCCTGGCCGAACACGGCATCGGCCAGCTGCTGGACCTGCAGCGTCGGGCCCTGGCCGGCTGAGGGAGGCCCCATGAAGCTGGTACTGGCCTCCTCCAACCGCGGCAAGCTCGAGGAACTGCGCGTGCTCCTGGCCGGCAGCGGCATCGAACTGCTGGCGCAGTCGGACCTGGGCGTGGAGGACGCCGAGGAAACCGGCCTGACCTTCATCGAGAACGCCCTGATCAAGGCCCGCCACGCCAGCCGCGCCACCGGCCTGCCGGCGCTGGCCGACGACTCCGGCCTGTGCGTGGACGCCCTCGGCGGCGCGCCCGGACTGTACTCGGCCCGCTACGCCGGCGAGCCGGCCGATGCGCAGCGCAACATCGACAGGCTGCTGGCCGAGCTGGACGGCGTGGAGGACGCCCGCCGCGGCGCCCACTTCCACTGCGTTCTGGCGGTGCTGCGCCATGCCGGGGACCCGCAGCCGCTGCTGGTCGAGGGCCGGTGGCGCGGCCGCATCACCCGCCAGCGCCGCGGCGAGGGCGGCCACGGCTACGACCCGGTGTTCCTGGACCCGGAGTACGGCATGACCGCGGCGGAGATGCCGATGGAGCTGAAGAACCGCCTGAGCCATCGCGGCAAGGCGCTGGAGCTGTTGCGCGCGCGCCTGCCCGAAGTGCTGGGCTGAGGGCGCCGCGCACCACCCCACCATGCCCGACCTGGTCCCGCCGCCGCTGTCGCTGTACGTGCACCTGCCCTGGTGCGTGCGCAAGTGCCCGTACTGCGACTTCAACTCGCACGCGGCGCGGGAGCCCCCGCCGTTCGAAGCCTACGTGGACGCGCTGGTCCGCGACCTGGAGCACGACCTGCCGCTGGTCTGGGGCCGCACCGTGCACAGCGTGTTCTTCGGCGGCGGCACGCCCTCGCTGTTCCCGCCGGAGGCGATCGACCGCTTCCTGCAGGCCGCCGCGGCGCGCCTGCGACTGGCCCCGGACGCGGAAATCACCCTGGAGGCCAATCCCGGCACCGCCGAGCACGGCCGCTTCGACGGCTACCGCGCCGCCGGCGTCAACCGGATCAGCTTCGGCATCCAGAGCTTCGACGACGGCTGCCTGCGGCGCCTGGGCCGCATCCACGACAGCCGCGAGGCCGAGGCGGCGGTGAAGCTGGCCCAGGACGCCGGCTTCGACAATCTCAACCTGGACCTGATGTACGCCCTGCCCGGCCAGGACCTGGCCATGGCCGAGCGCGACCTGGAGCGCGCCTTCGCCCTGCAGCCGGCGCACATCAGCCACTACCAGCTGACCCTGGAGCCCAACACGGTCTTCCACGTGCGCCCGCCGGAGGGCCTGCCCGACGAGGACCTGGCCTGGGACATCCAGGAGCGCTGCCAGGCCCTGCTCGAACAGGCCGGCTACGCCCAGTACGAGACCAGTGCCTACGCCCGCCCGGGCCGGCAGTGCGCGCACAACCTCAACTACTGGCGCTACGGCGACTATCTGGGCATCGGCGCCGGCGCCCACGGCAAGATCACCCTCGGCGCCGAGCAGGCGATCCTGCGCCGCTGGAAGCAGCGCCACCCGGCCACGTGGATGGCCGCGGCCGGCAGTGCCGCTGCGGTGGGTGGCGACGACCGCATCGATCCCGAGCGGCGCCCGTTCGAGTTCATGCTCAACGCCCTGCGCCTGCACGAGGGGTTCGCGGTGGCCGCGTTCGAGGCGCGTACGGGCCTGCCGTACGCGGCCATCGCCGCCCAGGTGGAGCAGGCCGTCGCGCGCGGCTGGCTGGAGCGCGACGGCGGGCGGATCCGCCCGACCGCGCTGGGCCGGCGCTTCGCCAACGACGTGATCGGCCTGTTCCTGTAGGCCGCGGTCCGCCGGCCGGCGGTTTCCGGCCGTGCGGGAAACATGCTAAATACCGGCCAATCAGGGGGGCCATGCCGGATGGCTGCGACATTCCAGACCACATCGAAGGGCACGGCCCTGACGCTGGCCACGGCGCCGCTCCCGCCGCGCGTGCGCCAGATCCTGGAGGCGGTCAACGCGCTGGCCGCACAGGCCCTGAGCGCCTCGCTGAACCTGGCGCTGAACGAGTTCGAACGGCAGCTGTTCCGCCAGTCCGAGCGCGCACGCAGCTCGCAGGAACAGGCCGAGTGTTTCGCCGAGCTGCAGCAGCTGCGGCAGCGCCGCGCCGACCTGGTGCCCGGCTACCTGGCCGACCTGGAGGACGTCCTGGCGCGGCTGCGCGAGGACGCGCCGGTGGAGGCGCAATCGCCCGCGCCCGCCCCGATCGAATTCAGCCGCCTGACCCTGGTCGAGGACCAGGACCTGGACCGCGAGATCATCCTGCGCGACATCGCCCGGCGCGAGGCGCAGCGCGGTGGCATCCCGCTGCTGCTGCTGGGCCAGCGCTTCGGCGTGCTGGCCGCGCGGCCGGCCTACGGGCCGGAGACCCTGCCGCTGGGCCCCTACGTGCTGTGCCGGCTGCTGCGCGCCGCCGGCGAGCGGCTGCAGGTGGGCGTGCCCGCCCAGCTGCTGCTCTACCGCGCCTTCGAGACGCACGTGATGGAGCGCTACGGCGAGCTGGTCGAATGCCTCAACGTGCGCCTGGCGCACGAGGGTGTGCTGCCCGGCCTGACCTACCAGCCGTACCGCCCGCGCACTCCCGGGCAGTCGCGGCCGCGCCCGGCCGCCGTGCCTGGCGACGGCGAGCGGCGGCCGCTGACCGGCTGGCAGGGCCAGTCCAGCCACTCGGCCTGGAGCGGCGCCCTGCTCGAGAGCCTGGCCGCGCTGAGCGCCCCGGTCGCGGCCACAGGCGAGGCCGCCGACGGCGCCGCGCCCGCCGGCACGGCCGCGGGCGAAGCCGCCATGCCGGCGGACGCTGCCGCGGCGCCGACCGACCAGCTGATGTTCTCGGCGCTGCGCCAGCTGCTGGCGCTGCACCGCCAGGCCGTGCAGGCGCCCGCGCCGGCGCCGCCGGCGGTACGCCTGCCGGACGAGGCGGTGAGCAAGACCCTGGGCATGCTGCAGAACGTGCCGCAGAGCCGCACGCCCGGCCGCCGCCGGCGCACCCTCGACGACCTGCGCCGCGCCGTGGTGGAGCTGGCCCGCCGCACCCACGGCGACAACGCCGGGCTGACCCCGGACCAGCAGGACACCTTCGACCTGCTGGGCCTGCTGTACGGCGAGATCGGCCGCGAGGTGCACCCGGACGCGCCGGCCCAGGACATGCTCGAGCGCCTGCAGGTGCCGGTGGCGCGCGCCGCGCTGCAGGACCGCAGCTTCTTCGTGCGCGAGCGCCACCCGGCCCGCGACCTGCTCAACCTGGTGGCCGAATCCGGCGCCAGCTGGCTCGGCGAGGAGGAGACCGATCCGCAGCTGGTCTCGCAGATCGGGCAGACCGTGGACCGCGTCGCCGAGGAGTACGACGGCGACGAGGCCGTGTTCGAGCGCGCCCGCCAGGAGATCGAGGACCACTACCGGGCCCAGGCACGCAAGGCCGAGGTCAGCGAGCGCCGCCAGATCGAGGCCGCGCGCGGCCGCGACCGCCTGGAAAGCGCCAAGCTGCGCGCCGCCGAGGCCATCGCCGCGCGCCTGGAGGACCGCAAGCCGCCGCAGTTCGTGCAGGCCCTGCTCCACCAGGCCTGGGCCGACGTGCTGACCCTGACCGCGCTGCGCCACGGCGAGGACTCGGCCGAGTGGAAGGCGCGCGAGGAAGCCACCGCGCGCATCGTCGCCGCCACCTGCGACCCGGACGCCCCGCCCGATCCGTCCTTGGCCACCCTGGTGGAGAACGCGCTGCGCCAGGTGGGCTACCACGGTGACGAGGCCGCCGCCATCGCCCGCCGCCTGTCGCGTGCCGACGACGACGCAGAGGGCCCCTCGCGCACCGAGCTGACCGCGCGCCTGAAGGCGCGTGCGCGCCTGGGCGAGAGCGCCCAGCCGGAACGCAAGCCCCTGCCGCCGCGCAACGCCGTCGAGCAGGCCTGGTACGAGCGGTTGCGCACCCTGCCGTTCGGCGCCTGGTTCGAGTTCGTGGTCAACCAGCAGGGCGAGGTGCGGCGCAAGCGCCTGTCCTGGTACAACCCGACCACAGGCAACGCGCTGTTCGTCAACGCGCGCGGCCAGAAGGCCGGCGAGCACTCGCTGGACACCCTGGCGCGGCTGATGGCGCTGCAGCAGGCGCGCATCGTCACCGAGGACAAGGGCCGGCTGATCGACCGCGCCTGGCAGGCCACGCTGCGCGCGCTGCGCGGCCTGGCCGGTCGCCCCAACAAGCCCGAGGACCTGGAGCCGGAAGCCTCGTGATCCACGAATCCCGCCGAGCCCCGCGCCGCCGCGTCTCCGAGAACGTGCCGGTGGTGGACACCATGACCGACCAGGTGGTCGGCTACCTGGGCAACCTGTCGGAAACCGGCATGCTGCTCATGGCCCACGCGCCCCTGTGCGAGGACGCGCTGTACCAGCTGCGCTTCGACCTGGGCCAGGCCGGCGAGCCGCTGCCGGTCCTGGTCGGCGCGCACCTGCTGTGGATCGGCCCGGCCAACACGCCGGGGCAGAGCTGGTGCGGCTTCCGCTTCCTGACCATCGCCGAGGAGCAGCGCGCGGCGGTGCGCGCCTGGGTCCAGGCGGGCAACCCGCCCTCCTGAGCGCCGCGCCCGGCGGGCGGTTGGGGCAGACTATGTCCTTTCCCCGCCACCGAGCGCGACGATGCGACCCGCCGATCCCGCCACCCTCTACCCGCAGCACCTGGCGGTGCTGTGCGCGCGCGCCGACGAGGCGCTGTCCCGCAGCGGCCACGACCACCTGCTCATCCCCAGCGGCCGCCGCCACTACCAGGTGTTCGACGACCGCGACTATCCGTTCGCGGTCAACCCGCACTTCAAGCACTGGGTGCCGCTGACCCAGGTCACCGACAGCTGGCTGGTCTACACCCCCGGCCAGCGCCCGAAGCTGGTCTACCTGCAGCCGTTCGACTACTGGCACGTGGTGCCGGAGGCGCCCTCCGGCTGGTGGGTGGAGCACGTGGACGTGCACGTGATCCGCACCCCGGAGGAGGCCCTGCCGCTGCTGCCCGGCCCGCCGTCGCGCTGCGCCATCCTCGGCGAGGCGCAGTCCACCCTGGGCGCCTACCAGCCGAACAACCCGCCGGCGGCGCTGGACTACCTGCACTACCAGCGCTCGTACAAGACGCCCTACGAGCTGGCGCTGATGCGCCAGGCCCAGCGCATCGCCGCGCACGCCCATCGTGCCGCCGAGCGCGCCTTCCGCGCCGGCGCCAGCGAGTTCGACATCCACCTGGCCTACTGCGCCGCCGCGCGCCAGGACGCCACCGAGGTGCCCTACCAGAACATCGTCGCGCTCAACGAGCACGGCGCGGTGCTGCACTACACCCAGCTGGACCGCGACCCGCCGGCGGAGCGGCGCAGTTTCCTGATCGACGCCGGCGCCAGCTGCTGCGGCTACGCGGCCGACATCACCCGCACCTACGCCGCCGATCCGGGCGGCGAGTTCCAGGCCATGATCGACGCGGTGGACGCCGCGCAGCAGGCCATGTGCGCGGCGGTGCGCGCCGGCGCCGACTACCGCCAGCTGCACGTGGACGCGCATCTGGCGCTGATGGGCATCCTGCGCGAATTCGGCGTGCTCAGGGTCTCGCCGGAGGCGGCCCTGGCCACCGGCGTGAGCGCGGCGTTCTTCCCGCACGGCCTGGGCCATCCCATCGGCCTGCAGGTGCACGATGTGGCCGGCTTTGCCGCCAGCGACCGCGGCGGCACCATCGAGCGCCCGCCGGGCCATCCCTACCTGCGCATGACCCGGGTGCTGGAGCCGGGCATGGTGGTGACCATCGAGCCGGGCATCTACTTCATCGACCTGCTGCTGGACGAGGTGAAGGCCAACGGTCACGCCGACGCGGTCGACTGGGCGCGGGTGGACTTCTTCCGTCCCTACGGCGGCATCCGCATCGAGGACAACGTCCTGTGTACCGGCGACGCGCCGGAGAACCTCACCCGCCCCGCCTTCGTCGCGCAGTAGGGCCGCCCTCCCGTCCGGCCGCCCACCGTACCGGGGCGGCCGGTCCTGCCCGGCAAGGCCGGGCGTCCCGGCGTGCGCCGGAGCCGCCGGCGCCATTGTTCCCGGGGGAGCCGCGTCAGCGGCGACGCGACGCCCGCGTCCGGCCGCGACGCGTGCTCCCGCGCCGGCCACGCCCGGAACGGACGATCGGGGGCGGACCGGAGACACGCCGACACGGCCGGCGCATCCGCGCCGGGCACATGCACATGGAACGTGGCGGCTGGGCGCCGGCGAGGAGACGGCGCGCCGGCCGCGCCGCGGCGGCCGGTGCGACGGCTCAGCGCGGGATCAGGGTGTTGATCACGTGCTCGAGGTATTCCTCGAACTCCTCGTGGGTCATCTTCGGCTGCTGGGTGCGCAGCTGCAGGAAGCCGACGTAGGCCGCGTAGGTCAGGCGCGCACGGTGCTGGGCGTCGGCGCGGCCCAGGCCGGCCTGGCGGAACGAGGCGGTGAGGTATTCCAGGCGCCGCTGCGAGACCCGCTGCACCACCGGCTGCACCGCCGGATGGTCCAGGGCCTTGAGCAGCTCGCTGTAGATGGCGTGCGGCTTGGTCTCGTGGCCGACCAGCTGGAACAACTGGCGCAGGCGCTCGCGCGGGTCGGCCACCTCCTCCAGGCTGCCGAACACCTGCTCCTGCTCGACCTCCTCCCAGCGGTCCAGCGCCGCCTGCAGCAGCGTGTCGCGCGAGGGGAAATGCCAGTAGAAGCTGCCCTTGGTCACGCCCAGGCGGCGGGCCAGCGGCTCGACCGCGACGGCCGAGACGCCCTGTTCGGCGATCACGTCCAGGGCGGCCTGCGCCCAGTCGGCGGCGCTGAGGCGGTGGCCCCGGGCCGGGGCGGGACTGGCGGGCGCGGTATCGGAGGTCGTGGTCATTTCCGGATTTAACCATACGGCGCAGTCCGTTGCAGTATGCAGTTTCGTCTGCAACCACACCTTCCGGCGCCCGCCACGACCGCGTTTGCGACCCCATACGCAGACGTATTGACTTTGCCGCGAAGCGGTCCATACCATCAGGTATGGACCATCGATCCGTGACCACCGAGGACCTTCGGCTGGAGGGCGCCGGCGTGACGCTGGCCGCCACCCGGCACGCGTCCGCAGCGGAGGCCGGCATCGACATCCTCTACGCGCACGGCTTCGGCCAGACCCGCGGCGCCTGGGCCGCCACCGCCGCCACCCTGGCCGCGCACGGCCACGCCGGGCTGAGCTACGACGCCCGCGGCCACGGCCAGTCCGGGCGCAACCCGGCCGACCTGCCCTACACCGGGCACCAGTTCACCGACGACCTGATCGTGCTGGCCGGCGAGCTGCCGCGCCCGCCGGTGCTGGTCGGCGCCTCGATGGGCGGGCTGTTCGGCCTGCTGGCCGAGGCGCGCTGGCCGGGCCTGTTCCGCGCCATGGTCCTGGTGGACATCACGCCGCGCTGGGAAAGCGCCGGCGTTGCGCGCATCCTCGCCTTCATGACCGCCTTCCCGGACGGCTTCGCCTCGCTGGACGAGGCGGCCGACGCCGTCGCCGCCTACCTGCCGCACCGCGCACGCAAGTCGCCGCAGGCGCTGGCCGGACTGCTGCGCCAGGGCGACGACGGCCGCTGGCGCTGGCACTGGGACCCGCGCCTGGTGGACGAGCTGGCCCGCGACGGCGAACGCCACCAGGACGACCTGGCCGCGGCCACCGCCGCGGTGCGCTGCCCGATGCTGCTGGTCAGCGGCGGCCGCAGTGACCTGGTGTCCGCGCGCACCATCGACGAATTCCTCGCGCTGGCGCCACACGCGCGCCATGTGCAGTTGCCGGACGCCACGCATATGCTGGCCGGCGACGACAACGACAGGTTTACCACCACCGTGCTGGACTACTTGGCGGAGCTGGACCGGGCCTTCGCGCCCGGCCCGTCGGCCGGCTGCCCAGCGCCATCCGTCACCGGAGCATGTCCATGACCATCGCCATACCCATCCTGGTCTTCCTGCTGATAAGCGGCATCGCCGCCTATCACCGGATGCGCCTGATCACCTGGACCATCCTGATGGCCATCGGCCTGGGGGCCTGCTGGCTGCTGGGCGCCCACCAGACCACCACGCTGGTGCTGGCGATCATCACCGCGGTCGTCGCCGTGCCGCTGCTGCTGCCGTTCATCCGCAAGCCGCTGCTGGTGGCACCGCTGCTGAACGTGTTCCGCAGGATCCTGCCGCCTCTGTCGCAGACCGAGCGCATCGCCCTGGAGACCGGCTCGGTCGGCTTCGAGGGCGAGCTGTTCACCGGCGATCCGGACTGGCAGAAGCTGCTCGACTATCCCAGGCCCGAGCTGACCGCCGAGGAGCAGGCCTTCCTCGACGGCCCGGTGGAAGAGCTGTGCCGGATGATCAACGACTGGGAGATCACCCACGTCCACGCCGACCTGCCGCCCGAGCTGTGGGACTTCATCAAGAAGAACAAGTTTTTCGGCATGATCATCCCGAAGGAGTACGGCGGCCTGGGCTTCTCGGCGCTGGCCCACCACAAGGTGATCCAGAAGATCGCCTCGATCTCCTCGGTGGTCAGTTCCACCGTCGGCGTGCCCAACTCGCTGGGCCCGGGCGAGCTGCTGGTCCACTACGGCACCAAGGAGCAGAAGGACTACTACCTGCCGCGCCTGGCCGTGGGCGAGGAAGTGCCCTGCTTCGGCCTGACCGGCCCGTTCGCCGGCTCCGACGCCACCTCCATCCCCGACTACGGCATCGTCTGCAAGGGCACGTGGAAGGGCGAGGAAGTGCTGGGCGTTCGCCTGACCTTCGACAAGCGCTACATCACCCTGGCGCCGGTGGCCACCCTGATCGGCCTGGCGTTCCGCATGTACGACCCGGACGGCCTGCTGGGCGACACCAGGGACATCGGCATCACCCTGGCGCTGGTGCCGCGCGACACCCCGGGCGTGGAGATCGGCAAGCGCCACTTCCCGCTCAACTCGCCGTTCCAGAACGGCCCGATCCGCGGCCGCGACGTGTTCATCCCGCTGACCCAGCTGGTCGGCGGCGCGGAGATGGCCGGCAAGGGCTGGAACATGCTCAACGAGTGCCTGGCCGTGGGCCGCTCGATCACCCTGCCGTCCACCGCCTCCGGCGGCGCCAAGGCCGGCGCGGTGGTCACCGGCGCCTACGCCCGCATCCGCAAGCAGTTCGGCCTGTCGGTCGGCCGCTTCGAGGGCGTGGAGGAGGCCCTGGCCCGCATCGGCGGCAAGGCCTTCACCATCAGCGCACTGTCGCAGGCCACCGCCGCAGCGGTGGACCGCGGTGACGTGCCGTCGGTGCCGTCGGCCATCGCCAAGTACCACTGCACCACCATGGGCCGCGAGGTCGCCAGCGACGTCATGGACATCATCGGCGGCAAGGGCATCATCCTCGGCCCGCGCAACTTCGCCGGCCGCAATTGGCAGGCCGCCCCGATCAGCATCACCGTCGAGGGCGCCAACATCATGACCCGCAGCCTGCTGATCTTCGGCCAGGGCGCGATCCTGTGCCATCCGTGGGTCATGAAGGAGATGAAGGCCGCCCAGGAGAAGGACCGCAAGGCCGCCATCGCCGCCTTCGACGAGAGCCTGGCCGGTCACGTGCGCTTCGGCATCTCCAACGCCGTGCGCTCGTTCTGGATGGGCCTGACCGGCTCCAGGTTCGGCAAGGTGCCGGGCGACGCCTACACCCGCCAGTTCTTCCGCAAGCTGGACCGCTACGCCGCCAACCTGGCGCTGATGGCCGACGTGTCCATGCTGCTGCTGGGCGGCAAGCTGAAGTTCAAGGAGTCGCTGTCCGGCCGCCTGGGCGACGTGCTCAGCCACCTGTACATGGCCAGCGCCGTCCTCAAGCGCCACCACGACGAGGGCGCGCCGGAGGCCGACAAGCCGCTGCTGGCCTGGAGCATGTACAACAGCTTCCACGTGATCGAGAAGGCGCTTTCGGACGCGCTGCGCAACTTCCCGATCCGCCCGGTGGGCTGGCTGCTGTGGGCGCTGGTGTTCCCGCTCGGCCGCCGCGCCGAGGCTCCGGGCGACCGCCTGAACCACCGCGTTGCCTCGCTGCTGATGACCCCGAACGAGGCGCGCGACCGTCTGGCCAAGGGCGTGTTCCTGACCCCGTGCGAGAACAACCCCGGGGGCCGCATCGCCAGCTACCTGCCGCTGGCCGTGCAGGCCGAGCCGGTGGAGCGCAAGTTCCTCAAGGCGCTCAAGAGCAAGGGCATCGAGGCGCTGGAGTTCGACGCCCAGCTGGACGAGGCGGTGCGCGAGGGCGTGATCACCGCCGAGGAGCGCAAGCTGCTGGAGGAGCTGCGCCGCGTCACCCTCGACACGATCACCGTGGACGAGTTCGACGTGCACGAGCTGCGCGCGGCCAGCTACTACGACCTGCCGGGCGCCAAGCGCGAAGCGGCCTGACCGGCCGCCACGCACCGGCAAGCCACGGCGGCGGCGGGCTTCGGCCCGCCGTCGTCGTATCCGCCTCCTGGAAACCGGGGGGATCCGACATGCCCAACCGCCTGCTCGAGCTGTACCGCCGCATGCGCCGCTGGCCTGGTGGCGCCTGGCTGTTCTCCCGCGCCGGGTGCTTCCGGGCGCCGTATTTCTCCAGCATCGCCCCGCGCGTGGCCGTGCTGGAGCCGTGCCGCTGCGAAGCGGTGATGGAGCACCGCCGCCGCGTGACCAACCACCTGGGCACGGTCCACGCCATCGCCCTGTGCAACCTGGCCGAACTGGCGGCCGGGCTGATGGCCGAGGCCAGCCTGCCGGCGGGCATGCGCTGGATCCCGCGCGGGATGGAGGTGGAGTACCTGCGGAAGGCACGCGGGCGGATGCACGCCATCGCCACGCCGGACCGTCCGCCGGCCGAATCCGCCGCCCCCTACGACCTGCCCGTCACCGTGCAGGTGCGCGATCCGGGCGGCGGGGTGGTGTTCCGCGCGGTGATCCGCCTGCACGTCTCGCCGCGGCCGCCCGGCCGCGGCTGAGGCCCGGCCGGTGCCGGCTCAGGAACCGGCCGCCGGCGCGGCCTCCGGCGGTGCGGCGGCCACGGCGCGCTCGGACGGCAGCTTGGCCTCCTCGCGCAGCAGCCGCCAGGCGCCGAAGGCCATGCCGCCGGCCACCAGCAGGCCGCCGCCGAACACCACGTGCGAGCCGAAGGCCGACAGAAGCTTGTGCAGCCAGACGAAGGCCAGGTCGCCGCCGCGGTAGACCACCGTGTCGATGGCGGCGCCGGCCTTGTAGCGCCACTCGCGCCCGACCCGGGTGTAGATGGTCTCGCGCGCCGGCTTGGCCAGCGAGAACTCGCCGGCCCGGGTCACCACCTGGACGATGGCCACCATCAGCGGCAACGGCGAGGCGGCCAGGATGGAATAGCCGATGATGATCGCCGCGGCCGGGATCAGCAGCGCCGGGGCGATGCCGTAGCGTGACAGCAGCGGCCGGGTGGCGAACACCTGGATCACCAGGGTCAGGGTGTTGACCGCCAGGTCCAGGGTGGCGAAGAAGGTGGCGCGCTCGTCGGCGGTGGCGAAGGCGGTGCGGGCGATGGCGTTCTGCTCGTTGTACAGCAGCGTGCCCACGCCCACCGCCATGACCACCATGAAGGCCAGCCAGCGCAGCAGCGGCTCGCGCGCGATCAGCTTCAGCCCGGCCATGATCTCCCCGCCCATCGGCACCTCGCCACTGGCCAGGCGCCGCTCCCGCTCGCGCAGCACCGCCCAGTGGCGCAGGCGCAGGATGCAGACCATGCACACGCTCAGCAGCCCGGCCGAGACCAGCATCAGGTTGGCGATGCCGACCCGCTCGACCAGCGTACGGGTGATCACCGGCCCCAGGAACGCGCCGACGGTGCCGGCCGCGCCGATGTAGCCGTAGCAGCGCCGCGCCTCGGCGTTGCTGAACACGTCGGCCATGAAGCTCCAGAACACGGCCACCGCGAACAGGTTGAACACCGTGATCCAGAGGATGAAGGCCAGGCCGCGCCCGGCCATGCCGCTGTCGAACATCAGGTAGAACAGCAGCAGGGTGGCGATGAAGAAGCCATAGATCACCGGCAGGAACACCCGGCGCGGGTAGCGGCTGACCAGCCAGCCGTACACCGGCTGCAGCAGCAGCATGATCAGGAACACCGAGGTGAAGATCACCTGCAGGGTGAACTCGCCCAGCGGCACCCCGCGCGCGGCGAAGAAGGCCACCATGGCGTGCGGGAAGATCGCCTCGATGTCGCTGGAGGCGGCCATGGCCTCGCGCACCGGGCGCAGCACGTAGTAGCCGCTGAGCAGGCAGAAGAAATAGACGAACGCCCACAGCAGTGGGGGGTATTCGGACAGCGCCGAGCGGAACCGGCCGAGCCGGGAGGACGCCGCGTCTGCTGGATTCATGTGGGACTTCCTGGGGGAGGCGCATGCCCGAAGGCCACCGCCGGCGGGCTTCCAGAGCGCGCACGGTATCCGATGCACTGCAACATCGCCAACACCCCCGCCCGCACTTGCGCGCCGGCCGCCGGCGCCTGCAGCATTCCGGACCGGGGCCGCCAGGCGGCCGGTGGGGGGGACCATGTACGACTTCGTGATCGTCGGCGCCGGCTCGGCCGGCTGCGTGCTGGCCGCCCGGCTGAGCGAGGACCCGGCCTGTCGGGTGCTGCTGCTGGAGGCCGGGCCGCGCGACTGGCACCCGTTCATCCACATGCCCGCGGGGCTGGGCCGGCTGGTCAACCAGCGCCGGATCAACTGGGACTACTACACTGAGCCGGAGCCGCGGCTGCACGGCCGCCGCCTGTGGTGGCCGCGCGGCAAGGTGCTGGGCGGCTGCAGCTCGATCAACGCCATGTGCTACACCCGCGGCGTGCCCGGCGACTACGACGCCTGGGCGCGCGCCGGCGCCGACGGCTGGCACTGGGAGGCGGTGCTGCCCTGGTTCCTGCGCGCCGAGGGCAACACCCGCGGCGCCGGGCCGCTGCACGGCGCCGACGGTCCGCTGTGCGTGTCCGACCTGCGCCACCGCAACCGGCTCTCGGAGGCCTTCGTCGAGGCCGGGGTGCAGGCCGGCTGGCCACGCAACGACGACTTCAACGGCCCCACCCAGGAGGGCTTCGGCTTCTACCAGGTGACCCAGCGCGACGGCGCCCGCTGCTCGGCCGCGGCCGCCTACCTGGCCCCGGCCCGGCGCCGTCCGAACCTGGAGGTGGTCACCGGCGCCCTGGTGCTGCGCATCGTGGTCGAGGGCGGGCGCGCCCGCGGCGTGGAGTACGCCCGAGGCGGCCGCGTGCACCGCGCCGGGGCCGCCGGCGAGGTGCTGCTGAGCGCCGGCGCGGTCAACTCGCCGCAGGTGCTGATGCTCTCCGGCATCGGCCCGGCCGACCAGCTGCGCGCCCACGGCATCCCGGTGGTGGTCGATCTGCCCGGGGTGGGCGCCAACCTGCAGGACCACCTGGACATCTGCACCCTGCGCCACTGCCCGCCGGGCCTGAGCTACGACCGTGCCAGCGAGCTGAAGATCGCCTTCGACTACTTCCTGCGTGGCCGCCGCGGCGCCGGCACCAGCAACATCGCCGAGGCCGGCGGCTTCGTACGCTCGGCCCTGGCCACCGACGACCGCCCGGACGTGCAGTTCCACTTCGTCCCGGCCATGCTCGACGACCACGGCCGCAACCGCCTGCCCGGCGACGGCCTGACCGTGCACGCCTGCTTCCTGCGCCCGCGCAGCCGCGGCCGCATCCTGCTGCGCGACGCCGACCCGCGCAGCCCGGTGCGGATCCAGGCCAACTACCTGTCCGACCCGGAGGGCTTCGATCTGCGCATGATGGTCGAGTGCGCCAGGCTCTCCCGCGAGCTGCTGGCGCAGCCGGCCTTCGACCGCTACCGCGGCGCGCCGATCCATCCGCCGCGCGAGGACCTGACCGACACGGAGCTGGCCGAGTTCGTGCGGGCCAAGGCCGAGACCATCTACCACCCGGCCGGTACCTGCCGCATGGGCCGCGACGCGGACGCGGTGGTGGATCCGCAGCTGCGCGTGCACGGCGTCGAGCGCCTGCGCGTGGTGGACGCCTCGGTGATGCCGGAGCTGCCCGGCGGCAACACCAACGCCCCGACCATCATGATCGCCGAGCGCGCCGCCGACCTGGTGCGCTGGCAGACGCTGGCCCTGCGCGCGGCCGGTGCCGCCTAGGCCGGCACCAGCCGTCGCCTCAGTGCGACAGCAGCGCCGGCAGCGGGCAGTGCAGCACGGCGCACACGGTGCGCAGCAGCTCCGCCTCGGCCACGGTGACGCGGCCGTCGTGCGAGACCGCGTCCACCAGCGCCTCCACCAGCACCTGCTTGGCCGGTGGCGCCAGCGCATCCAGCGGCTCCCACACCACGTCCAGCGCCTGCACTCCGGCGGCCGGCGGCGCGTACGGCAGGTGGTCGCGCGGCAGCACCCGCTGCAGGCCGGCCAGGTAGGCGCGGCGCGCGCCGTCCGGATCGCCAGGATGGCCGGCCTCGGCCAGCACCGCCAGCAGGGTGGCGAACTCGGCGCGCACGCCAGGCGCCTTGCGCCGGCCGAAGCGGGCGTGGCGCGCCGGGTCCAGCGCCTCGCGCACCTGCACCTGCAGCAGCCGCCCCAGGCAGTACTCGAACACCGACACCCGGCCGTCGGCATGGACCATGGCGTCGGCCGCGGCCAGGAAGGCGTCCAGTTCCGGCCGCGGGCGCTGGCGCAGCGCCGGGAAGGCCCGCGCCGCCAGCGGCAGGCGCAGCATCGGATGCAGGCCGGCCAGGCGCCGTTCGTGCACGGCCTGCGCCTGTTCCGCCAACGCCGGCCCGCAGCGTTCGGCCAGCAGCGCGCGCTGGCGGCCGGCCAGCTCCGGGTCGGCCTCCAGCAGCAGCGCGGCGAGCACCGCCATGGCGCTGTCGCGCCGCCGCGCCAGCGCGCACAGCTCCGGGTCCAGGCTGGCCGCCAGCGCGTGGGCGTGGTCGTAGTCGTCGTCCGCCGGCGCGGCGACCTGGCGCGCCACCGTCGGCGGCGCCCCCTCCACCTCGGCACCGGCCGCCGGCAGCGGCGGCGGCCGCGCGTCGCCCGCAGCCACCAGGCCCAGGGCCAGGTCCTCGGCCATGCCGTCCGGCGGCGTGGCCGCCCAGCGCGCCTGCAGGGCCTGCAGCTGGCGCGCGTCGAAGGACGGATCCAGGCGGCGGATGCGCTCCAGCAGCGGCGGGTGGGTGGCCATCCAACCGGCCAGGTGGAAGCCCTGGGCGAACAGCATGTGCGCCACCTCGCCGGCGCCGGCGCGGTCCTCCAGGCGCGCGCCGGCGTGCAGGCCGGCGATCTTCTTCAGCGCGCCGGCCAGCGCCGCCGGCTGGCGGGTGAACTGCACCGCCGAGGCGTCGGCCAGGTACTCGCGCTGGCGGCTGACCGCGGCCTGGATCAGGCGGCCGAAGAACACGCCGAGGCTGCCGATCACGATCGCCACCAGCGCCGCCAGCATCACCGCCAGCACCGCACTGGCGTTGCTGTTGCGCCCGCGCACGGACGGGGCATGCAGCAGGATCCGCTGGCCGATCAGGCTCAGCATCATGATCCCGAACAGCACGCCCATCAGGCGGATGTTCAGGCGCATGTCGCCGTTGAGGATGTGGCTGAACTCGTGGGCGATGACCGCCTGCAGCTCGTCGCGGTTGAGCCGGTCCAGGGCGCCGCGGGTGACGGCGATGGCCGCGTCCGCGGTACCGTAGCCGGCGGCGAAGGCGTTGATGCCGGCCTCCTGCTCCAGCACGAACAGGCGCGGCACCGGCACGCCGGAGGCGATGGCCACCTCCTCGACCACGTTGCGCAGGCGGCGCAACGCGGGATCGCGGGTGTCCTCGGGCACCCACGTGCCGCCCAGCTGCGCGGCCACCGCCGCGCCACCGCCGCGCAGCGAGGCGATGCGGTACAGCGAACCCAGCCCGATCACCGCGCCGGTGAGCAGGCTGGCCGCCACCACGGCCTCGACGCTGCCGCTGGCCAGCCACACCACCACGTCCACCGCGCCGACGATGGCGGCCACGGCCAGCGTGAACAGCAGCACCAGCCGCGTGGAGCTGCGGCGGGCCGCCTCCTGGTGCTCGAAGAAGTTCAAGGCCGCACCCGCAGGCTCAGAACTGCACCTTCGGCGCCTCGCGCACCTCCGGCCGGGCGGCGGGGATCTCCAGCAGCGCCGCCGGGCCGAAGCCGAAGGCGTTGGCCAGCAGCACCGAGGGGAAGGTCTCACGCTGGTTGTTGTAGGCCATGACCGCGTCGTTGTAGGCCTGCCGCACGAACGCCACCCGGTTCTCGGTGCTGGTCAGCTCCTCGTGCAGCTGCATCATGTTCTGGTTGGCCTTCAGGTCCGGATAAGCCTCGGCCACCGCCAGCAGGCGGCCCAGCGTGCTCTCCAGCTGGCCCTGCGCAGCGGCCAGCTGCGCCATCGCTGCCGGATCGCCCGGATGCGCCTTGGCGGCGGCCAGGCCGGACTGCGCCGCCGCGCGCGCGGCGACCACGGCCTCCAGTGTCTGCCGCTCATGCGCCATGTAGCCCTTGGCCGTCTCCACCAGGTTGGGGATCAGGTCGAAGCGCCGCTGCAGCTGCACGTCGATCTGCGCGAAGGCGTTGCGCCAGGCGTTGCGGCGCTTCACCAGCGTGTTGTACAGGCCGATCGCCCACCCGGCGAGCAACACCAGGCCACCCAAAAACACCAGCAGGATCAAGAAACTGCCCATTCATCTTCTCCTGGTTTGTGCAATCCGCTAACCCCGGCGCTAGAATCGGCCGCAGCAGTAGAGTAAGGCACCACAGCGATGAGAAACGGGCGCGTGCGTCGACCCAAGCCATCGTCGGGCGGTACGCGAACGCTGAGGGCAGCCTCCCTGGGTCTGGCATCGGTGACGATGCTGCTTGCCATGGCGCTGCCCTCCACGGCGCAGACGCCCACGCTTCCCGATCCGGCGCTGCAGCAGCCGGCCCCCGCGCAACCCGCTCCCTACCGCCCGGTGTCCGGCCGCGCGCCGCTGCCGCTGGCGCCGGGTTTCGACGTGGGCCGCTTCGAGGCCATGGCCGAACAGCTGGTGCAGGGCCAGCGCGTGCCGGGCATGGCCATGGCCATCGTGCACAACGGGCGCATCCTCAGCGCACGCGGCTATGGCGTCACCGACGTCTCGCAGCCGGAGCCGGTGGACGCCCACACCGTGTTCCGCCTGGCCTCCCTCTCCAAGGCCTTCGCCGGCACCCTCGCCGGGCTGCTGGTCCACGACGGCCACCTGCGCTGGGACAGCCGCGTGGCCGACTACGTGCCCGGCTTCCGCCTGGCCGACGAGGAGGCCACGCGCAGGGTGACGGTGGCCGACGTGCTCAGCCACCGGGTCGGCCTGAAGGCGCACAACGCGTTCGACCGCGACATCGAGGGCAACGCCGAGTACTACCAGGTGGCGCGGAAGCTGGCCGACGCGCCGCTGGGCTGCACGCCGGGCGACTGCTATGCCTACCAGAACGTGGCCTTCAGCCTGATCGGCGACGTGGTCTTCGCCGCCTCGGGCGACTTCTACGAGCAGGCGGTCAAGCGCCGCATCCTGGAGCCGCTGGGCATGCACGACGCCAGCGTGGGCCTGGCCGGCATCCTCGGCAGCCCGCGCTGGGCGCGACCGCACGTGCGCAGCCGAAACGGCTGGGTCGCGGTCACGCCCAAGCCCACCTACTACCGCCTGGCGCCGGCCGCCGGCGTCAACGCCAGTGCCTCCGACATGGCGCAATGGCTGCTGGCGCACACCGGGCACCGCCCGGACGTGCTGCCGGCGCCGCTGCTGGCCACCCTGCACGCCCCGGTGGTGTCCACGCCGGGCGAGATGCGCTCGGGCTGGCGCCGCGAGCGGCTCAACGCGGCCAGCTACGCGCTCGGCTGGCGCGTGTTCGACTACGCCGGCGAGGAAGTGGTGTTCCATGCCGGTGCGGTGCAGGGCTACCGTGGCATGGTCGCCCTGGTCCCCGGCCGCGACCTGGGCGTGGCCATCCTCTGGAACAGCGAAAGCAGCGTGCCCTCCGGCCTGCTGCCGACCATCCTCGACCAGGCGCTGGGGCTGCCGCCGCAGCGCTGGCTGGACGTGGAGTTCGGCGCGGACAACCTGATGGCCGAGGGCGCCGCGCCGTCCAGCCGGCCGGCCCGCCAGGGCGGCGCCTCGGGCAAGGCCGCCGCCTCGCCGCGCTGAGGGCCGCACCTTCCGCGCCCCACAAAAAAGCCCCCTCCCCGCTGGGCTTCGGGGAGGAGGCCATCATTCGTCCGGTTATCGGGGCTTGCTTCAGATCAGCGGAGCCGGGGTGGCCGGCAGCGCAACCGGGGCCGGCTTCTTGCGGGCCGGCTTCTTGGCGGCCTTCTTCGCGGCCGGCTTCTTGGCGGCCGGCTTCTTCGCGGCGGCCTTCTTGGCGGTCTTCTTCACCGCCTTCTTGGCGGCGGTCTTCTTGGTGGCCTTCTTGGCGGTCTTCTTCACCGCCTTCTTGGCGGCGGTCTTCCGCACGGCCTTCTTGGCGGCAGCCTTCTTCGCGGTCTTCTTCACCGCCTTCTTGGCGGCGGTCTTCTTGACGGCCTTCTTGGCGGTGGCCTTCTTGGCGGTCTTCTTCACCGCCTTCTTGGCGGCCGGCTTCTTCGCAGCTTTCTTCGTTGCCATGGCTGGCTCCTCGTCAGTGAACTACGGATGGGTAACGCCCAGTCGCGAAAACCCACGGCGACAGCCGCCGGGGGGCATCCGTCGGCGCGGTACGCACGTCGGGACGGATACGGGAACACCCGCGTCGTGCGGGGACGCGGGTGACGTTTCGGGGAATCGCTGCGTTTTTCGGAGGGAAGCGGAGCGCATCCACCGTGCTCAGGTTCCTGGCGGATGTCCTGGTTGTGCTTCCCGTTGTCTTGTTGATTCGAATCACTCGCTTCGGCAGGCAGCGTCTGCTGGGCGAAACCTAATCACGGTTTTTTTTACTGTCAACACCCGCGCGACAAATTTTCCCCGCCACTTCGCCCGCGTCGGCGGCCGCGCGCCGCGCACCGTCGGCGGCGACGCGCCGCGCGCGTCGGCGCACGCGTTGCACGCCTTGCAATCGGATGCGGAAAACAAGCGGTTTTTCGCACGGCGTCGGTTTCGCCATCCACACGCGCGGCGACGCGGCGCCTGACCTTCGGCACGCACGCGCCGCCGCGGCGGAGGGGCGCGGAAGCATCCGCGCGCGGCGCCGGTTTCGCGTCGCACAAGCCGATTTGCGCCGAACTGCGCGAACCTTCCGGCGCGCCAGGACGCGCCGGCGGCGGCATCGCCGGCGGCGATGCGCGCCGCCGCCTTGCCCAAAACGAAACCTGATTAGCCCCGACCCTCAGCCATGAAAATTGCTCGCAGCGCGCAAGACCGGCTCGGGGCAAGGCTTGCAGCGCAGCATGGCGGTGGCCAGTCGCGGCAGCATCTCATGCAGGCGGAAGCGACGGTTGAACCGGTAGGCGGCTTCGGCCAGGTAGCGCCGCGCGTACTTGGCCTGGCGGA